>JANLPL010000146.1:0-26259 GCA_031367195.1 Bradyrhizobium sp.
TCAGCAAGCAGATGAGTCTCTCGGTCGACGAGAAATTCACGCTCATCGCCATTCCCGTTCTGTCCGGCGCGCTGCTGCGTATTCCCCTCGGCCTGCTCGCCGACACCATCGGCGCCAAGAACACAGGCATTATCGCCCAGATCGTGGTGATGATCGGCACGGCTTTCGTGTGGATGAATGGTCTCGACAGCAAGTTGGCGGTGGAGGCGTTCGGCGTGCTGCTCGGCGTCGGCGGCGCCTCGTTCGCCGTCGCGCTGCCGCAAGCGAGCCGTTGGTATCCGCCGCAATATCAGGGCGTGGTGATGGGCATCGCCGGCGCCGGCAATATGGGCGTCGTGCTCGACACGCTGTTTGCGCCGACGATCGCCGCCAACTGGGGCTGGCGCGCGGTCTATGGCGTGCTGTTGATCCCGATGGTCGCCATCCTCGTCTATTACATCTTCGCCGCCAGAGAGGCGCCGACGCCGAAGAAGCGGCTCTCGCTGCGCGATTACGCCGCGATATTCGCCGATCCCGACAGCCGTTGGTTCATGTTTTTCTACTTCATCACCTTCGGCGGCTTCGTCGGTCTCGCCAACGCCCTGCCGCTGTATTTCACCGTGCAATATCATCTCTCCGGCGTCGCCGCCGGTGCGCTGGTGGCGCTGATCGTCGCATTCGGTTCGGGCTTCCGCCCAGTCGGCGGCTATATCGCCGATCGAATCGGGGGCATCCGCGCCCTGTCGATCCTGTTCGCAGTGGTCTCGATCGCCTATCTCGCCGTCTCCGCCATGCCGGAAGGCGCGGCCTCGCCGACGCAAGCCGGTTGGTCGCTCTTCGACATGCCCGCTTTCACCTGGGCGCCGGTGGCGCTGTTCTGCGCCGGCGTGCTGGCGCTCGGCATGGGCAACGGTTCGGTGTTTCAACTGATCCCGCTGCGCTTCCGCAACGAGATTGGGGCGATGACGGGACTGGTCGGCGCGGCCGGCGGCGTCGGCGGCTATTTCCTCGCCCGCACGCTGGGCCTGTCAAAAGCCTTCACCGGCGGATTCGGCGCAGGCTTTGTGTTCTTCGCCGCGCTCGCCTTTTTCGGGTTCCTCGGCCTGATCAGGGTCAAGGCGCGCTGGCGCACCACCTGGGGCGCGGTGTCCGGCGCGCGCGTCTGATTGGAGAACACGGCCATGCTCGACTTCACGCCCAAGCAGAAACTCGTCGTCATCGGTAACGGCATGGCCGGGATCCGCACCATCGAGCACTTGCTCGAACGCGCGCCCGATCTCTACCAGATCACCGTGTTCGGCTCGGAGCCGCACGTCAACTACAACCGTATCCTGCTGTCGCCGGTGCTGGCAGGGGAAAAGACGCTTGAGGAGATCGTTCTCAACCCGCCGTCCTGGTATGAGGAGCACGGTGTCAAACTTCGCAAAGGCGAAACGATCGAGATGATCGACCGCCGCACCCGCGAAGTGGTGACGGCGACCGGCGAGCGCGTGTCCTACGACCGGTTGCTGATCGCCACCGGCTCCCACCCGATCATCCTGCCTGTTCCCGGCAAGGAGCTGAAGGGCGTCGTCAGCTACCGCGACATCAACGACGTCAATCTGATGCTGCACGCGGCGACCCAACACAAGCACGCCGTCGTCGTCGGCGGCGGTCTGCTCGGGCTTGAGGCCGCCAACGGCCTGATGAAGCGCGGGATGGACGTCACCGTCGTGCATCTCGTCGATACGCTGATGGAGCGCCAGCTCGACAAGACCGCCGGCGTGATGCTGCGAAAGTCGCTGGAAGCGCGCGGGCTGAAGTTCAAGATGCCGGCGCAAACGCAGACGATTCTTGGCGATGAGCGAGTGACCGGCGTGCGCTTCGCCGACGGCTCGGAGGTCGCCGCCGACCTTGTTGTCATGGCGGTGGGCATCCGCCCCAACGTGGATCTCGCCAAGAGGGCGGGGCTGCATTGCGAGCGCGGAATCGTCGTCTCCGACACGATGCAAACGTTTGACGGCCGCATCTATGCCGTCGGCGAGTGCGTGCAGCATCGCCGGCAGACTTACGGCCTCGTCGCGCCGCTGTTCGATCAGGCGAAAGTCTGCGCCAATCATCTCGGCTTGCGGGGCTTTGCCCGCTACGAAGGATCGAGCGTCTCGACCAAGTTGAAAGTCACCGGCATAGACCTGTTCTCCGCCGGCGATTTCGCCCCCGCGCCGGATCGCGAGGAGATCGTGCTGCACGACGTGGGCGGGGGCGTTTACAAGCGGCTCGTGCTGAAGGACAACAAAATCCTCGGCGCCGTGCTCTACGGCGACACCGGCGACGGGGCCTGGTATTTCCAGTTGCTGCGCGAAGGCGCCGACGTCAGCCAGATGCGCGATCGCCTGATGTTTGGCGAAGCGCAGGAGAGCAAAGGCGGACATGCCGGCCAGAACAAAGCCGCGTCGATGGCGGACACGGCGGAAGTGTGCGGCTGCAACGGCGTCTGCAAGGGTGTGATCGTCAAAGCGATCACGGAGAAAAAGCTGTTCACGGTCGAGGACGTGCGCGCGCACACCAAAGCCTCAGCTTCGTGCGGCTCCTGCACGGGTCTGGTCGAGCAGATTCTCGCCTCCGCCATCGGCGACTATTCCGAAGCGCCGAAGGTCAAGCCGATCTGCGGCTGCACCGCGTTTAGCCACGACGATATTCGCCGCGCCATCGTCGCCCAGAAGTTGAAAGACCTGCCCGAGATCATGTCGCTGCTGGAATGGTCGACGCCCGACGGCTGTCATATTTGCCGTCCGGCGCTCAACTACTACCTGCTCGCCGCGTGGCCGGGCGAATATCGCGACGATCCGCAATCGCGTTATATCAACGAACGCGTGCACGCCAACATCCAGAAGGACGGCACGTTCTCGGTGGTTCCGCGCATGTGGGGCGGCGTCACCACGCCCGCCGAATTGCGCGCCATCGCCGACGTCGCCGACAAGTTCAAGATCCCCAGCGTCAAGGTGACGGGCGGCCAGCGCATCGACCTGCTGGGCGTGAAGAAAGAGGATCTGCCCGCCGTCTGGGGCGATCTCAACAAAGCCGGCATGGTCTCCGGCCACGCCTATGGCAAGGCGCTGCGCACGGTGAAGACCTGCGTGGGCACGGACTGGTGCCGCTTTGGCACGCAGGATTCGACCGGGCTCGGCGTCAAGTTGGAGAAGTTTCTCTGGGGCTCCTGGACGCCGGCCAAGGTGAAGATGGCGGTGTCGGGCTGTCCGCGCAACTGCGCCGAGGCGACGTGCAAGGACATCGGCGTGATCTGCGTCGATTCTGGTTACGAAATCCAGTTCGCCGGCGCGGCGGGGTTGCATATCAAGGGCACCGAGTTCCTCACCAAGGTGGCGACCGAGGACGAGTGCATCGAGGTGATGGCGGCGCTGGTGCAGCTATACCGCGAGCAGGCGCGCTACGGCGAGCGCATCTACAAATGGTGCGACCGCACGGGGCTCGACAATATCAGAAAGGCGGTGGTTGACGATTTGCCGCAACGCAAGGCGCTGTTCGCCCGCTTCGCCCATTCGCAGCAATTCGCGCAAAGCGACCCCTGGGCCGAGCGGGCGGAGAAACGCGCCGCTGTGCATGAATTCGCGCCGATGGCCGAATGGGAGGTCGCATGAGCGCGTGGGTGGATATTGGCGAGGCGGATGACATTCCGCGCCTCGGCGCCCGCGTGGTGCGAGCGGGCGGGCGTCAGATCGCCGTATTCCGCGCCAGCGACGACGTCTATTTCGCGCTCGACGATCGTTGCCCGCATCGTGGCGGCCCGCTGAGTCAAGGCATTGTGCATGGCCACAAGGTGACCTGTCCGTTGCACAATTTCGTCATCGAACTGGCGAGCGGAAACGCGGTTGCGCCTGACGAGGGTTGCGTGCGTCGGCACGAAGTGCAGATCGAGAACGGTCGTGTGCTGTTGTCGCTCGATACGCGCGAACGCCTGGCGGCGGAATGAGCGGCACACGCACAACCTGCCCCTATTGCGGCGTTGGCTGCGGAATCGTCGCTCGAGTCGAGCGCGACGCCGTGAACGTGAGCGGCGACCCGGATCATCCCGCCAACCTCGGGCGGCTGTGCTCGAAGGGCGCCGCGCTCGGCGAAACGGTTGGACTGGAAGACAGGTTGCTTACGCCGCTTGTCAACGGAAAGCGAACCTCGTGGGACGTTGCGATTGCTCATGTCGCCAGCGGGTTCGCGCAAACCATCGCCGAACATGGGCCGGACTCGGTCGCGTTCTACGTTTCCGGTCAGTTGCTGACGGAGGATTACTACGTCGTCAACAAACTGGCCAAGGGGTTCATCGGCACGGCGAACATAGACACCAACTCGCGACTCTGCATGGCGTCCAGCGTCGCGGGGCACAAGCGCGCCTTCGGGGCCGATGTCGTGCCGGGCGCCTATGAGGATCTCGAACAGGCCGATCTCGTGGTGTTTGTTGGCTCGAACGCGGCCTGGTGCCACCCCGTGCTCTATCAACGCATAGCGGCGGCGAAGGAGAAGCGGCCGCAGATGCGCGTCGTGTTGATCGATCCGCGCCGCACCGAGACCGCCGCTCTCGCCGATCTGCACTTGCCGCTGCGGCCCGGCAGCGACGCGGTGCTGTTCAACGGCCTGCTCAACCATCTCTCGGAAAGCGGCGCCATTGACGCTGATTTCGTCGAGCGTCACACCTCCGGCGCCGCGGCCGCGCTTGCCGCCGCGCAGCCCTATGGCGTCGAGCGGGTCGCCGAAGACTGCGGATTGCCTGTGGGCGTCGTCGCGATGTTCTTCGACTGGTTCGCCAGGACCGAGCGCACCGTCACGCTCTACAGCCAGGGGATCAATCAATCCTCCAGCGGCGTCGATAAGGTCAACGCCATCCTCAACTGCCATCTGTTCACCGGCCGCATCGGCCGGCCGGGGCTTGGCCCGTTTTCGCTGACCGGCCAGCCGAATGCGATGGGCGGTCGTGAGGTCGGCGGGCTCGCCAATCAACTCGCCGCCCATATGGAGCTGGGCGATCCCGCGCAGCGCGAACTCGTCCAGCGGTTTTGGAATGCGCCACGCATGGCGGAGAAGCCGGGACTGAAAGCGGTGGGGCTGTTTGAAGCAATCGGCGCGGGCCGCGTCAAGGCTTTGTGGATCATGGCGACCAACCCGCTTGTCAGCTTGCCCGATGCGGATCGCGCACGCGAGGCGCTCGGCAAGTGCCCGCTGGTCGTGGTTTCCGATTGCGTGGCGAGCAACGATACGCTGAAACTCGCCCATATCACCTTGCCGGCGACAACCTGGGGCGAGAAGGACGGGACCGTCACCAATTCCGAACGCTGCATTTCACGCCAGCGTCGTTTCCTCGACCCGCCGGGGGAGGCGCGCGACGATTGGCGCATTGTCGCCGATGTCGCGAAGGCGATGGGTTTTGATGGTTTCAACTACGCGATGTCGGCGGACGTGTTTCGCGAACATGCGGCGTTGTCGGGCTACGAGAACGCCGGCGCGCGGGCGTTCGATATTTCGGCGCTGCAAGACGTGAGCGAGGCCGATTACGACGCGCTGGCGCCCTTTCAATGGCCGATGCGGCGCGGCGGCGATGGGCCGAAAGCTCGGTTGTTCGGGCAGGGCGGTTTCCTGCATCCCGACGGCCGGGCGCGTTTGATCGCCATCGAGCCGCGTCCGCCGGTTGGTCGCACCGATGCGGCCTGGCCGCTCGTGCTCAACACGGGTCGAGTGCGCGACCATTGGCATACGATGACGCGAACCGCCCGGGCGGCGCGGCTGTCAGGTCATGTGTTTGAGCCCTATGCCGAGCTTCATCCCGCCGATGCGCGCCGCTACGGCGTGGTTGACGGTGAATTGGCGGAAGTGGCGAGCGAGCGCGGCCGCATGATTGCTCGCGTGCGGGTGTCCGCCGAGCAGCGGCGGGGCTGCGTCTTCGCGCCGATGCACTGGAGCGACGAATTCGCCGCGGCAGGGCGGGTCAATGCACTGGTGGCGCCGCATGTCGATCCGATCTCGGGCCAGCCCGAATCGAAGCAGACTCCGGTCTCCATCGCGCCTTATGCAGCGGATTGGCGGGCGTTCCTGCTGACCCGCGAGCGCGTCGCGACGCCTCAGGAGGACTATTGGACGCTGGGTCGCGGGGTCGAGCATTGGCGGATCGAGCTTGCGGGGATGTCCGCGCCGCCATCCTGGGACGAGCGCGCGCGCGCATGGTTGGGCGAGCCAGGCGAGTGGATCACGTATCGCGACGCCGCCGCCGGCCGCTATCGCTTCGCGCGCATATTCGAGGGCCGGCTGGAGGGGTGCTTGTTTGTCGCGCCGGATTTGGCGCTGCCGTCGCGTTCCTGGCTTGGCGGCTTGTTTGGGGCCCAGGAGTTGACGGCGTCCGACCGGCAGACCCTGCTCGCCGGGCGGCCGCTGAACAAAAGCGCCGACGTCGGGCCGATTGTCTGCGCCTGTTTCGGAATCGGCCAGAATCAAATCGACGCCGTGATTTCCGGTGGCGCGGCGAGCGTCGAGGCGGTTGGCGCGCGGGTGAAGGCGGGCACGAACTGCGGTTCGTGCAAATCCGAGATCGCCAAGCGCCTGCGGCCCGCAACTGCTGCGGCCTGAATGCGCGCATCTCGCTTTTTGCGCCGTCCTAAATTATAGGCGGAACATCCGTCGCCCTGGAGTTCGCCATGTCGCTCAAATCCCGCCGCGCCCTCGTCACCGGATCGACCAGCGGCATCGGCCTCGCCATCGCCCGCGCGCTCGCCGCGCAGGGCGCCGATGTCGTCCTCAACGGATTTGGCGAGGCGGCCGCGATCGAGACGTTGCGTGCAGGTCTGGAATCGGAATTCGGCGTCCGCGCGATCTACGACGGCGCTGATATGAGCAAGCCGGACGAAATCGCCGCCATGATCAAACATGCTGAGGACGCGTTCGGCGGCGTCGATATTCTCGTCAACAACGCCGGCATTCAGTTCGTCTCGCCGATCGAGAACTTTCCTGTCGACAAGTGGAACCAGATTCTCGCTATCAACCTCTCGTCCGCGTTTCACACCATCCGTGCCGCAGTGCCGGGCATGAAGACGCGCAAATGGGGGCGGATCGTCAATACCGCGAGCGCGCATAGCCTCGTCGCCTCGCCGTTCAAATCCGCCTATGTCGCGGCCAAGCACGGGATTGCCGGGCTCACCAAGACGGTCGCGCTGGAGCTTGCGACGCACGGCGTCACCGCCAATTGCGTTTCGCCGGGTTATGTGTGGACTCCGTTGGTCGAGAACCAAATCCCCGCCACGATGGAAGCGCGCGGTCTTACGCGCGATCAGGTCATCAACGACGTGATGCTGGTGGCGCAGCCGACCAAACAATTTGTCACGGTGGAACAGGTCGCAGCGTTGGTCGTCTATCTCTGCTCCGACGCCGCCTCGCAGATCACCGGCGCCAATCTGTCGATGGACGGCGGGTGGACCGCTGCATGAACGAACCCAAGCGCATCAACCTGGCGCTTCAGGGCGGTGGCTCGCACGGCGCCTATACCTGGGGCGCGCTTGACGCGATTCTGGAGGACGCGCGGCTTGAGATCGTCGGCGTCAGCGGCGCGAGCGCGGGCGCGATGAACGCCGTCGTGATGGCCTCTGGCCTCGTAAGCGGCGGGACGGAGGGGGCGCGCGAGAAGCTGGAACGGTTCTGGCGCACCATCGCGCGCGACGCGGCGCCGGTCCTCATCGCGGGCGCGGTCGACGCCATTTCGCCGTATCTGTTCAATCCGTTCAACATCAATCCGGTGACGGCGGCGCTCGCCGAAATCGTCGATTTCGCTGTCTTGAGGCGCGGCGGCGAGCCCAAATTGTTCATCGCCGCGACCAACGCCCGCACCGGCAAGGGCGCGATGTTCCGTCGCGAGGTTCTCACCGCAAACCATGTGATGGCGTCGGCGACGCTGCCGCATCTGTTTCAGGCTGCGATTATCGAGGGCGAGCCCTATTGGGACGGCGGCTATTCCGGCAATCCGCCGCTGTGGCCGCTGTTTCAGGAAACCGATTGTCGCGATGCGATCATCGTGCAGATCAACCCGATCGAGCGCCGCGAAATCCCCCGCACGGCGGAGGCGATCAGCAACCGCGTCAACGAGATCACTTTCAACGCCAGCCTGCTGGCCGAGTTGGCTGCGGTGGAGAACACGAGGAAACTCGTCGAGCTGGGCCACCTGCCGGCGGATCTTTTCCCCGCGCAGCGGCTGCATCGCATCGGCGGCGACGGTAAGCTCGAAGGCTATCCCGCTGACACGAAATTCGACGTGTCCTGGGCCTTCCTGCAAACGTTGCGCGACCTCGGCCGCGCCAGCGCGAAGCATTGGTTGAGCGCGCATTTCGCCGATATCGGCGAACGCCAGACCCTCGACATGCGGCACGCGCTGCATCGCACGGATGCTGGCTAGCGGCATGGCGCGCGACCCAAGAGCGGAGCCTCTGACGCTGGGCTTCATGCAACTGGTCGACGCCGCGCCGCTAATCGCAGCGCTTGCGTTCGGCTTCGCGGCGGAGCAGGGGCTAGAGCTGACGCTTCATCGCGAAATCTCCTGGGCCAACATCCGCGATCGCGTCGCCGTCGGCCATTTCGACGCCGCGCAGATGCTGGCGCCGATGCCGATCGCCGCGACCCTGGGGCTCGGCTGCGCGGCGACGCCGACCCTCGCTCCCTTCGCGCTTGGCTTTGGCGGCAATGCGATCACGCTGTCCAGTGCGCTGATCGAGCGAATGGAAGCGGCGGCCGACGCGGGGCCGGCCGAACAGGCGCGCGCGCTCGCCAAGGCCTTGCGTGGCCAAAGCGCGACTTTCGCCGTCGTGCATCCGTTCTCCGGGCACAATTACGAATTGCGCTATTGGCTGGCCTTCGCCGGCATCGATCCCGACCGCGACGTGCGGCTGATCGTCGTGCCGCCCTCGCTGATGAACGAGGCTTTGCGCGAGGGACGCATCGACGGTTTCTGCGCCGGCGAGCCGTGGAACTCGCTGGCGGTGGAGGCGGGTCTTGGGGCGATCGTCGCCACCAAATCGGCCCTGTGGCGGCAGGGGCCGGACAAGGTTCTTGGCCTGCGCGCCGATTTCGCCGCAGAGCGTCCCGATACGCTGCGCCGGCTGCTGCGCGCGCTGCATATGGCGGCGGCTTTCGCCAGCGCGCCGGGCAATCGCGAACGGCTGATCAAGACGCTGGCGCGGCGCGAATATCTTGACGCGCCCGCCGATATTCTGCGGCGCGCGCTGGACGGGCGGATCGTGATGCGGCCGGGCGAGGCGGCGCGTGCGGCGCCCGACTTTCTGGAGTTTCACGCCCATGCCGCGAACTACCCGTGGCGCAGTCATGCCTTGTGGTTCGCCTCGCAAATGGCGCGCTGGGGCCAGATCGCGCCCTCGCCCGAGATCTTCGCCGCCGCTGGGGCTGTTTACCGGCCGGACATTTATCGCGCCGCCTTGGCCGATCTCGCCGACACGCCCCGCGCGGACGCCAAGGTCGAAGGCGCGTTGACGCAAGCCACCCCGGTCGCCTCGCGCCGGGGCGCGATGACGCTCGGCCCCGATGGCTTCTTCGACGGCCGCCGCTTCGACCCGGACGCGATTCCCGCCTATCTCAAGGGCTTTGCGGACGCGACCGCGTGAGCCTCGCCGACCGACGATCGTTGCAGGTGCGCTGCGGCTTCGCCAGCCAGACGGGCAGGCGGCCGGACAATCAGGATTTCGGCGCGTGGCTGGAATTGTCGCGCCATTGCGTCGCGGCGGTGGCGGATGGCGTGGGCGGCCACAAGGGCGGCCGGGTCGCCGCCGAGACGGCGGTGCGCGGCTTTCTCGACGCCTATCCCGCGCTGCCGGAGACGCTGGGCGTGCGCCGCGCCGCCTCGCGCGCGCTGGAGCCGCTCAACGGCTGGATTCACGCGCAAGGGCGCACGGATTCGATGCTGGCGAACATGGCCTGCACCTTTTCCGCGCTCGTGCTGACGCATCGTAACGCGCATGTGCTGCATGTCGGCGACAGCCGCGTCTATCGGCTCGACGCTGGCGGGCTGGAGCGGTTGACCGAGGATCATACCGCCGGACGCGGCGACCTCAGTCACATCTTGCAGCGCGCGATCGGGTTCGAGCCTTCGCTCAAGCTCGATCATGTCGCGCTCGGCCTCAAGCAGCATGACCGATTCCTGCTTTGCACCGATGGCGTGCATGGCGCCTTGTCCGACGCCGCGCTGGCGCGTCGGCTTGGCCAGCGCCTGCCGCCGCCGGAGGCCGCGCGCGACATCGTGGAGGCGGCGCTCGCGGCTGGCGCCTCGGACAACGCCACCGCGCTGGTGATCGACGTGGTTGATCTGCCCGCCGCCGACGCCGCCGATCTCGGCCAAGCGGCCGCTGCCCTGCCGATCCTGCCGCTGCCGAAAGCCGGCGACGCCGTGGACGGCTTTTGGCTGGGCGAGGTCGTATCGGACGGGCGCTACAGCCGGCTTTTCCGCGCCGCGCGGGAGGAGGGCGGGGCGCCGCTGGCGTTGAAATTTCCGCATCCGCGCGTCGCTTCCGATGCGACCTATCGGCTCGCCTTCGTGCGCGAGGCCTGGGTCGCCGCGCGGGTGCGGAGCCCCTATGTCGGCGAGGTGATCGAACTGCCCTCGGGCCAGCAGACCCGGCTCTACACCGTGATGCCCTATTATGAGGGCGAGACGCTGGAGCGACGGTTGGTTCGCGAGCGGATCGGGCTCGGCCAGGGCGTCGCCATCGCGACGAAAATCGCGCGTGCGCTCGACGCCCTGCATCGCGCCGGAATCGCGCATCGCGACGTCAAGCCGGACAATGTGCTGCTGCTCGCCGACGGCGGGTTGAAGCTGATCGATCTCGGCGTCGCCACCGCGAAAGGACTGGCCGAATTTCCTGAGGCCGACATTCCCGGCACGCCCAGCTTCATGGCCCCGGAGATGTTCGTCGGCGCGGCTGGCGACGAGGTCAGCGACCTCTATGCGCTGGGAGTCACGGTGCACCGGCTGTTTTCGCGCGCCTATCCCTATGGCGAGATCGAGCCGTTCATGCGGCCTCGGTTCGAGAAGTATCAGCCGTTATCGCGCGTCCGCCCTGATCTGCCGGCGTGGCTCGATGCGGCGATTGCGAAGGCGGTCGCGGTTAAGCCGGCGCAGCGCTATGGCGACCCGATCGAATTCGCGCATGAACTGGAAGTCGGCCTGCGGCTTGCCGCGCCGGCGCCGCGCTCGCGGCCGCCGCTGATCGAGCGCGACCCGGTTCTGTTGTGGAAAAGCGCAACATGGCTGCTCGCGCTGGCCCTTGTGTTGCTGCTGGCGCACGAAGCGCTGCGCGCGGGCTGACTGTTCAGGGCCGCGCGGGTTTCAGCGCGCCCGCGGTGAGGACCGCGGCGCCTATAGCCGCGCCCAAAGCGAGGCCGCTGAGAAAGATCAGAAGCGCCATGCTCGACTCCTCGCGGAAATCCGGTTGCACGGATTCAACATAGAGGTTTCTTTAATAGGCGCAAGATGTTTGGGATTAGAATTAAAACACAAAATTTTAACGCATAATAGGGATAGGCAAGACCAGCGCTCCCCAGGAGACGTCGATGGATTGCTGAGCCTGGTGAAGGCGAGGAAGCTTAGCGGGCCGCCGCGGTCCCGAGCTGGCCGGGCGCCAGCCGATGCCTTTCGGCATAGGAGACGCGCTTGTAGGCCTCGCCGGTCTGCTTGGGCGCCATACGCGCGCCTTCGATCAGCCGCTGGGCCAGCAAGGGCACCAGGATCTCGCGCCCCTCGGGCGTATGGAAGCCACCGTTGAACTGCGAGGTGTTCTTCAGGAAGGCGATGAAGCCCTGCACCAGAGCAGGAGAAGGCGACGCGGCCTCGAGCCAGAAGCGCGACAGCGGCCCCGTGCTGGTGAGGCCGGGAATGTTGTAGAACGCCCGTCCGACGCACAGAACCGCCTTCTCCTCGATGATGGCGGCCAGACCGGCGGTGCTGTTGATCGTCACCACGGCGTGCGCGCGCGCCATGATCTTGTCGATGCTGGTCTTGCGTAGGAAAAACACGCGGTCGGCGAGATTATGGCGCTCGATCAGCGCGGCGACCCGCGCCGGCGTCCGCTCGACGCCATAGTCGAGCGGGTGCTGCTTGACGACCAGCACCGCATCATCGGGCGCATCGGCAGCGAAGGAGCTGATGAGTTCATCGACGAAAGCCGCGTTGCCGCCGTGGCGCGAATGCACCACAAGCTGCGCGTCGCCGGGCTTCTGCAACAGCGCGAGAAACACCTTTCGACCCGCGTCCGCCAGTTCGAGCGCGCGCGCCAGAACCGGGCCCTCGTCATGCGTCACGCGCCAGAGATATTCGCGGATGTAGCCAAAGCCCTGGCGATAGACGGAATCGCCGTAATATTTGGCGTCGAACCCGAGGAACGGCTTGAACGCGATCGCGGCGAGGAAGTGGTTGATCGTGTGGATGACGTGCGGCCGCAGGCCCGCCGGGAAATTGCGCGTATCGCCGGGCTCCGCCGCGCCCTGACGCGCTTCCAGATAGACCTCGGGATCGCGCGGCAGGCGCGAAAAGCCGTTGACGCCGTCGCGCTCCAACGTGACCCAATGCGGACGCAGGTAGCCATTTTCCAGCACGAAGCTGTGCAGGCCAAACTCCTCGGCCACTTCGAGCGCGCCGCGATTCCGGGGCAAAGTATCGTTGAAAGTAATGACCGCATCGACTTTGTTGCGACGCATTGCGCCGCGCAGGAACCGCTTCCAGTCGCCGTCGCGATGGCGATAGAGAACGCGGCAATGGCTTGGAGTCTCAAGGAATTCGCCGCCTTCGCAGACCGTGCGGAAAGCGACGCCGCCCGCCGCCTCGATCTCGCGCGACAACCGCGCGAAGAAGGGACCAAACGGGGCGCCGATGAAAAGAAAGACCGACATCCGCTGTCGCACCCCTTGCTTTCGCGCTTATATCTAGCCCAGGCTGCGGGTCCGGGCAAGTTTGCTAACCATAATTCGCCAATTGCGGCGAAATAGGCGCCGGCCCGCGCCCAAGCGCGAATCAAAACGCGAGTCTCATCAAACTTTACAAAACGTTGACGTTTCGCGCCACGCATTTTTCGGGCTTTTCGATAGCACCGATCATGCAGCGCCGCAAACGGGTAGCAGCCCTCGGCCCGTGTTTTACATTCGCACGGCGACGCGTCATGTACCCCTCGCGCCGTCTCGGCTGCGCGGCGCTCGGACGGCGATATGAACACCTTTCTCGACATCACCCGGCTCGCCACACGCATCTTCCGCAGCGGACCGACCGGGATCGATCGCGTCGAATACGCCTACGCCAAGCACATGATAGACGATCCCCGCGTTACCTGCGTCTTCAATGCGCCGGTGTTCTCCGGCGCCATCCGCGCTGCGCGGGCGAAGGATATTCTGCAACGGGTCGAGGCGGCGTGGCGGCTCGATGCGGGCGCCGAGAGTGACGGCGTATATGTTGCGTTGCGCGAATGGCTCGACCGGCCGTTCGACGCCGGCGCCGCCAAGCCGAAGCGGTTCCGTGCGCTCAAGCGATGGCCGGCGTGGTGGCGCGACCTCGATTCGTTCCCGCTGCGCGACATTTTGCGCGCGGAAACGCGGCTGAACCGCCGGCTGCGCCGTCAGGGCGACCTGCCCGCAATGTTCTTTCACTGCTCGCACGCCCAGCTCGACAAACCCGAGCGGTTTCGCTGGCTGAGCGAGAGCGGGGTGCGCTCGACCTTTTTCCTCCACGACGCCATTCCCGTCGAATTTCCCGAATTCTGCTCGCCGGGCGCGCTCGACCGCCATGTCGCGCGGCTCGCCACGGTCTCCCAATACGCCTCGCTCGCGATCGTCAATTCGCAGGATTCGCGCCGCGCGGTCGCCGCGGCGCTGGGCGAGCGCGATTTACGCACGCCTGAGATCGAGGTCGTTCCGCTCGCCGTGGACGAGGCCTTTTCGGGTGCGCGCCATGCGCCGCCGAGGCCGCCGGCGATCCCCTATTTCGTCTATGTCGGCACCATCGAACCGCGCAAGAACCTGCTGTTTCTGCTGGCGGTCTGGCGTCGGTTGGTGGAACGGCAGGGCGCGAACGCCCCGCGCCTCGTCATCGCCGGTCGGCGCGGCTGGGAGAACGAGAACATCGTCGATGTGCTGGAGCGCTCGCGCCAGCTCGCCCCGTTCCTGGCCGAAGCCTCCGACCTCACCGACGCCGGGCTCGCCCGCCTCATGGCGGATTCGGCGGCGCTCGTCGCGCCCTCCTTCACCGAAGGTTTCGGTCTGCCCGTGGTCGAATGTCTGGCGGCGGGAGCGCCGGCGATCATCTCCGACATATCGGCGCATCGCGAGGTCGGCGAAGGCTATGCCGTGTTCGCCGACGCCATCGATGGGCCCGGCTGGGTCGCGGCCATCGAGGCGCTGGCGGACGACGCCTCGGATTTCCGCCGCGAGCGGCTCGCCAAAATCGCCGGCTACCAGCCCTTGACCTGGGCCGGACATGTCGAGCGGGCGCGCGCGCTGATGGAGCGGGCGGGCGCTTCGGCTTGAACCCAACCCCCGCCATTTGCGAGACCCCCATGCGTTCCCTGGCCGACACCGCCGCCGCCGCGCCGATGTACGACATGATCGAGCTGTTCTACTTCGCCTATCGCGATTTCGTGGGCGACGCGGACCGGCTGCTGGAGACGTTCGGCTTCGGCCGCGCGCATCACCGTGTGCTGCATTTCGTCGCCCGTCATCCCGGATTGACGATTGCGGAGCTGCTCGACATTCTCGCCATCACCAAGCAAAGCCTCAATCGCGTGCTGAAAGAACTCGTCGCGCAGGATTTCATCGAGGCGCGGGCGGGCGCGCTGGACCGGCGGCAGCGCCGGCTGCATGTGACGGCCAAGGGCGGCGATCTCGCGCTGAAACTGGCGTGCGCGCAGACCCGGCGATTCGCCGCCGCCATGCGGGCGCTCGGGCCCGACGCCAAGAGCGACGCGGCGGCGTTCCTGCTGGAGATGATCGATCGCGAAGCGCGCGAGCGCATCCTTGCGCTGATCGGCGCGCCCGAGGTGGGGAGTTGACCGGGCGCGCTTTGAATTCCGATAAGGAAGATCCTGGGAGGGATCGCATGTCCGCGACCGCCGCGCCGCCCGATGACGCCCCACACGTGCTGGTGGTCGATGACGATCGCCGGCTGCGCCAACTCGTGGCGTCCTATCTCGGCCGCAACGGCTATCGCGTGACGGCGGTCGCGTCCGCCGCGGAGGCTTCCGCGCGGCTGGCCGGCCTCGCGTTCGAGATCATCGTGCTCGACGTGATGATGCCGGGCGAAAACGGGTTCGACTTCGCCGAGCGGCTGCGCGAAACGTCCGACATCCCCATTCTCATGCTCACCGCGCGCGGCGAAGCGTCCGACCGGGTGCGCGGGCTGGAGGCGGGCGTCGACGATTATCTCGCCAAACCCTACGAGCCCAAGGAATTGCTGCTGCGGATCGGTTCGATCCTGCGCCGAACCCGCGCCGTTCCGCCGCCGCCGCCCTCCGACGAAACCGGCCTGCGGTTCGGTCCTTTCCTGTTTCTGCCCGAGCGCGGCGAATTGCGGCGCGGCGACGCGCTGGTGCGGCTCACCGAGCGCGAGCGCGAAATCCTGCGGCTGCTGGGCGCGTCGCCGGGCGTCAGCATCTCGCGCGAAACGCTTTCCGGCGCGGGCGGCGGCGGCCAGGAGCGCACCATCGACGTGCAGATCAATCGCCTGCGCCGCAAGCTGGAAGAAGACCCCGCCAATCCGCTCTTTCTGCAAACCGCGCGCGGGACGGGCTACAAGCTGGTCGCCGACCCATGACCGCGATCGGCTATAGGCGCGGCGCGTTGCATCTGGGGCGCGGCCTGTGGCGCAGCGGCGCGCGCTCGCTGGCCGAATTGTTCCCCAAGGGGCTCTACGCCCGCTCGCTGCTGATCGTCATTCTGCCGATGGTGCTGCTGCAAACCGGCGTCGCCTATCTCTTCATGCAGCGCCATTGGGATCTGGTCACCCACAGGCTTTCCAACGCCGTGGCGCGCGATGTGGGCGCGGTGGTCGATCTCTATCGGATGGCTCCGTTTGGGGCGGACGACAAAAGGCTGCGCGAGATCGCCTCCGAGCGCTTCCGCATGAGCGTCGATCTGATGCCGCCGCAGCCCTTGCCGCCCCGGCCGCCGCGCCGGTTCTTCGATTTCCTCGACCCGCTCACCCGCGCGCTGCCCAACGAGCTGTCCCACCAGCTCAAGTATCCGATCTGGGTCGATACGGTGGGCAAGTCCGGCCTGATGGAGGTTCGTGTCGATCTGGGCTTCGGCGTCGCGCGGTTCATCACTAAGCGGTCGCTCGGCTACGACGCCAACGTCCACATCTTCATCTTCTGGATGTTCGGCGCCACCGTGGCGCTGATCGCCGTCGCGATCCTGTTTCTGCGTAACCAGATCCGCCCCATCCTTCGGCTCGCCAAGGCGGCGGAGGATTTCGGCAAGGGCCGGTTCCACGATTTCCATCCGCGCGGGGCGCGCGAAGTGCGGCAGGCCGGCTTCGCTTTCGTCGAGATGAAACGCCGCATCGAACGCGCCAACGAACAGCGCACCGCGATGCTGAGCGGCGTCAGCCACGACTTGAGGACGATTCTCACCCGCTTCCGCCTGTCGCTGGCGATGTTCGAGGCGAGCGCCGAGACGCAGGATCTCGAAAAAGACGTCGATGAGATGCAGGCGATGCTGGAAGGCTATCTCGCCTTCGCGCGCGGCGACAGCGCAGAAGCGGCGACGCCGACCGATCTGGCCGCCATGCTCGACGACATGCGGCTCGACGCGGAGCGTCACGGCGCCGCGGTCGCGCTCGCCGCCCGCAGCGGCCTCACCGTGACCGTGCGGCCGATGGCGATCCGGCGTTGTCTCGCCAATCTCGTCGGCAATGCGCAACGCTATGGCCGGCGGGTCGAGATTTCCGCCGCGCGCGAGGGCCGGTTCGTCCTTGTGCATGTCGACGACGATGGGCCGGGCGTGCCAGCAGCTTCGCGCGAAGACGTGTTCCGGCCGTTCTTCCGGCTCGACGAGGCGCGCAATCAGGATCAGAGCGGTTCGGGGCTCGGCCTGTCGATCGCGCGCGACATCGCCCGCTCGCATGGCGGCGACGTGCAACTCAGCGATAGCCCGCTGGGCGGCCTGCGCGCGACGCTGCGAATCCCTGTGTGAGACGCCCGATGCCGCTGCAAACGACGATCCTGCCGACCGCGCCCGACGCTTTCGCCCCCGATGGGAGCGAGGTGCGGCTGCTGGCGGCGCTTGGCGGCGGCAGTTTCGCGCATTTCACGCTTGGCCCCGATCAGGTCTCGGCGCCGGTGTCGCATCGCACGGTCGAGGAAATCTGGTATGTCGTCGCCGGCGAGGGCGAAGTCTGGCGCAGGCTCGGCGACGAGGAGAGCGTCACGCTCGTCAGGCCGGGAGTCGCGCTGACGATCCCGCTGGGGACGCATTTCCAGTTTCGCGCCGGAGCGGAGGGGCTGGCCTTCGTCGCGGTCACAATGCCGCCCTGGCCCGGGCCGGACGAGGCTTTCCCCGTTCCCGGCCGGTGGATGACGGGTTGACTTGCGCGCGACAGCGCGGACGCCTACGTCGAGGTTGGCAACAGGAGCGCGCCGCATGAACATTATTCGATGCGGATCAAGACCCTCGACCAAGGGGCCGGCGGAATATTTCACCGGCGCGGTGCGGATCGACCCGCTGTTTCCGATCACGCCGCCCGGCCGCGCCGCCGGCAATGCGGTGACTTTCGAGCCCGGCGCACGCACCCATTGGCATACCCATCCGCTCGGGCAGACGCTGATTGTCGTCTCGGGCCTCGGTCGGGCGCAACGCGAGGGCGGCGCCATCGAGGAGATCCGGCCGGGCGACGTCGTGTGGTTTTCCCCCGGCGAACGCCATTGGCACGGCGCGTCGCCCGCGACCGCCATGACCCACATTGCGATCCAGGAATCGCTCGACGGGCGCGCCGTCGATTGGGCCGAGCCGGTGTCAGAGGCGCATTATCTCGGCGCCGCCGCCACGCTGCCGTGAAAATTCACTCTTCTCGTCGTCGCGGCTTGAAAAGCGCGCCGCTTCCGCTCATGTTGTCTCACACTGACCCGTGCCAGGAAAGGATGCGCCGCTGAGCCTCACCCAGGATGCCCCCACCGCCCCGAAACGCTCTCGCGCCAAACGCGCCGCGCCCAAGGATGTCGCGTCGTCGCCGCTGGAGAGCCTTCTGATCAAGACGGTGTTGACCGGCCTGGAGGACGCCAAAGCGGAGGATGTCGTCGCGCTCGACGTGATGGACCGCACCAGTATCGCCGATGTGATGATCGTCGCCACCGGGCGTTCTAGCACGCATGTCGGCGCCATTGCCGATCGGGTCGTCAAGGCTTGCCGCGACGCGGGCTTCAAGCCGCCGCGGATCGAAGGCCAGCCGGTCAACGATTGGGTGCTGATCGACGCGGGCGACGCCATCATTCATATTTTCAGGCCCGACATTCGCCAGTTCTACAATCTGGAGAAGATCTGGGGCCCGGATCGGCCGACCGAGCCGCGCGCGCTTCCCCACTAAAGGCTTGAAGCTCGTCCTCGCCTCGGTCGGACGGCTGAAGGCCGGGCCAGAGCGCGAGCTGTTCGATCGTTATCTCAAGCGCGCCAGGGCGATGGGCGCGAGCGTTGGGATACCGGCGCTTGAGCTGCGCGAATTCGAGGAATCGCGCGCCCGGACCGTCGAGGCGCGGCGGGCGGCGGAGGGGCGGGCGCTGCTGGAGGCGGCGGGCAAGGGCGCTTATCTTTGCGCGCTCGACGAGCACGGCGCATCCATCGCAAGCGCCGGCTGGGCCGCCGAGATCGGCCGCGCGCGCGACGCCGGCGTAGCCGTCTATGTCGTGGTGATCGGCGGCCCGGACGGGTTGGACCCGGAAATCCGCGGCGCGGCGCGCGCGACCATCGGTTTCGGCGCGCTGACCTGGCCGCATCAACTCGTTCGCGTCATGGCGGCGGAGCAAATTTATCGCTGCTTCACGATTTTGGCTGGACATCCTTATCACCGCGCCTGAAACACGACGCAATTCGGTCGGCTTTGGCTGATGTAGCGCTAAGGGGATGCCGATTCGTCATCGACAAGCGCACTTTTTTTTGTTGTTGGCGTTGAGCCTCGCGCCGGCCCCGGCGCGCGCCGTCGATGCGGCGGACCGCGCCGGCATGGAAATGCAGCTGCGCGGCGTCGAGACCAATCTGAAGGCGACCGACGAAGAGCGGCGCAGAATCGAGGCCGATGTCGAAGCGATCAAGCTCGACCGCGCCCGCCTCAACGAGGCGCTGCTCGAAACCACTGCGCGGTTGCAGAAAATCGAATCCGATCGCGCCGAGGCGAGCGCGCAACTCGCCCAGGCCGCCACTGACGCCACCCGGCTGGAAGCCTCGTTTGGCGAGCGGCGACAGCGCATCGGCGAACTTATCGCTGCATTGCAACGCATGACGCATGACGCGCCGCCCGCCATCTTCGTGCGGCCCGACGACATGGCGGCGGCGGTGCGCGCGGCGAGCGTCGTCAACGTCCTGCTCGGCGACATCAAATCGCAGGCCGACGGCCTGTCGCGCGACATAAAAAAGGTTGCGGAGCTGGAGCGCACCATCACTCGGAAACGCGACGAGCTGGCCGCAAGCGCGGAGGCGCACGCCGTCGACAAGGAGCGGCTGGCGGCGCTGGTGGAGGCGCGGCAGAAGGCGCTTGGCGATCGAACGAGCGCGCTGGACGAAGAGCGCCGGCGCTCCGACCAATTCGCCAGCCAGGCGCTCAATCTGAAAGACTTGATCGCCAAAATGGACGGGGAGGCGGCCGCCGCGGCCGCCGCAGACAGCGCGGCCGCGCGGACCGTCGAAAGCCGCGCCGCGACACGCGGCGGCGATCTTGCCCGCCTGAAGCCGGCCACGCCGTTTTCCGACGACAAGGGCCGGCTCGCCTGGCCGGTCGCCGGCAAACCGGTGAAGAATTTCGGCGATCCCGACGGGCTCGGCGGGGAAACGAAGGGCGTTTCGGTCGCCGCGCCGCCGGGGGCCACGGTCTCGACTCCGGCCGACGCCTGGGTCGCCTATGCCGGACCCTATCGCTCCTACGGGCAACTCTTGATCCTCAACCCCGGCGGGGGCTACTATGTTCTTTTGGCGGGCATGGAGCGGATACAGGTGGCCGTCGGACAGTTCGTGCTGGCGGGAGAACCGGTGGCCGTGATGGGTTCCGGCGGAGCGCGTCAAGCATTGGCTAGCGCTAAAGGATCGGCGGCCGCCGCTATTGGCGCCGACCAGCCCGTTCTCTATATCGAATTCAGAAAGAACGACACGATCCTCGACCCCCAGCCCTGGTGGGCGAAGTCGAACCTGGAAAAGGCGCGCGGATGATTCGCAAGGTTTCCTATCTCGCCCTCGGCGTTGCGGTGGGCGCCGCCGTCGCCGTCCTGGCGCCGGAGGCTCTGCAAGCCGTCGCGCCCAAAGCTTTCGCGACCGCCGCGGACACCTATCGCCAGCTCAACCTGTTTGGCGACGTGTTCGAGAAGATCCGCAACGATTATGTCGAAAAGCCCGACGAGAGCAAACTGATCGAGGCGGCGATCAACGGCATGTTGTCGTCGCTCGACCCGCACACCAGCTACATGGACGCCGACTCCTATCGCGAGATGCAGCGCTCCACCAAGGGCGAGTTCGGCGGCCTGGGCATCGAAGTGACGGAGGAGGAGGGCCTGATCAAGATTGTTTCGCCGATCGACGACACGCCGGCCTCCAAGGCGGGGCTAATGTCGGGCGACATCATCGCCGGCATCGACGGCGTTTCGACCCAGGGCATGACGCTAGATCAGGCGGTCGACAAGATGCGTGGGCCCATCGATTCGGCCGTGACGCTGAAGATCGCGCGCGGGACGAAGAAAGATTTGAAGGACTACAAGATCACCCGCGCCGTGATCGAGGTGCAGTCGGTGAAAGGCCATGTCGAGGACGGCGATATCGGCTATATCAGAGTCACTCAGTTCACGGAAAAGACCGGGAGCGGCCTGCGTTCCACGATGGAGAAGTTGAGGAGCGAAATTCCCGCCGACAAGCTGAAAGGCTATATCCTCGACCTGCGCAACAATCCCGGCGGGCTGCTCGACCAGTCGATCGAGGTCGTCAACGATTTCATCGACAAAGGCGAGATCGTCTCTACGCGCGGGCGCAATCCCGATGACGCGCAAAGGTTCAGCGCGCGCCCCGGGGACGATCTGTCCGACGGCAAGCCGTTGGTCGTGCTCATCAACGGCGGCTCGGCCTCGGCCTCGGAGATCGTCGCGGGCGCGTTGCAGGACCACAAGCGCGCGACGCTGATCGGCACCCGCTCATTCGGCAAGGGCTCGGTGCAGACGATCATGCCGCTCGGCGACAACAATGGCGCGCTGCGCCTGACCACGGCGCGCTATTACACGCCGTCCGGCCGCTCGATCCAGGCCAAGGGCATCACGCCTGATATGCAGGTGCTGGAGGACGTGCCGGCCGACCTCAAGGGCAAGGACGACAATTTGGGCGAGGCCGCGCTCAAGGGCCATCTGAAGAACGGGTCCGAGGATCCGACAGGCTCGCAGGCCTATGTCCCGCCCGATCCCAAGCAGGATAAGCAACTGACCGCCGCGGTCGATCTGCTGCACGGCGTCAAGCACGCCGAAGCGCCGGTCGCGACGCCATCGCCCGTAGCGAGCGAAGCCAAGGGTGAGGCGCCGAAAGTCGAGGCCTCGCCTTCCCCGTCGCCGACCCCGTCGAATTGAGGAGGGCGCCCATGTCCCGCGCGACGTCCTTTCTTGCCGTCGGCGTCGCGCTGGGCGTCTCCGGCACGCTGATCGCCAATATCGTCAGCGCCGCGACGCCGGGCGGCTCGGCGGGTCTTTCGCTCTATCGTCTCGTGTTCGAGAAGGCGTTCGACAATTACGTCGAGGCGCCCGACTCGACGAAAATGACCAACAGCGCCATCAACGGCATGCTGACCTCGCTCGATCCGCATTCCAATTTCCTCGACGCCAAGGCGCTGAAGGATTTCCAGACCAATATGCGCGGCGAGGAGTTCGGCGGCCTCGGGCTCGAAGTGATGCAGGACAACGGCCTGGTGCGCGTCGTCAGTCCGATCGACGACACGCCCGCCGCCCGCGCCGGCGTGATGGCCGGCGACATGATCGTCAAGATCGATGCGACGCAGGTGAAGGGCCTGTCGCTGAAGGAGGCCGTCGACAAGATGCGCGGCCCGGCCAAGACGCATGTGGCGATCACCGTCGAGCGCGGCGATCTCAAGAGCACCAAAGTGTTCGACATCGTGCGCGAGATCATCCACGTCCAGCCGGTGCGCTCGCGCGTCGAGGGCGGCGATCTCGGCTATATCCGCATCACCCAGTTCAACGAGCAGACCTATGACGCGCTGAAGGCGGCGATCGCCAAGTTCCGCTCCAGCAACGTCAAGGTGAAGGGCTATATCCTCGATCTACGCAACAATCCCGGCGGGCTGCTGTCGCAGTCGATCCGCGTCGTCAACTCCTTCATCGATTCGGGCGAAATCGTCTCGACGCGGGGGCGCACGCCCGACCTCTATCAGGAATTCAACGCCCGGCCCGGCTACAATCTGAGCGAGGGCAAGCCGCTGGTGGTGCTCATCAACGGCGGCTCGGCCTCGGCCTCGGAGATCGTATCCGGCGCGCTCCAGGACTTGAAGCGGGCGACGCTGATCGGCACGCGCTCGTTCGGCAAGGGCTCCGTGCAGACCGTGCTGCCGCTCGGCGCCGATGGCGCGCTGAAACTGACGACGGCGCGCTATTTCACCCCGTCCGGGCGCTCCATCCAGGCCAAGGGGATCGAGCCGGATTTCAAGATCCTCGAAGACATCCCCGACGATCTCAAGGGCAAGGTGCAGAGCCTCGGCGAAGCCTCTTTGCAGGGTCATCTCAAGAACGGCGAGGACGAGCAGAAAGGCTCCGACGCCTATGTTCCGCCCGACAAGGCCAAGGACACCCAGCTCAACGCCGCCATCTCGCTGCTGCATGGCAAGCCGCCGCTGATCAAGGCCAGCAACGAGCCGGCGCAATAGGCCGGGCGCCCCCGCGTTTTCTGAAGGTCTCGCCAACTTTAAGGCGCGTTGACTTGGGCGGTTGCGGCAATTAGGGGTTTGCGCCGCGCTGGCCTCATGATCTTCGCCGCGCTTCTCGCGCCGCGAACGGAGAATTGACCGACATGAAAATTCTCGTGCCCGTCAAACGGGTGGTGGATTACAACGTGAAAATCCGCCTCAAGTCCGATGGATCGGGCGTCGAACTCGCTAACGTCAAAATGTCGATGAACCCGTTCGACGAGATCGCCGTCGAAGAGGCGTTGCGGCAGAAGGAAGCCGGCAAGGCGAGCGAAGTGATTGTCGTCTCGATCGGAGCGGCGCAGGCGGGTGAGACGATCCGCACCGCGCTCGCCATGGGCGCCGATCGCGGCGTTCTCATCACCGTCGAGGGGATTGTCGAGCCGCTCACCGTCGCCAAGCTGCTGAAGGGCGTGGTCGCCGCCGAGCAGCCCGGCCTCGTCATTCTGGGCAAGCAGGCGATTGATGACGATTGCAACCAGACCGGCCAGATGCTGGCGGCGCTGACGGGAATGCCGCAGGGCACGTTCGCCTCGAAGGTGGTCATCGGCGACGGCAAGGTCGAAGTGACGCGCGAAGTCGACGGCGGGATGCAGACGGTGTCGCTCAATCTGCCCGCGATCGTGACGACGGACCTGCGCCTGAACGAGCCGCGCTACGCCTCGCTGCCCAACATCATGAAGGCGAAGAAGAAGCCGATCGACCAGAAGACGCCGGCCGATTATGGAGTGGACGTGTCCCCCCGCGTAAAAGTGCTCAAGACGACGGAGCCGGGCGGGCGCAAGTCGGGCGTCAAGGTCAAGAGCGTGGCTGAACTGGTGGCGAAACTTCGCGACGAAGCGGGAGTAATCTGAACATGACCACGCTTCTTCTCGGCGAAGTCACGGGCGGCCATCTCGCCGACATCTGCGCCCGCGCGCTGACGGCGGCCAACGCGCTCGGCGCGCCGGTGCATGTGCTGCTCGCCGGCCAGAATCTCGGGGCCGCGGCGGAAGCGGCAGCCAAGCTGCAAGGCGTCGCCAAGGTGCGGGTCGCGGACGCCGCGATCTACGCCCATGGCCTTGCCGAGCCGCTGGCGGCTTTGCTGGTTTCGCTCGCCGGCGAATATGACGCGATCGTCGCCGCTTCGAGCCCGTTCTCCAAGAACGTGCTGCCGCGCGCGGCGGCGCTCATCGACGTGATGCAGCTTTCCGACATCACCAAGGTGCTGGGGCCGAAAAGTTTCGAGCGGCCGATCTACGCCGGCAATGCGATCCAGACGGTCGAATCGACCGATCCGAAGGTCGTCGCCACCATTCGCACCGCCTCGTTCGCCGCCACCGGCGAAGGCGGGTCTAGCGCGCCGATCGAGCCAGTCGCCGCCGCCGCCGACCCAGGCTTGTCGAGCTTTGTCGGCGACGCTCTGGCGAAGTCCGACCGGCCCGAGTTGACGTCTGCGAAAATCATCATCTCCGGCGGCCGCGCGATGCAGAAGGCGGAGAACTTCAAGACCTATATCGAGCCGGTCGCCGACAAGCTGGGCGCGGCGATGGGCGCCTCGCGCGCCGCGGTCGACGCCGGCTATGCGCCCAACGATTGGCAGGTCGGGCAGACCGGCAAGGTCGTCGCGCCGGATCTTTACATTGCGGTGGGAATTTCAGGCGCGATTCAGCATCTGGCCGGTATGAAGGATTCGAAGGTGATCGTCGCCATCAACAAGGACGAGGAGGCGCCGATCTTTCAGGTCGCCGACTACGGACTGGTGGCCGACCTATACACCGCCTTGCCGGAACTGACCGTCGAATTGGGCAAGCTCGGGAAATAGGCAGGCTCGGAAAATAGGCAAGATCGGGAAATAGGTTCGAGCGTCCGGCCTTCCGGGCTCTCGCTGATCGGGACGCGCGCGATGAGCTTCAATATCGAGAAAGTGGGCGTCATCGGCGCCGGGCAGATGGGCTCCGGCATCGCGCTCGTCTGCGCGCAATCGGGTTACGAAGTGCGCCTCAACGACGTCGCCGAGGAGCGACTCCACGCCGCCCTGGCGACGATCAACGGCCTGTTGTCGCGCCAAGTCGCCAAGGGCCAGATGGACGAGGCCGGGCGCACCGCGATCCTGGGCCGCATCTCGGCCGCGTCACGGCTCGAAGACCTCGGCGACTGCGATCTCGTCATCGAGGCGGCGTCCGAGAACGAAGACACCAAGCGCCGCATCTTCCAGAACCTGCGCCCGTTCCTGAAATCCGAGGCGATCGTCGCCTCCAACACCTCCTCTATCTCGATCACACGGCTGGCGTCCGTGACCGCGAATCCCGAGCAGTTCATCGGCATCCACTTCATGAACCCGGTGCCCAAGATGCAGCTGGTCGAGCTGATCCGCGGCATCGCCACGCGCGACGACACCTACGAGGCCGCCAGGAATTTCGTGGTCAAGCTCGGCAAGACGGCGACGATGTCGGAGGATTTCCCCGCCTTCATCGTCAATCGCATCCTGCTGCCGATGATCAACGAGGCGGTCTATACGCTGTATGAAGGCGTCGGCTCGGTCGAGTCGATCGACACTGCGATGCGGCTCGGCGCCAATCATCCGATGGGGCCGCTGCAACTCGCCGATTTCATTGGCCTCGACACCTGTCTGTCAGTGATGCAGGTGTTGCACGAGGGGCTCGCGGATTCGAAATACCGGCCCTGTCCGCTGCTGGTCAAATATGTCGAGGCCGGCTGGCTCGGCCGCAAGGTGCAGCGCGGTTTCTACGACTATCGCGGCGAAGTGCCGGTGCCGACGCGCTGACGGCTCATACCCTTTCCGGTTGAACGCTTCGTACTACGACACGCGGCGCCGCTCCCGCCCCCTTGATGGGGGAGGGCTGGGGGGGGGGTGAAAACCGTGGCTACCCCCTCCCCAACCCTCCCCCACAAGGGCTAGCAGATTCACACATTTCCGTTTCCCAAGTTTGCGCGGTTTTGCATGAGGATTATGGTGTATTTTGCATCTTGGAACTTGTGCCATCCATGCCAGCAATTCTAAAAGTAGGAAATTTTCGGGATTCGCGAATCAGCAAAAGTCTGATTGAACTAAACCGCTACGCGGTATAGGCGTCGCTGGGCTGGCGCGAGGTGGCCCCTGCCTGAGAAGATTTGGTTGCGAAGCCAAC
>JANLPL010000164.1:0-1792 GCA_031367195.1 Bradyrhizobium sp.
CTGCTCGACGAGAGCGTTCGCCGGCCGCCGCCAGGCCGCGAGCGTGACGATGCGCGTCGCATCATCGCGAATATCGCGTGCAATCACGCCCGACGGGCACAAGCGACGCATCGTTCGCGGCAGGATTGTGACACCTAGCCCCAATACCGTTCATTTAACGATTCGAATGGTGTTTTTGATGTTGGTGTTGGGAGGCAGCTTGTCGGTTCGTCGTCGGATTGGGAAGGAACTCATCTTTCGTTTGACGCCTCGTTTGTTGCGTCGATGGCGGCGGACGGGGAGGAGTTCCTGAAGGATTTCGTCGAGCACGGCGTCATGCAACCGCGGCCTGCGTAGAGGGGGGAATGGCGCCGAAAGCGATCAGCTTTCGGCGTACGATGCGAACGGTGTGCGGGAACGAGAGGCGGTCGGGGTCGATATCGGCCTTGAGCGCGGCCTCGTGCATCAATCCCCGGATAGCGAAGTGGGCCAGCATGAGGCCGAAGAATTCCTGGCGGACCAGATCGGGCGTCTTGCCGCGCAGGACGATGTTGGCGCCGCGCAGGTGGGTCTTCAATTCGTCCAGGGCGGATTCGATTTCCCAACGCTCTTGGTAGAGCGCGGCCAGGTCTGACGCCGTAGCTTGTTCGGGATCGAAAATCGTGGTGATGAGACGGTAAATCAGCTCGGCGTCGGCGACGCCTTCCAACCGGTATTCGATGACGCGCACGGCGACGCCGTTGGTCTTGTGTCTTCGGTCGGCCTCGGTTGGATAAACGTGGCTGAGATAAGAGCCGTCGGGCAGGCGCCGCTCCGCCGGCAGGCGCGCGTTGGTCTTGACGCGCCAGAGCAGATCGGCGCCCGTTTGCCGGGCTCGCCGCCACATCGCGAAGCCGAAGAAGTTGCGGTCCGCCAGGCACAGCATGCCCTCGCGCAAGCTCGACAGAACGTCGCGGGTCAGGGCGATTTCGCTGGTTGAACAGCCCGCCATCCTTGTTCCAAACAGGACATGCGTGCCGTTCTCGACCAGCGAGACGAAGCGGATTTGCGGATAGGCGCTTTGGCCGTGACTGGCTCCGGGACGCCCGAAAGCCTTCTCATTGGCGGGATCGTCGACGACATCGAGCGTGCTGCCGTCCAGACTGACCAGCCGCCAACGCTTGTACCATGCGCCTCGCGTCGCGGGCGTGGCGATGGGGCGCGCGAGTTCGTCGTGCAACCGCATCAGCGGTTCAAAGCCGAGCCGCGACCTGGCTTGCGAAATGCCTGACTTGCCCGCAACCTTGCCGGGCGACGCCCCTTGCAGCCAACTCAGGCCCTCCAGCAGGCAACGCAGCACTTCGCGATACGAGGAGTTCATGTAGAGCGCCAGCGCGATTACATAATAGACCACGACATGGGCGGGCAAATCGCGCTCTCGCACACTCGCCTTGTCCGTGGCGGCCAGAACCTCGCGCACCTTCGAAGCCGGGAAGGTCCTGGCGATCACGCCCAGACTGATGAAATCGGTGATCCGATTACCTTTGGGAAGCGCCGCCGTCGTCCGAGCCATCCGTCTTGCCCCCGTCTTGCCCCCGTCATCAACCGGCGCAAGACTCCTCCAAATAGAGTTAACAAAACATTAAGATTTTGCTAAATGAACGGTATTGGCCTTAGATCCGCGACTTCGCGAGAGATCCGCGACTTCGCGTAACTCCCAAGCCGTCGGCTAGAGTATCCGTCTTGGTCAAGGGTGTCTTGGCGTCTATTTGAAGCCGCGCCTCCCCTGTTCCCCGCGCCTTTTTTGGCTGATTGTGGCGCGGTGACGAGTTCT
>JANLPL010000172.1:0-1764 GCA_031367195.1 Bradyrhizobium sp.
GCGGTGTCGGTGCTCATCATCGCCTGTCCCTGTGCGCTCGGCCTCGCCACGCCGATGTCGATCATGGTCGGCGTCGGACGCGGCGCCAGCTTAGGCGTCCTGATCAAGAACGCGGAGGCGCTCGAACGGTTCGAGAAGATCAATACGCTGGTCGTCGACAAGACCGGCACCCTGACCGAGGGCAAGCCGAAGGTGGTGGCGGTCAAGCCCACGTTGATGAGTGAGGACGATCTGCTGCGTCTTGCAGCCAGCGTCGAAGCGTTGAGCGAACATCCGCTCGCCGCGGCCGTCGTTCGCGCGGCGCAAGAGCGCGGCCTGACGCTGGCGAAGGCGGAAGGGTTCGACGCGCCGGCGGGCAAAAGGGTGACAGCGACGGTCGAGGGCCGCCGCGTGACCCTCGGCAACGCCGCGATCATGCGCGCCGAAGGGATCGACGTAAGCGCTTTGGAGGCCTCCGCCGAAGCGCTGCGCGGCGACGGCGCGACCGCGATCTTTGTCGGCCTCGACGGCACGGCGGCGGGCGTCATCGCCATCGCCGACCCGATTAAACCGACGACGCCGGAGGCGGTGCGCGCGCTGCGCGCGGCGGGCGTGCGGATTGTCATGTTGACCGGCGACAACCGCACGACGGCCACGGCCGTGGCGCGAAAGCTCGGCATCGATGAGGTCGAGGCCGAAGTGCTGCCGCAGGACAAGAGCAAGGTCGTCGAGCGGCTTCGCAAACAGGGCCGCGTCGTCGCAATGGCCGGCGACGGCGTCAACGATGCGCCCGCGCTGGCGGCGGCCGATGTCGGCGTCGCCATGGGCACAGGCACGGATGTCGCGATCGAAAGCGCCGGAGTGACGCTGCTGCGCGGCGATCTCAAGGGCATCGTCATCGCCCGCCGGCTGTCGCAGGCGACGATGGGCAACATTCGGCAGAACCTGTTTTTCGCTTTTGTCTACAATGCGGCGGGCGTGCCGATCGCCGCGGGCGTGCTCTACCCGGTCTTCGGCCTGCTGTTGTCGCCCATCCTCGCCGCGGCGGCGATGGCGCTCTCGTCCGTCAGCGTCGTCGGCAACGCGCTGCGGCTGCGGCATATGAAGCTGACGGTATGAACGCGATAGCCGCCGGACTGTCGGATGGCCGGCATTCGTCGGCGACGCGCTACAGCGCCGTTCAAATCGCGCTGCATTGGCTGGTCGTACTGTTGATCGCCGAGCCGTGCGTGACCAGCGCGGCGGTTACGGGAACTCGTGCGCCGTTGGCGCGGCCGGATCGCTGCAAAGTGGGAGAAGCCCGATGATGAACGGCTATGGCATGATGGGTGGCGGCATGTGGGGCATGGGCCTCTTCTGGCTGCTTGTCCTCATCATCCTGGTCCTGGGCGTGGCGGCGCTCATCAAATATCTGCGCAACTGACAATCAGCGTCGGCTTGCGGGGCGGCGGCGCAGCGCGGCAATGGCTTCGCATTGGCGCGCGCACCTTGTTCGGCCTGTTCGCCGTCACGGCCGGCCGACTATGAAACTTTGCTCGAAAGCTATGCGCATTGCGTCTACGAGACGAATCGCGAAACCCGGCGAAAATAGGATGACGATGCTGCCTGACCTCGACGTCGCGACTACGCACGGCATCAACAATGCGGCTGGTCAGTGGCCGATGATCGATCAGTTGATGATCTGGATTTCGACGATTGGCATCGCGTTCATGGTGGCAGCCGTCGCGGCGCAGTGGTGGCATGGCGAGGACAGACGTCAGACGCGCCACGTCCTCGTCGCGGCGG
>JANLPL010000181.1:0-23498 GCA_031367195.1 Bradyrhizobium sp.
CACGCCCGCGTTGCTCAGCAAACGGTCGACCTGCTTGATCGCCGATTTGGCGACCAAGCCGCGCGCCGTCGCCAGCGCCTGCCCGATCAAGCCAACCGCCAGCGCCGCCCCCGTCATGACCCCGAGCGTTCCATTGGCCAAGGACAGCACGCGCTTGGCGTGCAGATCCTCGCCGAATATACGGATCAAGAATTCATGAACGAAATCAAACTGCACGCTTGGCGCGCGCATTCGTCCCTCGGCCCGGCTGATTCTCTATCCGCCGACGCGAGGACAAACAAATTCAGGCTCTTCCGAGTCTCGCAAAAATGAGGGGATTCATGAGGGCGCAAAGGGCTGCGAGGTTGTCACGACCTACGAGAAGTGCGGCTCCGTCGCCGTCAAGAAGTCCGGCAATGGCGGCGCCTGGGGCATTGGCGACACGAAGGATGGCGCTACCGCACGAGCGCTGACCAAGTGCGGCGGCGAGGATATCTGCAAGGTCGTCGTCGCCGATTGCAATTGAGCGCGCCGCCAATAGCGCCGTCGCTCAGCCGCCGAGCTTCATCTCGTCGAGCGCCGTGCGCGTGTTGTGGGACGTCATCGCCGAGGCGGAGCGGGCGGGGCGGGTCGAGCCGGTCCCGCCGCCCGATTTGTCAGTTAGCTTCGCCTTGCGCGCCATGACCTGCGCCACGGGAGCGACGGGCGTGACGGGCGTAAAATTTCCGATCGGTAGTACGAGCATGGAAACGCAACCTCCGCGAGCGTTTGCCTTGATATGAGCTGGGGTAAGTTAAAACCTTGTTCAAACGAACGCGGCTTTGACGGTGTGCTCGGCGATTTGCCGCTCTTCGTCCGTGGGCACGACGAAAACGGCGAGCCGCGACGCGAGCGCCGAAATGCGCGTCCGGGCCGCCGCATTGGCGCTTTCCTCAAGGACAAGCCCAAGCCAGCCCAGCCTGGCGGCGACGGCGGCGCGCAGGGTGGCCGCATTTTCCCCGATCCCGCCGGTGAACACGAGCGCGTCGAGGCCGCCAAGCGTGGCCGTCAGGCCGCCGATTTCATAGACCATGCGGTGAACGAAATAGTCTATGGCGTCGCGCGCCTGCGCCGTTCCCGCCGCCTCGATCTCGCGCCAGTCGTTGGAGACGCCCGACAGGCCTTTCAGCCCGCTGTGGCGATGGAGCAGGTCGCTCAGAGCGGCCGCGTCGTAGCCCTTGGCAGCCATGAGATAGAGCAGCACGCCGGGGTCGAGCTGACCGGGGCGCGTGCCCATCGGCAAGCCGTCGAGGGTAGAAAAGCCCATGGTGGTGGCGACCGAGCGACCCTCGCGCAGCGCGCACATCGAGGCGCCGTTGCCGAGATGGGCGATGATGACGCGTCTGCCCGCGATGTCGGGCGCGATCTCGCGCAGCCTTGCGCTGACATATTCATAGGACAGGCCGTGGAAGCCATAGCGGCGCACGCCCGCCTCGTACATCTCGCGCGGCAAGCCATAGGCGTCGGCGACGAAAGCATGGCCGCGATGGAAGGCGGTGTCGAAGCAGGCGATCTGCGCGGCCTGTGGGAACAGCGCGCGGGCGGCGCGCACGCCGGACAGATTGTGCGGTTGGTGCAGCGGCGCGAGTGGCTCAAGTTCGCCAAGCGCGGCGCAAACGGCGTCGTCGATCCGCATCGGCGCGGCGAACTCAGGGCCGCCGTGGACGATGCGGTGGCCGACCGCGCGGACGGCCAGACCGGGCAGGCTCTTCCCCAGTTGGTCGAACGCGGCGGTCAGCGCCTCGAGTTGGCCGTCGCCTTCGCCTCGCCCAAGCTCCTGCGTGATCGCCTCGCCACTCGCGGGGCGGAAATGCAGCCGCGCGGCGCTGCCGAGCGTCTCGACGCCGCCGCGGCCGCGACAGGCGAGACTGCGCGGATCGAACACCGCGAATTTGAGCGAGGACGAACCGGCGTTGAGGGTGAGAAGGGCGTCGGTCACAGGCGCTTTCCCTTAAGCGGGGCTCATGCTTATAGCTGATGCGGCGGAGGGTTTGTCATGCGCGTTCTCGTCACGGGCGCGGCCGGCTTCATCGGCTATCATCTGAGCCGTCGCCTGCTGGCGGAGGGCTGCCAAGTCGACGGCATCGACGGCATGACGCCCTATTACGACGTGACGCTGAAGGCGGCGCGCTGGGCGGAATTGCAGAAATCGCCGCTGTTTCGCGGAAAGGTCGCGATGCTGGAGGACGGCGCCGAGGTCTTCGCGGAAAAGCCCGATGCGATCGTTCATCTCGCAGCCCAGGCGGGCGTGCGCTACTCGCTCGAAAACCCGCGCGCCTACGTGGATTCCAACCTGCTCGGCACATTTAACGTGATGGAGCTGGCGCGTTCCCGCGCCGTGCCTCATTTCCTGCTGGCTTCGACCAGTTCGGTCTATGGCGCCAATGCGGCGATGCCGTTTCGCGAGAGGGACCGGACCGATCACCCGCTGACCCTCTACGCAGCCACCAAGAAAGCGACCGAGGAGATGGCGCATTCCTATTCGCATCTCTGGAAGATCCCGACCACGGCGTTTCGCTTCTTCACGGTTTACGGGCGCTGGGGACGGCCGGACATGGCCCTGTTCAAATTCGTCGCGGCGACGCTGAAGGGCGAGCCGATCGAAGTTTACGGCCGCGGCGAGATGAAACGGGATTTCACCTATATCGACGATCTCGTCGAGGCCGTGCGGAGGTTGATCGACCTTCCGCCGCGCGAAGGCTTGACCGTGGGGCCGATGGATTCGCTCTCGCCCGTCGCGCCCTATCGCGTGGTCAATATCGGCGGCGGCCAGCCGGTCGGGCTGCTGGCGTTCATCGACGCCATCGAGCGGGCGCTGGGCGTGCCGATCCAGCGGCGGATGCTGGAGATGCAGAAAGGCGATGTGCCGGCGACTTGGGCCGCGCCCGACCTGTTGCGCGCGCTGACCGGCTATGTCCCGCAAACCGACATCGACACGGGCGTGCGGGCGTTCGTGGAATGGTATCGCGCGCGCTACGCGCCTTGAACTCGTGGCGCCCCAGGTTGCAATAAAAAAGGGCGCCTCACGGCGCCCAGTTGTGTCTGGCGGAGGTCCGGGCCGCTCAGAGACGAAACTTGATCTGGTCGGTCCAGAAGCGCTCCAGCCGCGCGAGCGAGTGGTTCATGCGCTGGAAATCGTCGGTCACGACGCCGCCGATCTGCTCGACCGTCATGGCGTGCTTCTCATACAGGCTGACGACGATATTGTGCACGTCGCGGCCTTTCTCGGTCAGGCTGATGCGGACGGAGCGGCGGTCAACGCGCGAGCGGGCGTGATGAAGATAGCCCATCTCGACCAACTTCTTGACGTTGTAGGAGACGTTCGAGCCGAGATAATAGCCGCGGGTGCGCAACTCGCCGGCGGTCAACTCCTTGTCGCCGATGTTGTACAACAGCAGCGCTTGCACGGCATTGACATCAGAACGGCCGCGACGGTCGAACTCGTCCTTGATGACGTCGAGCAACCGACGATGCAGCCGCTCCACCATGTTGAGGGTCTCAAGATAGACCGGGCGCACAGTCGCAATACGTTCCGAGCGGACCTGAACCTCTTCCTTTTTCGCCAGCATGTTCATGTCGATCCCGCCTCCGGTTTTCCGCCTTGACCGAGTTGTTGTCCGGCCTTCGATGGAATGGACTATAGGGAACGCGACTGAATATGAGTTTAAGGGGCAAGATGAATCCAGAGTTTCCTGATTTGGGTGAATCGGATCTGAATTCAAATAGAAATTTACTATGGAAGTCGCTTAACCAAGACTAGGGGTAGAGCGCCGATTTACTTTTGATCAACGTTGCCAGTCGTTCACCTTCTTTCCTGATCGGCGCGCCATTTGAGCGTGAAATAGGCCGCGATCAGGGCCAGGTTGAGGCCGACGCCCAACACGCCGAGCATCGCCGCGCGGCCGCCGAGCAGCGGCGAAAACGCCTCGATCCCCGCGCACAGCAGCCACAGCACGCCGCCCCAGGGCGCGGCGAGCCACATGCCGATGGCGGCGAGCAGGTCCGCGCCGGCGAAGAACACGATTGTCGATTGCAGCGCGCGCGGCAGCATGGTGAAGTCGCCGAAACGCGGGTTGAGGCCCATCAGCACGGCCCAGTTGAACAGGCCCTTGGCGACCCACACGCAGGCCATGGTGCGCATGAACCAGACCAGCGTTTCTCCGGCGCCGGGCAAGGTGGAAAGGAATCCGCCATCCGTTGCGCGCGGGGTCTGGTCGATAATGCGGATGACGCCATCGCGGCTCTGTCGCATCTCGTATTTCAACGGGCCTCTCCCTCAAACGTCAGTTCGGCCGCACCCAAGGCGGCGAAATAGCGGTCGATCTCGGCGGGATCTGGGCGCGGCGCCCATTGTGGGCGATTGTCCCGGTCCACCAGCGCCGCCCGCACCCCTTCGTAGACGTCATGCTCGCGGCAGACGCGCGAGACGATACGAAACTCGACGCGCATCGCCTCTTCAAATGACAGATCCGCGCCGATCTGCATTTGCCGCAACGCAAGAGCCAGGCTGGTGGGCGACGCCTTCGCCATCATGTCGCGCAGCCGCAGCGCGAATTCGGTTCCCGTCGCCTCCAACGCAGCGACGATGTTGCCGGCGTCGGCTTGCGCGAAGGCCGCCTCGATCATCGGCGCCTGCGCCAGCAAAGCGGAGGGCGGGGCGGGGCTTGCGAATTCGGAAATGATGGCGCCGGTGTCTCCAGGCCGCTCCAGCGCGTCGGTCAAGTCCGGCAGCCGTTCGCGCAGGACGAAGGCCGTCGCCAATCCGAGCGCGGCCATGTCGGCGCCGTTGGCGTGCAGGCCGCTCGCCGCCATCGCGACGCCGACGCGATGGGGCACGCGCGGCAAGGCATAGGTGGCTCCAACGTCGGGGAAGAAGCCGATGCCCACTTCGGGCATGGCGAAACTTGCTTTTTCCGTGGCGACGCGGTGCGATCCGTGCAGCGAGAGGCCGACGCCGCCGCCCATCACGACGCCGTCGATCAGCGCGACATAAGGCTTGCCGTAGCGGTGGATGCGCGCGTTGAGGGTGTATTCCTCACGGAAGAAAGCGGATTGAGCCTCGTAGTCGCCAGCGCGGCCGCGATCGTAAAGCCAACGCACGTCGCCGCCGGCGCAAAAGGCGCGCTCGCCGGCGCCGCACAGCACGATACGTTGCACGGCCGAGTCGCGCGCGAAAACGTCCAGCGCGGTCGCGATCTCCCGCAGCATCTGCAACGTCAGGGCGTTAAGAGCTCGCGGGCGATTGAGTACTATGACCCCGGCGCTGCCGCGCCGGTCGATGACAACTTGTTTATCGCCGATCACGAAACCGAGGCCAGAACCGCGTCTATGGCCCTGGAGACTTCGCCGATTCCCGCCATGCCATCGACCTCCCGCAAAATCCCTTTTGCGCGATAATGCGGCGTAACTGCGGCCGTATCGCGGAAGTAGGCTTCCAGACGGGTCTTGAATACTTCCGGATCGTCGTCCTTGCGTACGGGATGCCCGGCCGCTTTGGCTTCCGCGGCGCGGTTGACGATGCGGGCGAGCAGCTTTGGCGCATCGACGACGAGTTCAATCGCCCCGTCGAGCTTGATTCCCCTGGCCGCGAGCAGCGCGTCGAGCGCCTGCGCCTGCGCCACGGTGCGCGGGAAACCGTCGAGAATGAAGCCATTGCGGGCGTCGTCCAGTGCGATGCGTTCCGCGATGATGCGGACCACGATCTCGTCGGAGACGAGCGCGCCTGAGTCCATCACCACCTTGGCTTTGATTCCGATCGGCGTTTGCGCCTTGACGGCGGCGCGCAACATGTCGCCGGTGGAGAGTTGAGGGATGTCGTACTTCTCGGTCAGCCGCGTCGCCTGAGTGCCTTTCCCCGCGCCCGGCGGCCCGAGCAGTATCAGCCTCATCTCTTCCTCCCCCTCAATTTCGCCTTGCGGATCAGACCTTCATACTGATGCGCCTGCAAATGACCGTGGATTTGCGCCACCGTGTCCATCGTCACATTGACCACGATCAGCAGCGAGGTGCCGCCAAACGCGAACGCGCCGGCCGCATTGTAACGCAGCATCTCTGGCAACACGCAGATGATGGCCAGATATCCCGCGCCCAGGACCGTAATGCGAGTCAGTATTTGGTCTATGTACTGCGCCGTCCGCTCGCCCGGCCTGACGCCCGGAACGAAGCCGCCGTGCTTCTTGAGATTGTCGGCGGTGTCCTGCGGGTTGAACACCGTCGCGGTGTAGAAGAAGGCGAAAAAGACAATCAGGGCGACATAGACGATGAGATAGAAAGGGCCGCCCGGCGACAGGACCGTCAGCAAGGTGGCGAGATAGCCGTTGCTCGCCGCGCCGGTGGCGAAATTGGCGGCGGTGGTGGGCAGCAGCAGCAGCGACGACGCGAAGATCGGCGGAATGACGCCGGCCGTGTTGAGCTTAAGCGGCAGGAACGAACTCTGCCCCTCGTACATCTTGTTGCCGATCTGCTTGCGCGGATAGGTGATCGGCACCCGGCGCTGGGCGCGCTCCATGAACACGATGAAAGCGGTGACGACGAGCGCCATCACGAGCACGCCGAGCACGAGCCCGGTCGAGATCGAACCCTGCCGGCCCAGTTCGAACAATTGGGCGACGGATTGCGGCAGTCGCGCGACAATGCCGGAGAAGATGATAAGCGAGGAGCCATTGCCGACGCCGCGCGACGTGATCTGCTCGCCGAGCCAGACCAGGAACATCGTGCCGCCGGTCAGTGTGAGGATGGTCGAGACGCGGAACAGGAAGCCGGGATCGGAGACGATGCCGGGCCGTCCTTCGAGACCGATCGAGATGCCGTAGGCCTGGAAAATGGCCAGAATGACGGTGAGATAGCGGGTGTACTGGTTGAGCGTCTTGCGCCCCGCCTCGCCTTCCTTCTTGATCGCCTCCAGCGACGGGATCACCGAGCTCAGGAGCTGGATGATGATCGAGGCCGAAATATAGGGCATGATATTGAGCGCGAACACCGCCATGCGCTGCACCGCTCCGCCCGAAAACATGTTGAACATGTCGAGCACGCCCTGGCGATGGCCGGTGAAGGACGCTTCGAACGCGGCCGGGTCGATGCCGGGCAGCGGGATATAGGTGCCGAGCCGGAACACGATCAGCGCGCCCAGCGTGAACCAGATGCGCTTTTTGAGTTCCTCGGCCTTGCCGAACGACGCCCAATTGATATTTGCCGCGAGCTGTTCGGCCGCCGACGCCATGTTTGTGCTCCGCTAAATCCTGCGCGTCTTGACGCGCGAAGGGCGACGCATCGTCAGATGCGTCGCCCCGTGCATATGGTTCAGATGAACCGCGTTGTCGACCCCATCGGGGGTCGTCAGGCCGATGCCGGGGCGGCGGCTTCCGCCGCAAGCGCCTTGACCGAACCGCCGAGCTTCTCGATCGCTTCGACCGCGCTCTTCGAGGCTCCGAACACCTCGAAATGCACGACAACCTTCAATTCGCCGTTGCCGAGCAGCTTCACGCCATCGCGCGCGCGGGCGCAGACGCCCGCCGCCACCAGCGCCTCAATCGTCACGGGCTTGGCCGCATCGAGTTTGCCGGCGTCGATCGCGATCTGCACGCGGCCGAGATTGACCTCGTTGAGATCGCGCGGGGAGGGCGGATTGAAGCCGCGCTTGGGTAGACGCCGATGCAGCGGCATCTGGCCGCCCTCGAAGCCCTTGATGCGAACGCCCGAACGCGCGGTCTGGCCCTTGCCGCCGCGGCCCGATTGCTTGCCCTTGCCGGAGCCGATGCCGCGGCCGACGCGCATGCGGGCCTTGGTCGCGCCGTCGTTGTCTTTGATGCCGTTGAGTTTCATGGCTTGATCCTCACTGGCTCTCGGCGACGCGCACGGTTGCTGCGTCTTCGACGACGCGCACGAGATGCGCGACTTTCTTGATCATGCCGCGATTGGCGGGCGTGTCCAGCACGCTCGACTTGCGGCCGATCTTGTCGAGCCCGAGACCTTTGAGGGTCGCGCGCTGGTCCGAGGGGCGGCCGATGTGGCTGCCGGTCTGGACGACGGTGATCTTGGAGTCGGACATGGGTCGGGCTCCTCTCACGAATCCGAAGCGTCGGCTTCGACGCCGATGCGGCGGGACTGAATGGTCGAAACCTTCAGATTGCGGCGCGCGGCGACCGAGCGCGGGCTGTCCTCATTGGCCAGCGCCGCGAAAGTCGCGCGGATCATGTTGTAGGGGTTCGACGAACCCTGGCTCTTGGACACGACGTCATGGACGCCGAGCGCTTCGAACACAGCGCGCATCGGGCCGCCGGCGATGATGCCGGTGCCGGCCGGGGCGGCGCGCAAAATCACGCGGCCCGCGCCATGACGGCCATAGACGTCGTGATGCAACGTGCGGCCTTCGCGCAGCGGCACGCGGACGACGCCGCGTTTGGCGGCTTCCGTCGCCTTGCGGATCGCTTCCGGCACTTCGCGTGCTTTGCCGTGGCCAAAGCCCACGCGGCCCTTCTGGTCGCCGACGACGACGAGTGCGGCGAAGCCGAAGCGACGTCCGCCCTTGACCACCTTCGCCACACGATTGATGTGGACCAGGCGATCGACGAACTCGCTGTCGCGCTCCTCCCGGTCATCCCTGCGGCCGCGGCCGCCTTCTTCACGCGCCATGTTGTTTCACCGTCACTTGCGCGGGGGCCCTAAGCCGTCCGCTCGCTGGGTATCAGAAGTCGAGGCCACCTTCGCGGGCGCCCTCGGCGAGCGCCTTGACGCGCCCATGATAGATGTAGCCGCCGCGGTCGAACACGACCTGGGTGACGCCGGCCGCCTTGGCGCGCTCGGCGATCGCCTGACCGATCCGCTTGGCGGCTGCGGTGTTGGCGCCGGTCTTCAGTTCTTCGCGCATCGCCTTCTCCAGCGAGGAGGCGGCGGCAAGGGTGACGCCTTTGGAATCGTCGATGATCTGAGCGTAGATCTGCTCCGAGGAGCGGAACACGCTGAGACGCGGACGGCCGCCGGCGTTCGCGGCGAGGCCGCGGCGGACGCGCGCCTTGCGGCGCTGAGTCGGGGTGAGGTTCTTGGCCATTACTTCTTCTTCCCTTCCTTGCGGAAGATGAACTCCCCGGCATATTTGACGCCCTTGCCCTTGTAGGGCTCGGGGCCGCGGAAGTCGCGGATCTCAGCCGCGACCTGGCCGACCTGCTGCTTGTCGATGCCGGCGATGGTGAGTTCCGTCGGCTTCGCGGCCGTGATCGTGATCCCGGCCGGGATCGGATAGATCACGTCGTGGCTATAGCCAAGCGAAAGCTGCAGGTTTTTGCCCGCCAACGCCGCTTTGTAACCCACGCCGTTGATTTCGAGCTTCTTCTCGAATCCCTTCGTGACGCCCACGACGAGGTTTTGCACCCGCGCGCGCGCGGTTCCCCACATTGCGCGCGACCGCTTGTCCTGGCCCAGCGGGGTGACCAGCACCGAACCGCCTTCGAGTTTGACCGACACCTCTTGCGGCGCGGTGTATTTCAATTCGCCCTTGGCGCCCTTGACGGCGACATGTTGGCCCTCGACCTTGGCGGTGACGCCGGTGGGGACGACGACGGGCTTCTTTCCGACACGTGACATGGATCGACCCTCGTCAGAACACAGTGCAGAGCACTTCGCCGCCGACATGCGCCTCGCGTGCGTCGTGATCCGCCATGACGCCCTTGGGGGTCGAGAGAATCGAGACGCCGAGACCGTTGGCGACGCGCGGCATACCATCGACGGCGACATAGACGCGCCGTCCCGGCTTCGACACGCGGTCAATCTTGCGAATGACCGGCAGTTGGTCGAAATATTTGAGCTCGATCTCGAACACGGTGCGGCCGTTGCCGTAGTCCGTGGTGGAATAGCCGCGGATGTAGCCTTCGGCCTGCAACACGTCGAGCACGTGCTGGCGGAGTTTGGAGCCGGGGGTTGAGACCTTGCCGCGACGGCGCATCTGCGCGTTGCGGATGCGGGTCAGCATATCGCCCAGCGGATCGTTGACTGCCATGATCCGTTCTCCCTTACCAGCTCGACTTGACGAGGCCCGGGATCAGGCCCTTGTTGCCCAACTCGCGCAGGGCGATGCGGCTCACTCGCATCTTGCGATAATAGCCGCGCGGCCGCCCCGTCACCTCGCAACGATTGCGGACGCGCACCGCAGACCCGTTGCGCGGCATCTCGGCCAGCTTCAGGCGCGCCTCAAAACGCTGCTCCATCGAATTCGCGTCGCTATTGGCGACGTCGAGCAGGCGCTTGCGGCGGGCCGCGAACTTCTTGACCATTCTCTGCTTGCGCAGATTATTCTCGATTGCACTCTTCTTTGCCATCTAAGGCCTCCGGTTTTCCGCGTTTGAGTTATTTCGAACTCACTGCCGGAACGGGAAGTTGAAGGCGCGCAGCAAAGCGCGCGCCTCGGCGTCTGTCTTGGCCGTGGTGCAGACCACAATGTCAAGACCCAACATCGATTCCGCCTTGTCGTAGTCGATTTCGGGGAAAATGATGTGTTCTTTCACGCCGAGCGCGAAATTGCCGCGTCCGTCGAAGCTCTTCGGGTCCAGGCCGCGGAAATCTCTCACGCGAGGGAGAGCTATCGTGACCAGGCGATCGAGGAACTCGTACATGCGGGTCTTACGCAAAGTGACCTTCGCGCCGATCGGCATGTTTTCGCGCACCTTGAAGGTCGAGATCGCCTTGCGAGCGCGCGTGACGATCGGCTTCTGGCCGGCGATCAAGGCAAGATCGTTGGCGGCCGACGTCACCTTCTTGGTGTCGTTGACGGCCTCGCCGACGCCCATATTGAGCACGATCTTCTCGATCTTCGGCACTTCCATCTTGTTCTTGTAGCCGAACTCCTTGACGAGCGCGGGGATGATCTCCTGCTCGTACTGGGCTTTCAGCCGCGCGACATAATCCCTAGGCGCCGACATCACCTTGCCGGCGGCGGCGACCTCGCTCTGGGTCGGACGGCCCTTGGTCTTGGGCTCCGGCTTTCCGCCGCCCTTGGGGGCGCCCTCTTTAGCAGGCTTTGCGGGCTTGGCGCCCTTGTCCTTGGCCTCAGCCATCGATCAAATCTCCCGAACGCTTGGCGAAGCGGACTTTGCGGCCGTCTTCCAGAACTTTGAAACCGACCCGGGTGGGCTTGCCGTCCTTGGGATCGGCGATCGCCAGATTGGACAGGTCGATCGTCGCCTCTTTCGAGATGATGCCGCCCTCCGCGTTCTGCGCGCTCGGCTTGGTGTGGCGTTTGACGAGGTTGACGCCCTCGACGATGGCGCGGCCCGCGGTCGGGCTGACCGAACGAACCTGGCCAGTGCGACCCTTGTCGCGTCCGGCGAGCACGACGACCTTGTCGCCTTTCTTGATCTTGGCGGCCATTACAGCACCTCAGGCGCGAGCGAGATGATCTTCACGTGGTTCTTGGCGCGCAATTCGCGCGGCACAGGCCCGAAGATGCGGGTGCCGATCGGCTCGCTCTGGTTGTTGATCAGCACGGCGGCGTTGGAGTCGAAGCGGATCACCGAGCCGTCGGCGCGACGGATGTCCTTGGCGGTGCGAACCACCACCGCCTTCATCACGTCGCCCTTCTTCACCTTGCCGCGCGGGATCGCCTCCTTGATCGAGACGACGATGATGTCGCCGACCGAGGCGTAGCGGCGCTTCGAACCGCCCAGCACCTTAATGCACATGACGCGCCGCGCGCCCGAATTATCGGCGACGTCCAGATTGGTTTGCATCTGAATCATGATTCAACGCCTCTCTTTACGGATGGTCTCCGGGATCGCAACCCCAGACCGCGTCCGACGGAGGCGCACCGCCTCCGGCTTGTTTCAGACCGGCGTCTCAGCCGTGGTTCGCTTCCGCCGGCGCCGCCGGCGCCGCCGTCTTGTCGACGACGATCCAGCGCTTCAGCTTGGAGATCGGCTTGGTCTCTTCGATCGAGACGATGTCGCCAACCTTCTGCGTCTTGTTCTCGACGTGCGCGTGATAGTTTTTCGACTTCCGCACCGTCTTCTTGAGCAGGGGATGCGTGAAACGGCGCTCGACCTTCACGACGAGAGTCTTTTCCTGCTTGTCGCTGACGACAACGCCTTCGAGAATTCGCTTCGGCATGGTGTCAGCCCTCTGTCTTTGCGGCGCGCTTTTGCGCGGCGAGCGTTTGCACGCGCGCGATGTCGCGCCGCACCACGCGAACGCGGGCGGTGTCCTGCAACTGGCCGCTGGCGCGCTGGAAGCGCAGGTTGAACTGCTCTTTTTTCAGCTTGAGCGCTTCGTCGTCGAGTTGATCTTGCGTCATCACGCGGAGATCCGCGATGCGGGCTTTCGTTTTCATCGGCGGAACATCCTACTCGGCGATGCGCTGAATGAAGCGCGTCTTGATCGGCAACTTGGCGGCGGCCAGCGCGAAAGCCTCGCGCGCGATCTGCTCGCTGACGCCATCGACCTCGAACATGATGCGGCCGGGGGCGACGCGCGTGACCCAGAATTCGGGCGCGCCCTTACCCTTGCCCATACGCACTTCGATCGGCTTCTTCGAGACCGGCACGTCGCAGAACACGCGGATCCAGACGCGACCGGCGCGCTTCATGTGACGCGTCAGCGCACGCCGCGCGGCCTCGATCTGGCGCGCGGTGACGCGCTCCGGTTCGAGCGCCTTAAGGCCGAACTCGCCGAAATTGAGCAGCGCGCCGCCCTTGGTGTTGCCGCTGATGCGGCCCTTGAAGGCCTTGCGGAACTTGGTTCGCTTGGGTTGCATCATGGTCGTGAACTTTCGTTATCAGGCCGCGTCGCGGCCGCCGCGCGGCCCCCGGCCGGCGCCGTCACGGTCGCGTCCCTCGCGCCCCTCGCGGCGCGGACGATGCGTCGACTGGTTGTCCGCCTCATGCATGCGTCGGTCCTGCGCCATCGGATCGTGCTCAAGTATCTCGCCCTTGAAGATCCAGACCTTGATGCCGCAGGTGCCGTAAGCCGTATGCGCCGTCGCCACGCCGTAATCGACGTCGGCGCGCAAAGTCAGCGGCACGCGACCTTCACGGTACCATTCCAGGCGAGCGATTTCCGCGCCGCCGAGACGGCCCGAACAGTTGATGCGGATGCCCTCCGCGCCCAGACGCATCGCCGATTGAACGGCGCGCTTCATGGCGCGACGGAATGCCACGCGGCGCTCGAGCTGCTGGGCGATCGAATCGGCCACCAGCGTCGCATCGACCTCGGGCTTACGCACCTCGACAATGTTGATCGCCACTTCCGACTTGGTGAGCTTGGAGACCTGCTTGCGCAACTTGTCGATGTCCGCGCCCTTCTTGCCGATCACCACGCCCGGACGCGCCGAGTAGATGTTGACGCGGCACTTCTTGTGCGGACGCTCGATGACGATCTTGGAGATCGCCGCCTGCTTCAGCCCCTCCATCAAAACCTCGCGGATCTTGATGTCCTCGTGCAGCAGCTTGCCGTACTCGGTCTTGTTGGCGAACCAGCGGCTGTCCCACGTGCGGTTAACGCCGAGGCGCAGACCGATCGGATTGATCTTCTGTCCCATCGTTCTCTCCTCAGGCCGCCTGCGCGGCGTCGGCCGAAACTTCCCGCACCACGATCGTGATGTTGGAGAACGGCTTTTCGATCCGGCTGGCGCGGCCGCGTGCGCGGGGGGAGAAGCGCTTCATCACCATGTCCTTGCCGACATAGGCCTGGGCGACGACGAGATCATCGACGTCAAGCTCATGGTTGTTCTCGGCGTTGGCGATCGCGCTCTCCAGCGCCTTGCGCACCTCGGTCGAGATCCGCTTGTTGCTGAACTCGAGATCGGCGAGCGCCTTGGCGACCGCCTTGCCGCGGATGAGCTGGGCCAGAAGGTTGAGCTTCTGGGGGCTCACGCGCAACATGCGGACCGTGCATTTGGCTTCGTTGTCGGCCAAACGCCTGAGATTTTTTGCCTTGCCCATCTTAGCCCCTCTTCGCCTTCTTGTCGGCGGAATGGCCGTGGAACGTGCGCGTCGGCGCGAATTCGCCGAACTTGTGGCCGATCATCTCTTCCGACACCGCCACAGGAATATGCTTGTGGCCGTTATAGACGCCAAAGGTGACGCCGACGAACTGCGGCAGGATGGTCGAACGGCGGCTCCAGATCTTGACCACCTCGCTGCGCGCGGAAGCGCGCGCCGCATCGGCCTTCTTGAGCATATAGCCGTCGACGAACGGCCCTTTCCAAATCGAGCGCGCCATTGGCTCAGCCCTTCTTCTTGCGGACGTGCCGCGAAGCGACGATGAATTTATCCGTGCTCTTGTTGGAGCGCGTCTTCTTGCCCTTGGTCGGCTTGCCCCACGGACTGACCGGATGACGCCCGCCCGAGGTGCGGCCTTCGCCGCCGCCGTGGGGGTGATCGACCGGGTTCATGGTGACGCCACGATTGTGCGGGCGATGGCCAAGCCAGCGATTGCGGCCGGCCTTGCCCATCGACGAGTTCATGTGATCCGGGTTCGACACCGCGCCGACCGTCGCAAAGCAATTGCCGTGCACGATGCGCTGCTCGCCGGAGCTGAGACGCACCGAGACATAACCCTGATCGCGACCGACGATCTGGGCGTAAGTCCCGGCGGAGCGGGCGATCGCGCCGCCCTTGCCGATCTTCAGCTCGACGTTATGCACGATGGTGCCGACCGGAATGCTCGACAACGGCATCGCGTTGCCCGGCTTCACGTCCACGCTCTGGCCCGACACCACCTCGTCGCCGACGCTGAGACGCTGCGGCGCGAGAATATAGGACTGCTCGCCGTCGGAATAAGCGATCAGCGCGATGAACGCCGAACGGTTGGGATCATATTCCAGCCGCTCGACCTTCGCGATCTCCGTCTTGCGACGTTTGAAGTCCACCAGGCGGTAGGACTGCTTGTGACCGCCGCCGCGGAACCGCACGGTGATGCGGCCCATATTGTTGCGGCCGCCCTTTTCGGACTTGCCTTCGGTCAGCTTCTTGAGCGGCTTGCCCTTGTACAGCTCCGAGCGATCGACGATCGCGAGCTGGCGCAGACCCGGCGTGCTCGGCTTGTATGTCTTCAAAGCCATGATGCGATCCTCACACGCCCGTCGTCACGTCGATGCGATGTCCGTCGGCGAGCGTCACCACGGCCTTCTTGATATCCTGCTGCCGCCCGGGGCGGCCGCGGAACATCTTCGCCTTGCCCTTGCGGATCAGCGTGTTGACCGCCGCCACCTTGACGTCGAACAACTTCTCGATCGCCGCCTTGATCTGCGGCTTGGTCGCCTCGGGACGGACGCGGAACACATATTGGTTCATGTCCGACGCCATGGTCGCTTTCTCAGTGATGAGAGGGGCGACGATGGTGTCGTAGTGGCGCGTGTCTTTGCTCATTTGAAACGCGCCTCCAGCGCTTCGATCGCCGCCCTTGTCAGGACCAGATGGGTCCGGCGCATGATGTCGTAAACGTTGGCGCCCTGCACCGGCAGCACGTCCACTTTCGGCAGGTTGCGCGCGGCGGCGGCGAAATTCTCGTTCACCTGCGCCCCATCAATAATCAGCACGTTCTCCATCGCGTTTTTCTCGAAGGAGATGCGCAAAGTCTTGGTCTTGGCGTCGTTGAGGTCGGCGTGTTCCCAAACGATCAACTCACCGGCCTGAACCTTCGCCGACAGCGCGTGACGCATGGCGAGCGCGCGCACTTTCTTGGGCAGATCGTGCTCGTGGCTACGCAGGACTGGGCCCATCGCGCGACCGCCGCCGCGGAACTGCGGCACGCGGGCCGAGCCGTGACGGGCGCCGCCGGTGCCCTTCTGCTTATACATCTTCTTGCCGGTGCGGGCGATGTCGGCGCGGCCGAGCGTCTGGTGATCGCCCGAACGGCGCTTGGCGAGTTGCCAGCGCACCATGCGCGCGATCAGATCTTCGCGCGGCTTGAGGCCGAACACCTCGTCACTGAGTTCGATCGAACCGGAGGCGGCGCCGTCGAGCGACGTCATGTCGATTTTCATGGTCGTCACTCTCCCTGCGGCGCAGGCTGTTCCGCCTTGGCGGCGGGGGCCTTGAACTTGCCCGGCACGGGCGTGTCCTTGTGGGCGGGCTTCTTGACCGAATCCTGCACCGAAATCCAGCCGCCGGCGAAACCGGGGACGGAGCCTTCAACCAGGATCAGACCGCGCTCGACGTCGGTGCGAACGACCTTCAGGTTCTGGGTCGTCACCGTCTCGCAGCCCATATGGCCGGCCATCTTCTTCTGCTTCCAGGTCTTGCCGGGATCCTGACGGCCGCCGGTCGAACCATGCGAGCGATGCGACACCGACACGCCGTGGGTGGCGCGCAGACCGCGGAAATTCCAACGCTTCATCGGGCCGGCGAAACCTTTGCCGAGCGTCACGCCCGTGACATCTACATATTGTCCAACGGCGAAATGATCCGCCGTGATTTCCGCCCCGACCGGCAACAACTTGTCTTCCGCCACGCGGAACTCGGCAAGCTTCATCTTCGGCTCAACCGAGGCGATCGCGAACCGGCCACGCTCGGCCTTGGAGACGTTCTTCACCTTGGCGTGGCCGCTGCCGACCTGAACCGCGGTGTAGCCGTTCTTCTCTTTCGTGCGATGCGCGACGACCTGGCAGCCTTCCACCGACAGCACGGTGCAGGGGACATGGTCGCCCCCGTCTGTGAAGACCCGGGTCATCCCCAGCTTCTTAGCAATTATCCCTGAACGCATGGCGTCAATCCTTGCGGAGCGCATTCGTGAACGAAGAGGCGCTCTTGATTCCCTTAGATCTTGATCTCGACGTCCACGCCGGCGGCGAGGTCGAGCTTCATCAGCGCGTCAACCGTCTGCGGGGTCGGATCGACGATGTCGAGAACCCGTTTGTGGGTGCGAATCTCGAACTGCTCACGCGACTTCTTGTCGACGTGCGGCGAACGGTTCACGGTGAACTTCTCGATCCGCGTCGGCAGCGGAATCGGGCCCCGCACGCGAGCGCCGGTGCGCTTGGCGGTCGAAACGATTTCCTTGGTCGACGAGTCGAGCACGCGGTGGTCGAACGCTTTCAGCCGGATGCGGATATTTTGCGTGTTCATTTCGATCTCGATCGTTTCAGTGAACCCGAGCGGGGGGCGCCCCGCTCAGGCCTTTCTCAAGCGTCAAATCACTCAGTGATTTTGGCGACGACGCCCGAGCCGACCGTGCGGCCGCCTTCGCGGATGGCGAAGCGCAGCTTCTCCTCCATCGCGATCGGCACGATCAGTTCGACCGTGATCGAAACATTGTCGCCCGGCATGACCATTTCCGTTCCCTCGGGAAGGCTGACGATGCCGGTCACGTCGGTGGTTCGGAAGTAGAACTGCGGGCGGTAGTTGGTGAAGAACGGCGTGTGACGGCCGCCCTCATCCTTGGTCAGGATATAGGCTTCCGCCGTGAACTTGGTGTGCGGCTTGACGGTGCCAGGCTTGCACAGAACCTGACCGCGCTCGACGTCCTCGCGCTTGGTGCCGCGCAGCAGGCAGCCGACGTTGTCGCCCGCCATGCCCTGATCGAGCAGCTTGCGGAACATCTCGACGCCGGTGACGATGGTCTTCGTCGTCGCTCTCAGGCCGACGATCTCGACTTCCTCGCCGACCTTGACGATGCCGCGCTCGATACGGCCGGTGACGACCGTGCCGCGACCCGAGATCGAGAACACGTCTTCGACGGGCATCAGGAACGGCAGATCGATCGGACGCTCCGGCTGCGGGATGAACTTGTCCACCGCGTCCATCAGCTTGAGGATGGCGTCGTGACCAATCTCGGGCTTCTTGTTCTCCAGCGCCATCAGCGCCGAACCCTGGACGATCGGAATGTCGTCGCCGGGGAAGTCGTATTTCGACAGCAACTCGCGAACTTCCAGTTCAACCAGTTCGAGCAGCTCGGCGTCGTCGACCATGTCGACCTTGTTCATGAACACGACCAGCGCGGGAACGCCGACCTGACGAGCGAGCAGGATGTGCTCGCGGGTCTGCGGCTTCGGGCCGTCGGCGGCCGAAACAACCAGGATCGCGCCGTCCATCTGCGCGGCGCCGGTGATCATGTTCTTCACATAATCGGCGTGGCCGGGGCAATCGACATGCGCGTAGTGGCGCGCCTTGGTCTCGTACTCGACGTGAGCGGTCGATATCGTGATGCCGCGCGCCTTTTCCTCGGGCGCCTTGTCGATCTGATCATAAGCGGTGTAGGTCGCGCCGCCGGTTTCGGCGAGCACCTTGGTGATTGCCGCCGTCAGCGAAGTCTTGCCGTGATCGACGTGACCGATCGTGCCGATATTGCAGTGCGGCTTCGTCCGATCGAACTTAGCTTTTGCCATTGCCAGGCTCCTTTGCGTATCTCTGTTGTAGGTTGACGAACGAGCGACGCGTTACGCGTTACTTGTTCTTCTCCATGATTTCCTTGGCGACATTCGCCGGGACTTGCTCGTAGTGATCGAACTGCATCGTGAAATTCGCGCGGCCCTGCGTGCCGGAGCGAAGCTGGTTGACGTAGCCGAACATGTTGGCGAGCGGCACCATCGCGTTGATCACCACCGCATTGGCGCGCATGTCCTGACCCTGCACCTGACCGCGACGGGACAGAAGATCGCCCATCACATAACCGGTGTGCTCCTCGGGGGTCACGACCTCGACCTTCATGATCGGCTCGAGCAGCACCGCGCCGCCTTTTTGCAGACCTTCGCGAAACGCCGCGCGGGCCGCAATCTCGAAGGCGAGCGCCGAGGAGTCCACGTCGTGATAGGCGCCGTCGATCAGGGTCGCCTTCACGTCGACGACGGGGAAGCCGGCGAGCACGCCGGAGCCCATCACCGAATTGATGCCTTTTTCGACGCCGGGGATATATTCCTTCGGCACCGAGCCGCCGACGATCTTGGATTCGAACGACGAGCCCGCGCCCGGCTCCGCCGGCTCAAACACGATGATCACCTTGGCGAACTGTCCGGTGCCGCCGGTCTGCTTCTTGTGGACGTAGTTGATCTCGACCTTCTTGGTCAGTTTCTCGCGATAGGCGACCTGCGGGGCGCCGATCGAAGCATCGACCTTGTAGGTGCGGCGCAGGATATCGACCTTGATGTCAAGATGCAGCTCGCCCATGCCTTTCAGAATGGTCTGGCCGGATTCCTGATCTGTCGAGACGCGGAAAGACGGATCCTCCGCGGCGAGCTTGGCGAGCGCGACGCCGAGCTTTTCCTGATCCGCCTTCGACTTCGGCTCGATGGCGATCTCGATGACGGGCTCGGGGAACTCCATCTTTTCGAGAATCACAGGCTTGTTCAGGTCGCACAAAGTGTCGCCGGTGCGCGTGTCTTTTAGGCCGGCCAGCGCGACGATGTCGCCCGCGAAGGCTTCCTTGATGTCCTCGCGGTTGTTGGCGTGCATCAACAACATGCGGCCGACGCGCTCTTTCTTGTCCTTGGTCGAGTTGAGCACCGTCGTGCCGGACTCGATCTTGCCGGAATAGACGCGGCAGAAGGTGATAGTGCCGACGAACGGATCGTCCATGATCTTGAAGCCGAGCATGGAGAACGGCTCGGAATCGAGCGGACGGCGGGTGATCTCCGCGCCCGTGTCCATGTCGACGCCCATGATGCCCTCGCGATCGGCGGGCGAGGGCAGATAGGCGACGACGGCGTCGAGCAGCGGCTGCACGCCCTTGTTCTTGAACGCCGAGCCGCACAGGATCGGTATGAACGTGATGTGCCTCACCGCCTTGCGGATCAGCCGCTGCAACGTCTCGAATGACGGCTCGTTGCCCTCGAAATAGGCGGCCATCACTTCGTCGTCGAGTTCGACGGCGGCTTCGATCAGCTTCTCGCGATATTCCTTGGCCTGGTCGAGCAGCTCGGCCGGGATCTCTTCGTCATGGTATTTTGCCCCGAGGCCCTCGTCTTCCCAGACGACCGCCTTCATACGCAACAGGTCGATGATGCCCTTGAAGTTCGACTCCGAGCCGATCGGCAATTGAATGCAGACCGGGCGGCCGCCGACTTTGGTCTTGATCTCGTCGACGCAGCGGAAGAAGTCGGCGCCGATCTTGTCCATCTTGTTGACGAACACGACGCGCGGAACGACATATTTGTCGGCCTGACGCCAAACGGTTTCCGTCTGCGGCTCGACGCCCTGGTTGCCGTCGAGCACGCAAACCGCGCCGTCGAGCACGCGAAGCGAGCGCTCGACTTCGATGGTGAAGTCGACGTGGCCGGGGGTGTCGATGATGTTGAGGCGCTTGCCGTCCCAGAACGTGGTGGTCGCAGCCGACGTGATCGTGATGCCGCGTTCCTGCTCCTGCTCCATCCAATCCATCGTGGCGGCGCCGTCATGCACTTCGCCGATCTTATGGCTCTTGCCGGAATAATAGAGAATCCGCTCGGTGGTCGTGGTCTTGCCGGCGTCGATATGCGCCATAATGCCGAAGTTGCGGTAGTCCTCGATAGGATGGCTGCGAGGCATAAATGAAAATCCCGAATGAGGCCAGACTTGCCGCTTACCAGACTCGCCGCTTACCAGCGGTAGTGCGCGAAGGCGCGATTGGCTTCCGCCATCCTGTGCGTGTCTTCCCGCTTCTTCACCGCAGCGCCGCGATTGTTGGAGGCGTCGAGCAGTTCGGCGGCCAGACGATCGACCATCGTCTTGTCGTTACGCTCGCGTGCGGCGTTGATGATCCAGCGGATGGCGAGCGCTTGACGGCGCTCGGTGCGAACTTCCACCGGAACCTGATAGGTCGCGCCGCCAACTCGGCGCGAGCGGACCTCGACCGAGGGCGCCACATTGTCGAGCGCCTGCTTGAACAAAACCAGCGGATCGGCCTTGGCCTTGGACTCGACGCCGTCGAGCGCGCCATAGACGATCTGCTCGGCGACCGATTTCTTGCCCTCGTACATGATGGTGTTCATGAACTTGGCGACGACGATGTCCCCGAACTTGGCGTCCGGGATGATCTCGCGTTTCTCGGCGGAATGGCGGCGCGACATGCTCTGATCCTTTTACTTCGGACGCTTCGCGCCGTATTTCGAACGGCGCTGCTTGCGGTCCTTGACGCCCTGGGTGTCGAGCACGCCGCGCAGGATGTGGTAGCGCACGCCCGGCAGATCCTTGACGCGGCCGCCGCGGATCATGACAACCGAGTGCTCCTGCAGGTTGTGGCCCTCGCCGGGGATGTAGCCGATCACCTCGAAGCCGTTGGTCAGGCGCACCTTGGCGACCTTTCGCAAAGCCGAGTTCGGCTTCTTCGGCGTCGTTGTGTACACGCGCGTGCAGACGCCGCGCTTCTGAGGCGAGGCCTCCAGATGGCGAGCCTTCTCACGATAAATCTTCGGCGTCCGCGGCTTGCGGATCAACTGACTGATCGTCGGCATTTACAGCCCTTCGTCCCGTAGGCCTTTCGGCCCTGTTCAAATCCTGTTGGCCCCAACGCGCGCGAAACCAAAAACGCCGCAAAACCCTGTTTGCCAGGGCTTAGGGCGCTCAAAACGCAGAGGACCGCAGCGTAAACCGCGTTCATGCACTCGGCCGAGCCGGATAACCGGCCCGTATGGCTCTCGTCGATGAGATCGTCAGCGTTTAGAGCCGATGGGTTCCGCGCTGAGTCGCGCCGAACAACTAAGCTCTACAGCCTGTCGAAAGCGCGCGGACCATATTCAACCGGTCCGGCCCCGTCAACCCCCGGGTCACGCTAACTTGACGATTTCTTCACGCCTCCCGACCGGGGATGCGATGGCTTCCCTAACCGCAGAAAGGAGCGCGCGTCAAATGTCGCGGCGGCGGCGAAGTTTGGGATCCATCGCCATCCCTCAGTGCTGCGCCGCCCGGTCAGGCCCGAACCGCCGCAGCAGCGCGACCGCCCGCAGCAACTGGTAGGGATCGTCATCCCGCGCGCGCATCGCGGCGACATGGACATGCAATTCCCCTTCGCGCTGGGGGATGCGGGCGGCGGCGGCGACGCCGCGCTCCAGCACGGCGTGGATGGCGCCGGTGAGCGCGGAATCCGCCAGGACGTCCACGGCGCGCAGCCGGCCGCTTTCGAGATAGAGGGAATCGCCCATCAGTTCGATCGCGCTCGCGTTGACGTGCAGCGTCTCGCCGCGATCGTCGATCAGAATCGCGGCCAGACCCAGCCATTCCAGCCCGTCGGCGACGCCGCGCGCGCGGGCGCCCGCCAGCATCGGACCCAGCGGCGGGCTGTTGGCGGCAGGGCGGCTGAGGGAAGGGGGCAACCAGGGTTTCGACATTGCGATGGGGACGCTCTCTTTTCGAACCGATCGACCCAACACGGCCTTGGCGACGAAAGCGCGTCGCGAATGCGGCGTCCGCGCGACCCTTGCAAGGCGCGGCGAGCGGTTGACGCGCGCTCGGGCAACCGCGATGGTCGCGCCGCTATCAAAGGAGCGGCCATGACGGAACCGGTGATCGGCAAGCTCGCGGCCGGCGTTCGCGCCGGCGGCGTCTATTGCGCCTGGGTCGGGATCAACGACGCGCAGGTTGCGGAAGCGCTGGCGCGCGAGGATTTCGACGCCGTGCTGCTCGACATGCAGCATGGCTCCTACGATCAGGTCGGCGCCGCCCGCGCGATTCTGTCGGTCGCGCTGGCGGGCAAGCCGGCATTGGTGCGGGTGGCCGTAGGCGATTTCGCCGGCGCCAGCCGCGTGATCGACGCCGGCGCGGCGGGCGTGATCGCTCCGATGATAAATAATGTGAGCGACGCGCGCGCTTTTGCGGAGGCGATGAAATTTCCCCCGCTCGGGCGGCGCTCGTGGGGGCCGCGCGCGTGTCTGCCGTTAAGCGGCTTCATCGGACCGGCCTATCTGCACGAGGCCAATGCGATCACGCTCGCCATCGCCATGATCGAGACGCGCGAGGCGCTCGACGCCCTTGAGGAGATTCTGGCCGTGCCGGGAATCGACGGCGTGTTCGTCGGCCCCTCCGATCTGTCGATCGCGCTGGCGAACGGCGGCACGGTCGACCCGCGCGGACCTGAGGTCGAGGCGGCGCTGACGAAGGTGGTGGCGGCGGCTCGGGGGGCGGGAAAATTCGTCGGGCTGTTCTGCTTCGACGGGGCGCAGGCCAAGGCGGCAAGGGCGCGGGGAATCGCGTTCACGTCGATCTCCACCGATTCGCTGCTGCTGCGGGCGGCGGCGCGGGCGGAGCTGGAGAAGGCGCGGGGGTGAGTGGGAGCGGCGAAATCGCGCGGCGTCTATGGTAGGGAGGGCCGTATGAAGCGCGACGAAATTCTCAGGATGCTGAAGGAGCGCGAGGCCGACTTGCGGGCGCACGGCGTCACGCATGTCGCCTTGTTCGGTTCCCTCGCGCGCGACGAGCAGCGACCCGTCAGCGACATCGATATTCTTGTTGACCTCGACCCCGCAATTGTCGCCACGATGTTCGCCTATGCGGGCCTGAAGGACTATGTCGCCGGCCAGTTTCCTGGCCCCGTTGATGTGATCGACAGGGACGCGTTGACGCCGCGCCTGTGCCCCCGCGCGGCGGCCGACG
>JANLPL010000193.1:0-50131 GCA_031367195.1 Bradyrhizobium sp.
AGCGCGCTCCGGCGCGCGTCGGGGCTCAGGCCGGGGCCGTCGTCGTCGATATGGACGAGCAGGAAGCTACGGCCGGCGGGGTCGGGCGAGGCGGCGCGCTCGGCGGTCAACACCACCCGCGCGCGCGCCCATTTGCCGGCATTGTCGAGCAGATTGCCGACGAGGTCGGTCAAATCCTGCGGTTCGCCGCGGAATTTCAGGTTCGGCGCGAGATGGCTCTCGAATTCGAGGTCGCGGTCGCGATAAACCTTCTCGAACGTCCGCAACAATCCTTCCACCACCGGGGTCAGATCGGTCGCCGCGCCGATCGAACTCGCCCGCGCGGCGGCGCGCGCGCGGTCGAGATAGAACGTCACCTGCCGCGTCATCACCTGTGCCTGCTCGCGCACTTTGTCGCTAAGGGTCGGACTGCCCGCCTCCGCCTCGTTGACGATCACGCTGAGCGGGGTCTTGAGGGCGTGGGCGAGATTGCCGACCTGCGTGCGCGCGCGCCGCACCACCTCGCGGTTGGCGTCGAGCAGCAGGTTCAATTCGGCGGCCAAGGGCGCCAGATCCTGCGGATATTCGCCCTCGATATGCTCGGCCTCGCCGCGCCGGATGGCGATCAGCCCGTCGCGCAATTGCCGCAACGGGCGCAGCCCGAACCGCACCGCCAGCGCGGTCGAGCCGATCAGCGCCGCCGCCAGCGCGAGAAAGGTCGCGCTCAAAGCATATTCGAACTGAACCACCTGCCCGCGCATCACATCGGCGTTGGCGGCGACCTGCATCAGGTATCGTCCCTCCTCGCCGGCGTCGATCACGCGCTCGATCACGCGCAAAGGCTTGTCGCCGGGACCGGTTACGTATCCCCGTGCGAAATTGTCGGAATTGGCGGCCGCGGCGGGCAAGCGCGGCAGTTGCGAGCCAAACAGCGATTTCGAGGTGCGGATTTCCGGCTTCGACGTGTCCAGCCGTGTGATCTCCCAGTACCAGCCGGAGAAGGCGAGTTCGAATTGCGGCGCGATCACCGGAGGCGGCCCGGCGCGGCCTTCCTCGGCGCTGACGGCGACATTGGCGACCAACGCCTTTGCATAGACTTCGAGCGTGTCGTCGAAACTGTCCTCGGTGGACCTGTCGTTGAGTGCGGACAGGCCGATGCCGGCGACGATCAGGATCGAGGCGCTCCAGAACGCGGCGGCCACAAACAGCCGCGAGGCGATCGAGCGGCCTTGCAGATAGCGGCGCATCGCGATCAGCGCGCCGGCTTGGCGCTGGCGTCGCCCTCGATGATGTAGCCCAGACCGCGCGCGGTCTGGATCAGATCGACGCCCAGTTTTCGCCGCAGCCGGCCGACGAACACTTCTATTGTGTTGGAATCGCGGTCGAAATCCTGATCGTAGAGATGTTCTACCAGTTCGCTGCGCGACACGATGCGGCCGACGTGATGCATGAGATAGCTGAGCAGGCGGTATTCATGGCTCGTCAGCTTGACCGCGCTTTCGTTCACCGTCACCCGCCCAGCCCGCGCGTCGAGCTTGACCGGGCCGACGACGATCTCGCTGGTGGCGTGGCCGGAGGCGCGGCGCAACAGCGCGCGCAGCCTAGCCAGCAATTCCTCCATATGGAACGGCTTTGACACATAATCGTCGGCGCCGGCGTCGAATCCCTCGACCTTGTCGCTCCAGCGGTCGCGCGCGGTGAGGATCAGCACCGGCATATCCCGGCCGGCCTTGCGCCACGCCTGCAACACGGCGACGCCGTCGCGTTTGGGCAGGCCGATGTCGAGTACGATGGCGTCATAGGGCTCGGTGTCGCCGAGGAACCAGCCCTCCTCGCCGTCATAGGCGCGATCGACCGCGTAACCCGCGCCCTCCAGGGCGGAACTTATCTGCCGGTTGAGGTCGCGTTCGTCTTCGACAACGAGAAGGCGCATGGAAAATCCTGAAAGACGCGCAGGCTAGTTCTTCGGCGGCGCCGGCGGCGCGCGCTTGAAGTCGACGAGTTTGCCGGTCGTCGCATTGACATGGGCGTGGAAGAATTTTCCATCCCGGTGCAGCAGCGCGATTTCGTAGATCAATTCGTCGTCAATGCGGCAAAGTTTGGCCGAAAGCGCTTCGGCCTTGAAATGTTGCGCGGCGAATTTCAGCACCGCGAACGGCTCGTGCAGATGCAGCGCCTTGATCTGCTCGCGCGTTTCGGCGGCGGACAGACATTGCCGCTTCGCCGCGACGCGCGGCTCCGCTTCCGCCCGCGGCGGGGGCGTGGGTGTGAGCGCCAACGCCACAGCGAGCGCAAGAGGGGAAAAGGCCATGAGTCGCCGCATCGCTCGATCCTTCCCCCTCTCAAGCTGAATGCGGCATGAATGTTCACGCTTGCGCGCGCCGACGCAGTTGCGTAGCGCGAAGCGATGCGTTTCGCCAAATCCCTGCTTCTCGCCGCCGCCCTCGCCGCCGCCTGCGCGCCCGCGCAAGCCATCGTCGGCCCCTCGCAGGACGGCGATTCCTACGCCGACCGCATCGTGATGGTGCTGGCGCGGCAGGGCCAGCGGCAGAGCGTATGCACCGGCGTCGCGCTTTCGCCGCGACTTGTGCTGACCGCCGCCCATTGTCTGGCGGGCGCCGGCGAAACCCTCGTCGCCGTGCGGATCGGGGGCCAGAGCGCGCCGGTTGCCGTCGCGAAAGTCGCCCGCCATCCCGGCTACGATCCCGCGGCGCCGCGCGCGCGTCGCGTCTCGATCGACCTCGGGCTGGTCGAGACGGCCAAGCCGCTGCCCGACGGTTTCCGTTTCGCCGAGATCGCCGCGACCGCTCCGGCGACGGGCGATCCGGTCACAGTGGCGGGCTTCGGCCTGACCCGCGAGGGCGGGCCGCCGAGCGACGGCCATGCGCGCACGGCGGCGCTGGCGGTCGCCGAACCGCTCTCCCATGTGACGCTCTGGGCCAAAGACCCTCGGGGCGCGGGCCTTGGCGCCTGTCACGGCGATTCCGGCGGGCCGATCTATGGCGCCGATGGGCGCCTGCTGGCGGTGGTGGCCTGGACCAACGGCGCCAACGGACGCGGCTGCGGCGTCATCACGCAGGGGCCGCTGGTCGCGCCGGCGCGCGGCTGGATCGAGTCGATGCGCGCGGCCTGGGGGCTTTGATTGGACGCGGCGCGTGACGCGAAAACAGTCAAAGCGCTTCGCCGGAAGCTATAGTCTTGAACAATGCCGCATCTCGCGCCGCTCGCCCTCATCCGCCGCGCCGTAAACTTGTGGCAAATCGGCAACGTCACATTTCAATCAAGCCCGACAGGGAGGAAAAAGGCGCTGATGCGGCGATCATCGGTCGAATGTGTCACAGATACGTCATACACGAAACTTATCGCTGCACGGGCAACCGCAGACCTGCGCCAAAAGGCGAAGGACATCGGGGGTCCAAGAACTAGGGTCGGTCGAACCGATCCTGACGAAGCGGCTATTTGTTTGACGCGGCGCAAGCGCTGGCGGCATCACGGGGCGAGATGATGAAAGTGTTGAAGTCCATTCTTCTGGCGAGCGGCGCGATGCTCGCCTTCGCGTCGGTCGCCGGCGCGGCCGACCTGCCGACCCGCAAGGGCGTGGCCCCGGCGCCCGAGAAGCCCAATTGCTACGCGACCTTCTGGACCTGGATGGACTCCACCCCGAAGGATTGCCCGCTGAGCTACTGGGGCGTCACCTTCTACGGTGCGATCGACGTCGGCGCCGGCTACGCCACCAATCGCTCCAAGTTCAACGACGCCCGTCCCGAAGGTATCCAGAATCTTGTGAGCAGGACGAGTCATGGCGCCGGCTTCCAGCTGGTTCCCGGCGGGCTGAGCCAGTCGAACGTCGGCATCAAGTGGAAAGAGCAGATCGTCCCGGATTGGTATTTCATCGGCGACGTCAACGCCGGCTTCGACCCCTACTCCTTGCAATTCGCCAAAGGCCCGCGCTCGCTGGCGCAAAACAACACGACGCCGCAATTTTTCCAATCCTCCAACGGCGACTCGAGCCGCGCCTACGGCCCGATCAACGGCCGCGCCTATGCGGGGTTCCAGAACAAGACCTTCGGCACGCTGACCTATGGCCGCCAAAACGCTTTCGCCAACGACATCGATAACCCCTACGATCCGTTCGGCGGCGCCTACGCCTTCTCGCTGATCGGCGCGTCCTCCTCGATCGGCAGCGGCCTCGGCAATTCCGAAATGGGGCGCTACACCAACTCGATCAAGTACCTCTATGAGGATCACGGCATCCGCGCCGGTGCGATGACGACGGTCGGCGGCTGGAGCGCGGGCAACAACGCCCAGTTCGCTTACAACTTCGACCTCGGTTTCGACTACAACGGCTTCTCGTTCGACGGCGTCTACGAATACGGCAAGGACGTGGTCCAGTTGGGACTGTGGGGCACGGCGGCCGTGCCGCCGACGCCGACGACGCTGAAGGCGACGATCTCCAACCAAAGCTCGTTCGAACTGGTCGCCAAATACAAGTGGGACCGCTTCACGATGTTCGGCGGCTACAAGAACGAGCGGCTATCGGACCCGAGCGACCTGCCGGGCGTGCCAACGATCGGCAATTTCAATGGCGGGTATCAGGCTGTCTATGGAACGGGCGCCAACACTCAGGGCGGCCTTGGGCAAGGCGGCGCGTTCCCCTCGCCGAAGGTCACCCAGGTTCTTTGGACCGGCGGCAAGTTCGCGGCGCTGCCGAACCTCGACCTGATCGGCGGCTACTACCACGTCTGGCAGAACAACTATTCGAAGATCGGCCAGGATTGCAGCGCCAACACGACTCAGGTTGACCCGATCAACGCCCCCCAATACGCGCCGCAAGGCGCCAAGAGCAGCAAATGCGCGGGCAGCCAAGACGCCATCTCGGCCGCGATCGACTGGAAGCCTTACAAGCGCCTCGACGTCTATGCCGGCGTCATGTACTCGAAGGTGCGCGGCGGTCTGGCCACGGGGTTCTTCGTCAACGACGATCTGGGCGTGTCGGGCGGCGTGCGCTTCGGCTTCTGATCCTCGAAGTTTTGCTACGAACAACCCCGGGCCTTGGCTCGGGGTTTTTCTTGCGCCCGCTCAGGCCTTCTTCGCGCGCGGCGGCTTGTTGGGCCATTTGACCATGCGCTCCAGCCAGCGCTCGGAGTCGAGATCGCTTTCGCTGGCGAACACCCGCCCGCGCACGGAGACGCCGGCCTCCGCCACCGTCTCCGCCCGGCCCGAGACCAGCGGGTGCCACCAGGCCAGACCCTTGCCCTCAGCTATGCGGCGATAGGCGCAGGTGACCGGCAACCACGACAATTCCTTGACCGCCTTCGGCGTCAGCTTGACGCAATCGAACACCTGAGCCTGACGGTTGGGATAATCGCGGCAACGGCAGCTGCGGCCGTCGAGCAGCTTGCAGCCGACGTCGGTGTAGTGAACTTCGCCGGTGTCCTCGTCCTCAAGCTTGACGAGGCAGCAGCGGGCGCAGCCGTCGCACAGGCTCTCCCATTCCGCATCCGACATTTCGTCGAGCGATTTTGTGCGCCAGAACGGCGCCGCGTCGGGATTGTCCAAGCCAGAGACTCCTGTCGGCTCCGGCGATAGCGGATCGAGGCTTAGTCCGCCAGCACGCCCGACAATTGCTCCATCAATTCGGGCTTGGCCTTGCGGACGGCGGCGCGGCCCAGTTCTATCAACTCGGCGGCGCGGTGGAACTCGAACAATCCGATCGATTTCGCCTTCATCGTGATCATTTGATCGGGCGGATCGCCCGCCAGCCGCGAGCGCATGATCCGGTCCTGCGTGATGTTGAACGTATCGACCATCACCTGGGCGACGCCCGGCGCGCCCGGCGCCTGCGCCGCGCCGCGTCGCAGCCACCACAGTTTTCCCGCTGGCGGCTCCGGGGCTGGCGCCGGCTCGTCCTCTTCCGCGGATTCGTGAATGATCGCCCCGTTCGGGATGTCGCCGACGATGGAGAGCGCCAAAACCCAATCGGCGCCGAACGCGCGCGCCACATTCACCGGCACCGGATTGATGATCGCGCCGTCGAACAGCCAGCGCCCGCCGATCCGCACCGGCTCGAATATGCCGGGCAACGCATAGGAGGCGCGCATCGCGTCGACGACCAAGCCGTTCTTCAGCCAGACCTCGTGGCCGGTCCGCATCTCCGTCGCCACGGCGACGAAGCGGGTCGGCAGATTCTCGATTCTCTGCTGCCCCATGGCGGATTCGAGCCGCGCGCGCAGCTTGTCGCCGCCCATCAGCCCGCCGCCGCGAAACGACACGTCGATCAGATTGAACACGCTGCGCTTGGTCAGCCCGCGCGCGAAATCCTCCAGCGCGTCGAGCCGTCCCGCCGCGAAGCAGCCCCCGACCACCGCGCCGATCGAGGCGCCGACCACCACGTCGGGCGTCACGCCCATTTCAATGAGTTCGCGCAGCGCGCCAATATGCGCCCAGCCGCGCGCCACCCCGGCGCCGAGCGCGACGCCAATGCGCGGGCGCCCGCGCCGCGTCCCCCCTGACACCTGCTCCGTCGAACTCCTGCGAAAAAACGTAAGCGACATGGCGAACTCGTCCTGAGCCTTACCGCCGGCCGACATTGCCGAAGTTGTCAGGTTTTCACGAGGACATAAACGAACTGTTTAAGTCTCCGGTTCCCCGCGGATTGCCGCTTTGGAAGGCAAAGATTGGTTTACGGTACGAGAACCGCTTGCCCCTCGCGCAACCGCACGCTGCGATAGAAGCACGATCGCCGGCCGGTGTGACAGGCGCCGCCGTCGCCGCCGACCTCGACCCGCGCCAGCAGCGCATCCTGGTCGCAATCGACCTTCAGCTCCACCAGCTTCTGCGTCTGGCCGGACGTGTCGCCCTTGCGCCACAGCGCCTGGCGCGAGCGCGACCAATAGTGCACGATCCCCGTCTCCAGCGTCTCTTGCAGCGCCTGCGCGTTCATATGCGCCAGCATCAGCACGGCGCCGTCATGGGCGTCGATGGTCACGCAGGTCAGCAGCCCATCGGCGCCGAAGCGCGGCGCGAACTCCGCGCCGTTCTCGATATCGTCGGCCTTGTCGCGCCAGAGCATCAGCGCGCGGAGCGCAGCAGGTCGAAGAAGCGGCGCTGCTCCTCGCGGTCGGTCTGGAATACGCCGGTGAACTGGGTGGTGACGGTCGAGGCGCCCGCCTTCTTGACGCCGCGCATAGACATGCAGGTGTGCTCGGCCTCGAGCATGACAGCCACGCCGCGCGGGTTGAGGCCGCGCTCGATCGCCTCGACGATCTGCGCCGTCATCGCCTCCTGCGTCTGCAAGCGGCGCGCGAACATCTCGACCACGCGGGCGAGTTTCGACAGGCCGACCGCCCCACCGCGGGGGTAATAGCCAATATGCGCCTTGCCGAAGAACGGCGCGATATGGTGCTCGCAATGCGACACGAAGGGAATGTCGCGCACCACGACGATGTCGGAATAGCCCTCGACGTCCTCGAACACGCGCGACAGCGCGGCGTCCGGATCGCCCTTGTAACCGCCGAACAATTCGTCATAGGCCTCGACCACGCGGCGCGGCGTGTCGATCAGCCCCTCGCGGGCGGGATCGTCGCCGGCCCAGGCCAGCAGCGTCCTGACCGCCGCTTCCGCCTCCTGGCGGGTCGGCCGCCCGACGCCGGCGCTCGCCTTGGCGAGTTTGACGAGGTCGTCCATGATTAGAACTCCTTCCACGGCGGGGCGCCTCTACACCGTCGGCGACGCGACCTATATAAGCGATACGCCCGAAGGCGCCATAGGATGCAACCCAGGCCCGTCATGTTGAGCGATATCTATAACCGCCGCGTTCTGGAATTGGCCGCCGATATCCCCCGGCAGGGGCGGCTCGACCAGCCGCAGGCCAGCGCCAAGGCGCATTCCAAACTCTGCGGCTCCACGGTGACGGTCGATCTGAACCTCGCGGACGGAAAAGTGAGCGATTTCGCGCATGACGTGCGCGCCTGCGCGCTCGGCCAGGCCTCGTCCTCGCTGATGGCGCGTCATGTCATCGGCGCCACGCCGGAGGAATTGCGCGGCTTGCGCGAGGCGATGGTGGCGATGTTGAAGGCGGGGGGCCCGCCGCCCGAGGGCAAATGGGCCGATTTCGCGGTGCTGGAGCCGGTGCGCGACTATAAGCCGCGGCACGCCTCCACGCTGCTGACTTTCGACGCCGTGGTCGACGCGCTAGGGCAGATCGAGCGCGCGGCGGCGGCGTCAGCCGCGTGAACCAGCCGGCCCGAACCGCGGCCCGCGCGGCGATCCGCGCCTACCAGCTCACGTTTTCCGGCCTGCTCGGCCGGCAATGCCGCTATTTGCCCACCTGCTCGGCCTATATGGACGAGGCGATCGCGCGCCACGGCGTCTGGGCCGGGGCCTGGATGGGGACGGCGCGCATCTGCCGCTGCCATCCGCTCGGCGGCTCTGGCTACGACCCGCCGCCGCGCGCGGCGCCCTCGGTCGCCTCGTGGGCGCGGCCGTGGCGCTATGGCGCGTGGCGAACGCCGGGGCCAAGCGGCTAGCCGTTGCATTTGCGCCTTCATCTCTCATTAACCATAAGCTGCTTTCGTTCGTCTTTTCGCGAGTCCCGCATGTCGATCCGAATTTTGATGCTGAGCGCCTCTCTTCTAATCCTTCCCCTCGCGGCGGCGAGGGCCGAATCCGGCCGCGTGATCGGCGATTCGATCGGCGTTGGCGTTTCCTGGGCGGCCAAGATCACCTCCACCGCCAAGAACAGCGTAGCCATTTACAGCGGCGGGATCATGGAACAGCTTCGCCAGGCCAAGAAGGGCGAGACGGTGTTCATGAGTCTCGGCACCAACGACGCGGTCGGGGGCGCGCTCGACGTCAAGCCGAAAGTCGCCGCCATCGTCGCGGAAGCCGATAAGCTTGGCGTCAAGCTGGTGTGGATCGGGCCCCCCTGCGTGCTCAAGCCGTGGGAGGACTCCGCCAGGAAGCTCGACGCCATTCTGGCCGCCGAACTTAAGCCGACCTCCGCCACCTACGTCAGCACGCAGGACGGGGAGTTCTGCAGCGCCAAGCTGCACGCCGGCGAAGGCGTTCACTTTACGATGGCGGGCTATACCCGCATGTGGCAGAAAGCCGCCGAGGCCGCTGACTTCTCGACGGCCGTCGCCTCGGCGGAGCCAGCCCACGCCGAGGCGTCCGATTCAAGCCGCAAGTCGAAGCGTCGGCACGCCCATCACGGGCGCAAGCGGCGCCACCACCGGCAGGAAGCCAAGGTAGAGACGCCGAGCGAGGCCACGCCGCAATGATCGGGTTGCCCCTGACTTCCCCCAGGCGCTGGCTCGCCGCCGCTCCCAAGCGCTGGCTCGTCGCCGGCTGCCTCGGCCTCGCCGCGCTCGCCGCCATTCCCGCCCGCGCCGAGACGCCGGCCCGGCTCGCCATCGCTTTTGTCGGCGATTCCATGGCCGATGGGATGTGGGGCGCGATGTTCCGCCGCCTTGGAAAAGACAAATGCCTGGCGGAAAAAGTGAAGCTCGTGCGAAAGGCCAAGAACGGAACGGGGCTTACGCGTCTTGACCAGTTCAACTGGGTGGACGAGATCGGCAAGATCGTGGAGGCGGAGCACCCCGATCTGTTCGTCGGCTCGTTCGGCGTCAACGACCGGCAAGGAATCGTCGAGAAGGACAAGCGCGCCATCGCCTATCCTTCCCCCGCCTTCGACACGCGCTATCAATCCCTCGTGGTCGACATCGTGCACGCCGCCATGGCGGGAGGGGGCTCGATGCTGGTCGCCGGCCTGCCGATCATGATGGAGGAGGACGCCAACGCCGACGCGATGGCGAAGAACAGGATTTTCGAGGCCGCCGTAAAGGAGGCCGGCTCCGACAAGGCCGCCTACGCGCAGCCCTGGAGTTCGGGCGCCGCGCCGGAGGCTTACAAGCCCTACCTGCCCAACGCCCGCAACAACATGGTGATGGTGCGCGCGCCCGACGGCATTCACTTCACCACTGTCGGCTATGACATGGTGATGGAATCGATCTACCCCTCCATACTGGCGAGCCTCAAGGCGCGCGGCCACGATCTCGCGACGGAATGTCCGTCGCGGGTCGGGGTCAGGTGACGCGTTGAGAGCGCGGCGCGAAATCGTCGTCTGGACGCTGGTCGTGGCGATCGGCGCGCTGGCGACGACACAGGTGCGCCGCTTCCATTCCGCCTTCGCCATCGCCAAACCTTACGACCGACCGCACGCGGGGCCGAATCTGGCCGAGCTTGTGGCCCGCGCGCGGATCGGTTCCAGTTCGCTGGGGCCGGAGACGCAGCGCGCCCTCTCGCTCGCCACCCGGCTTGAGGCCGGCAAGTCCGCGCCGGCCGTCGCGCGCAAGGCCGATTACGTCGCCCCGCGCGCGGTCGACAGAGCCCTCGTCGTCGCCTCGATTTCGGCCCCCAACGGCGCGGCGCGGGTTTTGCGCGCGGCGATGGAGAAACCCTCTCCCCGCGCGCCGCGCACGGCGACCGCGCTGGCCGCGCTCAACGCCGCCACCGGCGCCTTGCGCGCCGCGACCGGCGAAATCAGCGCCTATGGCGCCTTGGCCCCGAGCTGGTTCGCCGACCGCCGTCTCACCATCCTGCAACTTGGCGACAGCCACACGGCGGCGGATTTCTTCTCCGGCCGCGTGCGCGAGCGGTTGCAACAGGCGTTCGGCGAAGGCGGCGATGCGTTTCTGGCGCCCGGCAAGCCGCATGTCGGCGTGCGCTCGGCCCTGTTCTCGACCGACACGTCGGGAGATTGGAGCTACGAGGCGCTGCAACGCAATTCGGACGATCGCAAGCGCCTGCATCTCTCCGGCTTCAACGCCGTCGCGCGCCACGCCGCCTCGACCATGACCCTGAAGGCGCGCAACGGCCGCGTCTATGACCATGCCGACGTCTCCTTCCTCAAGCAGCCGGGCGGGGGCAAGGCGGAAGTGCTGCTCGACGGCGCTTCGGCCGGCGAGGTCGATCTCGACGGCGACGCCGGCGCCGAGGTGACGTTCGACGCGCGGCCCCGGGCTGGCCAGGGTTTTCGCGAATTGCAGGTCCGCACCCTCGACGGCGATCCGGTCGCGGTGACCGGGGTCGAAGTCGGCCGCGAGGGCGACGGCGTGTCCTATCTCAGCATCGGCTATCCCGGCGCGACCGTGCAATTACTGCAACGACTCGACGGCGGCAATTTCGCCGAAGACATCCGCCGTCTGGAGCCCGACATCATCGTGCTCGCCTTCGGCACCAACGAGGGCTTCAACGACAATCTCGACGTCGGCGGCTATGTCCTGCAATACGAACAGATCGTACGACGGCTGCAAGCGATCCGACCGGGCCTGAGGATCGTGATGGTGGGGCCCGCCGACGCGGCGCGGCCCGCCGGCGGGTGCCATGCCGCCGGCGTCGGCCAGCGCTGCGCGCCTTCGGGCGAAGTTCAGACGGCCTCGATCGAGGCGAGCGGCAACTGCCGCCTCCCCATCCCGCCAAAACTCAACGCCGTGCGCGAGGCGCAGCGTAAGCTCGCCGCCAGGCTCGGCGCGGCGTTCTGGGATTGGTCCACGGTGCAGGGCGGGGTGTGCGGCGCGCAGGCCTGGGCGGCCGCCAATCCCCCGCTGATGGCGCACGACTACGTGCATATGACCCTTGAGGGCTATAAACAGAGCGCCGACCGATTCGCGGATTTCCTCATCCCGCTGATCGAAGGAAGACCGGCCGCGACGCATGTTGTTTCCAACGATTGAATTCGGCCTTTTCTTCGCATTCGCGCTCGCGCTGGTCTGGAGTCTCAACGCCCACAATCTTCTGAAGAAATGGGTGCTGCTGGGGCTTAGCCTGTTCTTCTACGCCGCGTGGGACTGGCGCTTTCTGCTGCTGCTGCTGGCCAGCGGCGCGATCTCTTATCTCGTCGGGCTCTATGTCGAGGGCGACCGGCCATATCGCAAGGCCGTGCTGGGCTTAGGCGTGGCGCTCGATCTCGCCATTCTCGGCTATTTCAAATATCTCGATTTCTTCATCGCCCAGGCGCTGACGCTGGCGCATCAATTCGGCTTCGACCCGCCGCTGGCCTTCGTCAATGTGACCTTGCCGGTGGCGATCTCGTTCCTCACCTTCCACGCCATCTCCTATGCCGTCGACGTCTATCGCGGCCGGCTGAAGGCGTCGCGCTCGCCGCTCGACATCGTGCTCTACATCTCGTTCTTCCCGCATCTGGTCGCCGGCCCGATCGTGCGCGCGCACGAGTTTCTGCCCCAGCTCGCCAGCGCCCGGCGTGCGGAAGATTTCGGCTTCGGCGAGAACTTGGCTCTCATTCTCGGCGGCCTGCTGAAAAAGATGGTGATCGCCAATTACCTCGCGGTGCGCTTCGTCGATCCCGTCTTCACCGACCCCTCGCAATTCTCGCGTTTCGATCTGGTGATGGCGGTCTATGCCTATGCGATCCAGATCTACGCCGACTTTTCCGCCTACACCGACATCGCCATCGGCGCCGCGGCGCTGCTGGGCTATCGCTTTCCGCAGAACTTCAACCAGCCCTATCGCGCGCTCGGCATCGGCGATTTCTGGCGGCGCTGGCATATGACGCTGTCGGCGTGGCTGCGCGACTATCTCTACATCCCGCTCGGCGGCAGCCGCCACGGTTCGCTGATGACCACGCGCAACCTGTTGCTGACGATGCTGCTCGGCGGCCTCTGGCACGGCGCCAACTGGACATATCTGATCTGGGGCGCGCTGCATGGCGGCGCGCTGGTCGTCGATCACGCCTATCGGCGCAGCGCGTTCTATCGCGACGTCGGCGCCAAGCCCTGGGTGCTCGTGCTGGATTGGGCGGCGACGTTCCATTTCGTCTGCTTCTGCTGGCTGTTCTTCCGCGCCCCCTCGCTCGATGCGGCGATGCAATATCTCCAAGGGATCGTCACCGACAATGGCGCGGCCAGCACCCTGCCGGCGATCGTCTGGCCGCTGCTCGCCGTGGGCGCGCTGACCCAGTTCGTGCCGCCGGATTCGCGGTTTCGCCTCGGCGAATGGCTCGACGCGCGTGGGCTCCCGGCGCAAGTCGGTTTCGGCGCGGCGACGCTCTACACAATCGTCGTGATGGCGCCCACCGCGTCCGCGCCGTTCATCTATTTCCAGTTTTAGCGCCCATGAGCCCGCTGCTTCGCCGAATTTTCGCGCTCTACGTCATCCTGGCGGTCGCCGTGTTCGCCTTTCCCGGCGGCTTGGTCAGTTGGCTCGACGACCGCAACCGCACAGGCTGGCTCGACGCGCCGCTTGGGCTGACGCGGGCGATCGACGCAGCCTCGGCGGCGGTCGGCGTCAAGCCGGTCGGGCAGCGGCTACGCAAGGCGTTCGCGCGCGCGATCGGCGAGGACGAGGGCTGACAAGGCGAGCGCCCGCCGCTAGACCCAAGCGCATGATCCCCGCCCCCGACCTGCGCGCGGCTTTCGACGCGCGCGAAGCCGACCGCTACGACCTGCATTCACGCCATCTCAACCACCAGATGGTGCGGGTGTTGAAAACCATCGGCTTTGACGCGCGTTTCGTGCGCGGCCAAGGCGCGCATCTCTGGGACGCGAGCGGCGCGCGCTATCTCGATCTCGTCAGCGGCTGGGGCGTGTTCGCCATCGGCCGCAACCACCCCCACGTCGCCGCCGCCTTGAAAAGCGTGCTCGACGCCGACCTGCCCAATCTGGTGCAGATGGACGTGTCGCCGCTGGCGGGCGCGCTGGCCGAGCGGTTGCTCGCCCGCGCGCCCTGGCTGCAAAAGGCGTTTTTCGCCAATTCGGGCGCGGAAGCGGTCGAGGCTTCGATCAAATTCGCCCGCGCCGCGACGGGGCGCGCGGCGATGGTCCATTGCGAACATTCCTTCCACGGGCTGACCTATGGGGCACTGTCGGCGGTCGGCGACCCGCTTTATCGCGACGGGTTCGGCCCGGTGCTGCCGGATTTCCACGAAATCCCGTTCGACGATCTGGTAGCACTTGAGCGCCGCCTCAGCCGTCGCGACGTCGCCGCCTTTCTGGTCGAGCCGATCCAGGGCAAGACCGTGCGCCCGCCCTCCCCCGCCTATCTCCGCGAGGCGCAGGCTTTGTGCCGCAAATATGGGACGCTGCTGATCGCCGACGAGATCCAGGGCGGGCTCGGCCGCACCGGCAAATTCTTCGCCTTCGAGCATTTCGGCGTCGAGCCCGATCTCGTCCTGCTCGCCAAGGGCCTCAGCGGCGGCCATGTCCCGATCGGCGTCGCGCTGATGCGCGCGCAAGTGTTCGCCAAGACGTTCGATCGCATGGACCGCGCCGTGGTGCATGGCTCGACCTTCGCCAAGAACGACCTCGCCATGGCCGCAGGTCTCGCCACCCTCGACGTGATCGAGAGCGAGAGGTTGATCGAGAACGCGGCGACCAAGGGGGCGCGGCTGCTCGCCAGCTTGCGCCGACTGGAGGCCGCCCACGATTTCGTGCGCGGAGCCCGAGGGCTTGGGCTGATGCTGGCGCTGGAGCTGGGCGAGCCGAAATCGCTGAAGCTGCGCGCGTTCTGGGCGATGCTGGAGACGATGAGCAAGGGGCTGACCTGCCAGCTCGTCACCATTCCCCTGTTCAAGGATCACAAGATCCTGGTGCAGGTCGCCGGCCACGGCAGCCGCGCGATAAAGCTGCTGCCGACGCTGACAATCGAAGACTCCGATTGCGACTGGATCGAGCGCGGCTTCGGTCAAACCCTGTCGGCGGCGGGCGAATCCGCCGGCCCCGTGTGGTCGCTCGGCAAGCAGTTGCTTGAGGGCGCCCGCGCGGCGGGCGCGTGACCCTCATTCAACCTTCTCGCCGGGATAGGCGCCCCAGAGATCGGTCTGCGCCATATAGCCCTTGTAGCCCTGGCCGAACACCGAGCACCAATTCCCGTCGCATTTGCGGAGATTGACGATCACGCCGGATTGCAGCTGCGCGGCCACCTCGCTCTTGTCGTCGGGGGCGCCGTTGACGTTGAACGTTTGCCCCGTTTTGCCGGCGCCCACCAACGCCGTGCGGCGGCCCGACAGCAGCGTGTGCAGCACCCAGCCTTCGGCGCCCTCGGAATCGCGCACCTTGCGCCAGGTGGCGAATTCCGCGGTGATCTCCACCGGCAGCCCCGCGCGCTGGAACACCCATTTCGTCGCCTGGTCTTTCGAGGGCCCCTCGCGCAGGTTGACGCGGTCCGTTTTCAGGCTCGCATAGCGCGGCAACGGCAGGCCGGTGACCGTCCCCAATGGCGGGGCGGCATAGGCCGGCGCGGCCGCCATCGCGGCCGCTAGCGCGATGGCCTGTAATGCGCGAATCATGGCGCTGAAGGTTCCTCTGCTCACCGACTTTTGGCCGTCCTTGTGTTCGCTTTAGCATCTGCTAGAGAGGGCTCGGCCGGCGAAACGGAGGCGGCGCCAGCGTTGCTTCCTGTTTGGTCGCGGATGACTAACGAACGGTAAAGGCTCTGCGTGCAAGTTATTGGCGCGGGGCGGCGGGCGAGGATAGCGCGGCTCATGCAGAAAAAGAAACCTCTCGTGGTGGTCACGCGGCGGCTTCCCGAAGGCATCGAAACCCGTATGCGCGAGTTGTTCGACGCGCGGCTCAATCTCACGGACGCAGCCCTGAGCCCGACGGAGATCGTCGAGGCGATGAAAGAGGCTGACGTGCTGGTGCCCACCATCACCGACGAGATCAACGCCGGCATGATCGCGCAGGCCGGCGAGCAATTGAAACTGATCGCCAATTTCGGCACTGGCGTCGACAATATCGACGTCACCTCGGCTTTGCGGCGCGGCATCACCGTCACCAATACGCCGGGAGTTCTCACCGAAGACACCGCCGACATGACGATGGCGCTGATCCTCTCCACCGCGCGCCGCATCGTCGAGGGCGCGCAGGCGATCCCCGAGGGCCATTGGCACGGCTGGTCGCCGACCTGGATGCTTGGCCGGCGCATCGCCGGCAAGCGGCTCGGCATCCTCGGCATGGGCCGCATCGGCCAGGCGCTGGCGCGGCGCGCGCGCGCGTTCGGCCTGTCGATCCATTACCACAACCGCCGCCGCGTCTCCTCCCAGATCGAGGAGACGTTGGAGGCGACCTATTGGGATTCGCTCGACCAGATGCTGGCGCGGATGGATTTCATCTCGATCAACTGCCCGCACACCCCGGCGACCTATCATCTGTTGTCCGCGCGCCGGCTCAAATATCTGCGGCCCGAGGCGATCCTCGTCAACACCGCGCGCGGCGAGATCGTCGACGAGAACGCGTTGATCCGCATGTTGGAGGCCGACGAGATCGCCGGCGCCGGACTGGATGTGTTCGAGCACGAGCCGGTGGTGTCGGAAAAGCTGATCGCGCTCGCCAAATCCGGCAAGGTGACGCTGCTGCCGCACATGGGTTCGGCCACCCACGAGGGCCGCAACGACATGGGCGAAAAGGTGATCGTCAACATCAAGACGTTCATGGACGGCCACAGGCCGCCGGACAGAGTGCTGCCGGGGATGCTGTAAGCGCACGCCGCTCGCCGTCCCCTCTCCCCGTTTACGGGGAGAGGGCCAGGGTGAGGGGCGGCCCGTCGATTAAGCCTGTCTCCGGGATAGCCATTCCAACGCCCCCCGCCCCGCCGCCACGCCGCTCGAAAAGCACGCCTGCAGCAGGTAGCCCCCCGTCGGCGCCTCCCAGTCGATCATTTCGCCCGCGACGAACACGCCCGGCCGTGCTTTCAGCATCAAGTTTTCGTCGAGCGCCGTCCAGCGCACCCCGCCGGCGCTGGAAATCGCCCGCTCCAGCCCGGCAAAGCCCGTCGCCCGCACGGGACAGGCTTTCGCGCGCGCCGCCAAAGCGGCGGGATCGGCGGGAAACTCGCCCGCCTCGCGCATCAACCCGATGGCGAGCGGCGACAGCCCCGCCTTCGCCAGCTTGGTCGACCGCGACGCGCGGGGATTTCGCGCGAGCTTCGCGCTGAGCCCCGCTTCGTCCTGATCGGGCTTGAGATCGACCACGAGCGTCGCGGAGCCTTGGCGCTGAATCGCCTGCCGCGCGGCCGCCGAAAGCGCGTAGATCGCCCCGCCCTCCAGCCCGCGCGCCGTGACCACCGCCTCCGCGCGCGACGAAAAGCCCCCGAGCGACCAGCGCGAAGCCTTCAGCGGCTGGCCGGCGAAGCGCTCGCGGAACGGCGTCGACCATTCCACGTCGAGCCCCATATTGGCCGGCGCCAGCGGCGTTATATCGACGCCCGCGCGGGCGAGCGGTTCGACCCAGCTTCCATCGCCCCCTAACCTCGGCCACGAGGCGCCGCCGAGCGCCAGCACGACGACATCCGCCGCCATCTCCGATTCCGCGAAGCGGACGCCGCCGTCGCGGAAACCGACGAATTTTCGCTTGCCCTCATAACGCACGCCGAGCCCCGTCAGGCGCTTCAGCCACGCCCGCGCCAGCTTCGTCGCCTTGAAATTTTGCGGAAACACCCGCCCGCTGGTGCCCACGAAAGTCGGCTCGCCAAGTTCGGCCGCCCAGTCGCGCAAAGCGTCGGGCGGGAACGCGGCGAGCGCGGGCGCCAAAAACTCCCGCGCCGCGCCGTAGCGCGTCAGAAACGCCTCGAATGGCTCGGCGTGGGTCAGATTGAGCCCGCCGCGCCCAGCGAGCAGGAATTTGCGCAACGGGCTCGCCGCCGCGTCGGCCACCGTCACGGCCGCTCCGCCCTTCGCCAGCGTTTCGGCCGCCATCAATCCGGCCGGCCCCGCCCCGACCACCAGTGCGGAAAAACTCACGACAGCAGGAACGAGCGCATCGAGATCGAGCCGAGATCGAACGATTCGCTGAAAAAGCTCAGACTGTCGGCCTCGTCGGCGACGCCGAGCGGATACAGCCCGGGCAGAAAATGCTCCGCTGTGGGATGCGCGAGTTTCGCCATGCGCGAGTCGTTCAGCGCCTCGGCCATCCCCCTGGCGTCGCGCGCGGAAATGCGGTCCTTCATCACGGCGTCGAAACCTTGCGCCCAATCATAGGGCGCCCCGCCCGGATTCAGCGCCCCCAGATTATGCACGAGATTGCCGCTGCCGATGATCAACACGCCGCGCTCGCGCAAAGGCTTGAGTTCGCGCGCCAGCGCGAGGTGGTCGAGCGGCGCGCGGCCGAGATCGAGCGACAGCTGGAACACAGGGATATCGGCGTTGGGGAACATGCGGATCAGCACCGACCAGGCGCCGTGATCGAGCCCCCATTCTGTATCCGGCTCGACATGGGTGGCGCGCACCAGTTCGATCGTCGCCTGCGCCGCGTCGGGCGCGCCGGGCGCGGGATATTGCTGTTGGTACAATTCGCGCGGGAAGCCGCCGAAATCGTGGATCGTCTTCGGCTTGGCGCCGACAAAGGCCAGCGAGTGGCCGCGCGTCATCCAATGCGCGGAGACGCACAGGATCGCCTGCGGCCTCGGCAGCGTTTCGCCGAGCTTCGCCCACGCCCGACTATAGGCATTGTCCTCGATCGCGTTCATCGGATTGCCATGGCCGACGAACAAGGCGGGCAGGCGCGGGGTGGGTTTGAGACGGGCGAGGGCGGAAAGATCGGACAAGGGGAGTCTCTGAGTGGGAGGGGCCAGCTTCGCATCTAAGCCTTCGGCCCACGCAGCGCCACGGGCGAGAAAAAATAGGCGTCGATAACAAGCGCGGTGAATTTTTCGTGAATCCTTGAAACACTTGCCTCACGCGCCACGTAAAGTCGGCAAGCCCACACGTTGGGCTGCGAGGAGCCTGTCCGATGCCGAAATTCGCCCCGATGCCCCTGTTGGCGTTCGCCGCCTCCGCGGCGCTGATCGCCGCGGCGACGCTCTCCGTTTCCGCCGAACAGGCGGTTAACGCACCTGGGCCCAAAATCTCGGCGCCGGCCCCTTCCGCTGCGTCGGAAACGATCGTGCTCGCGGGCGGCTGCTTCTGGGGCGTGCAGGGCGTATTCCAGCACGTCGAAGGCGTGCAGCGCGCCGTCTCCGGCTATGCCGGCGGTCGCAAGAGCCATCCCACCTACGAGCAGGTGAGTTCGGGCGCGACCGGCTCGGCGGAAGCGGTCGCCGTGACTTTCGACCCGAAAAAGATTGCGCTCGGCGAGATCCTGCGCATCTTTTTCTCCGTCGCGCACGACCCGACCGAGGTGGACCGCCAAGGGCCGGACGAGGGAACGCAATATCGCTCGGAGATTTTCGCAAACGACCCAGCGCAAGCGAAATTCGCGCGTGATTATATCGCCGAACTCGATGTGGCGAAGGTCTATCCGCGCGCTATCGCCACCAAGGTCGAGACGGGGGCCGCGTTCTATCCGGCCGAGTCCTATCATCAGAACTACGCCACCTTGCACCCGGAGCAGCCCTATATCGCCTACAACGATCTGCCCAAGATCGAGAACCTGAAGCGGCTGTTCCCCGCGCGCTACCGCGAGAAGGCGCAGATGGTGGCGGCTGAGTGAAGCGGAGGCGCTTGCGCTCCGGCTTGCGAAGCCGGCGGCTACGCCGGTATGACGCTCATTTGGATTTGTGTTGCGGCGGGTCGCGGGGTTTGGGCTCGTTTATCCAACGATAGTAGCCGCAACCGCCAACCGTCACGATGGCGAGCACGGCGACGAAAACGACGGCGCCGCAGTAGCCGCTTATCCCCAGGGACGCGGCGGCGTTCCCTATCTCCTCCCAAAGGTCTTTCACGCCCTGCGGCAATTTGTCAAAGAGCGAACCGACGACGCCCTTCGCCATATAGGCGAGCAAACCAGCGCCGAGCGCGAGCGCCAATTCCAAGGCGACAAATTGCAGTCTGGCAAGCCACACTCGGCCGGTCTGCGCGTCGAGGGCGCCCGGCAAAGTTAAGAACGACTTGCACAGGCCGCCCGGATTCCCGGCCGCAGGTAGAATCACATCGAGCAGCGCACTGGTGTCGCATCGCGCATTCGCCGCGGCGGGCTTCAAATAGCAAATATGCGCGTACAAGAAGAGGGGGCTTGCTCGCACATGGATGTTTTGCGGCCCGCCGATGGGCCATGCGTAGTCGGGGTCGGAAAAGGCGGTGAGGCAGGCGCCGATCGGATCGGCGGCGTCCCAGAGATTGACCCAACCCGCCGCAGCCGGAAACACGTCCCGCTGTTTGTTCAGGCAGACGATCCTCGGCCACAACGCCGCGAATTTGTTGAGCGGCGAGCCATAGGTCAGCATTCCGCCAAAGCGCGCGAACAGGTTACGCCGCGCTAGCCCCTCGTCGTCCGCCAGCCAGACCGGCCGCTGCGGCATCATATGATCGAGACGCGGCTTCATCGAGTGATCGGGAAGGTAGGGCGTCCGGGTCCACAGCGCGGTTTTTCGCAACCGCTCGACTTGCGTCGGCTGCAAATAATTGGGCAGGCACCACTCGGTTTCCTGGATCGCATTGAACGCAAGCACGCTGCCCTGACTGTGCGCGAGCAAATACCACCTGTCGTAACCACGCTCCGACATCGCGACGAGTTCGGCGATCATGCGCCGACGGATCGTCGCGCGCCAAGGCTTGCCGACATCGACGAGGCTGCCGCCGCCGACGGGTTGATCCTGGGTGTAGGTGCGGACATGGCCGACATATTGCGTGATCAGCGAGGAACTGCCGATGTAGGGCGAAAGCCAGCTCAGCACCTGTTTGACGACGTTCCAGGAAAAGAACGTCAAGAAAGCGGCGACGCCCCACAGAAACAGGAGAAAGCGGAACCAGAGCTGCGACAGCGGCGGCGCATAGTCTTCGGTCGAGTTCTGAAGCGGGAATTTCGGGCCGACCATGAGAAGGTTGGTGTTGCTGGGGCCGGACACATAGCGGGTGACGCGAACGATGCGTGCGAACCACTGGCCGAGCGCCCAGATCCAGAACTGAACTTGTTCCCCAAAACTGTCGGACGCGCCGATGTCGGACCACCAGACTTCGTGAATATGAATATGCGTTTGCGCTCCGGCGGCGCCGGCGACAATGATCTCATTGGGAGCGTCGGACGCGTCAGCCGAGGGACAGGCAAGTTCTCCCGGCAAGCGCGCGCCCGAACGGTCGATCAGCGAGAATTTCGGCGGGTGATCGCGCGCCGCCAGGGTTCCCGCCAGCGAGCGGGCAAGCGCGGCGGCGGTTTCGAAGCGTTTCTGCTCGCCGATGCCGTGCACCACCAGCAAGCCGACCCGCTGCACATTCGAAGTCGATGTCCCACTCGTCATGAAAGCCTCCGATGCTTTCGTTGCGAAGGCGATCATAGGACGCTTGGAGGCGTTGGCGAAAATAGGTGGCGAAAATGTTACGTTCGCTGGCCGATCCGACACTCCTCTTGCGGCTCGACGTCGCGCTCGTTTAAAGCCGCGCCATGCGCTTCCTAAAACTCTACTTCCGCGTCCTCGCCCAGTTGCGCGCCGAGGGCGCGCTGGCCTGGGCGCTGGTGGGCGCCAATATCGCGGTCGCTTTCGCGGGCTTCGCCGAGCCGCTGTTGCTCGGCCGCGTCGTCGATCGGCTGGCGAGCCGCACGCCCGCGTGGCGCGAAGTCGCGCCGCTGATAGCTGCCTGGGGTGGTTTTGGCCTGTTCACCGTTCTCGCGGGGGTCGTCGTCGCGCTCTATTCCGACCGGCTGGCGCAGCGCCGGCGGATGGCGGCGATGGCCGATTTCTTCGCCCATCTGATGGACCTGCCGGCAAGCTTCCACGCGCAAACCCATTCGGGGCGCCTCACGAAAATTATGCTCGACGGGCCGAATGCGATGTTCGGCCTGTGGCTGACTTTCTTTCGCGAGCATTGCGCCGCCTTCGTCGCGCTATTCGTCACGCTGCCCGCAACGCTCGCGGTCAATGCGCGGTTCGGCCTGGTGCTGATCGGCCTGGTCGCCTTCTTCGGCGTGGCGATGAACTATGTCATCCGCGGCACGAGGCGCCATCAGGGTGCGGCCGACGGGCATTATCACGCCATGGCGGCGCGAGTCGCCGACGCGCTGCATAACCTGCCGATTTTGCAGGCCTTCGCGCGCACGCGCAAAGAGGCGCGCGCCTATCGCTCCGCCAGCGAGGACTGTCTCGCCGCGCAATTCCCGGTGCTGGCGTGGTGGGCGCTCGCCCCCATCGCCACCCGCGCCAGCGCCACGCTGACGCTGATTTCCGTCCTGCTGTTCGGCGTCTGGCTCGACATCAACGGGCAGACGCCTGTGGGCGAGATCGTCGCCTTCATGGGGCTGGCGGGCGGCTTGATCGGCCGGCTCGACCAGATCAACGGCTTTCTCTACCGTATTTTCGGCGCGGCGGTGGATTTGACGCTGTATTTCGATACGATAGCGGTGCGCCCCGCCGTGGCCGACGGCGCGCGCGCGGTCGGCCGGCTAACAGGCCAGGTCCGGTTCGAGAACGTCACCGTCCGCTATGGCGAGCGCGTCGCGCTCGACGGCGTCAGCTTCGAGGCGCGGGCCGGGCAAACCGTCGCCCTTGTCGGCGCCACCGGCTCGGGCAAATCGACCGCGATGGGGCTGCTGCATCGCGCCTTCGATCCGGCGCTGGGTCGCGTTTGCATCGACGGGATCGATCTGCGCGACATGACGCTCGTCTCGCTGCGCGCCAACATCGGCGTCGTGCTGCAAGAGCCCTATCTGCTCGCCCGCTCGGTGGCGGACAATCCGCGCGTCGGCAAGCCGGGGGCGACGGAGGCGGAGATGCGACTGGCGCTCGCGTGCGCAGGCCGATTTCGTCTTTGCCCTGCCGCTTGGCCTCGAAGGGCAAGTCGGCGAACGCGGCCGCAATCTCTCGGGCGGCGAGCACCAGCGCCTCTCGATCGCCCGCGCGCTGGTGAAAGACCCGCCGATCCTCATCCTCGACGAGGCGACCAGCGCGCTCGACGCAACGACGGAGGTTCGGCTTCAGGCCGCGCTGGAGAGCGCGCGCGCCGGCCGCACCACTTTCATCATCGCGCATCGGCTCTCGACCATGCGTAACGCCGATGTGATCCTCGTGTTCGACCGCGGACGTATCGTGGAGGTGGGCGGCTTCGAACAGCTTGTCGCGCGCGACGGCGCTTTCGCGCAACTCGCGCGCGCGCAAAATTTCGCCGCGCCGGTCCTTGCCGGCTGAAGCACGGCGGCGATATGTGTGGCCAAGGAGATCCATCATGGACGCCAAGACCTATCCCGTCACCCGCACCGACGCCGATTGGCGCGCCCGGCTGAGCGCTGAACAATACCAGGTGATGCGCGAGCACGGCACCGAGCGCGCCGGCTCCTGCGCGTTGAACTGGGAAAAGCGGGCCGGCGTGTTCGCCTGCGCCGGCTGCGACCAGCCTTTGTTCGAATCGAACGCCAAGTTCGAGAGCGGCACCGGCTGGCCGAGCTTCAACGATCCCGCGCCCGGCTCGGTCGAGATCACCGCCGACCGCTCCTGGGGCATGACGCGCACGGAAGTGCATTGCGCGCGCTGCGGCTCGCATCTCGGCCACGTGTTCCCCGACGGGCCGCCCCCGACCGGCCTGCGCTATTGCATAAACGGCGTCGCCACCCACTTCACCCCGGCGGCGGGCGCTTGAACGTCGTTCCGCCGCAAAGCTTCGCCGGCGCTCGGCCGGCGAACCATCCCGACGTCCGCAGCGGTGGCGTCGGCGTGCTGATCGTCAATCTCGGCACGCCGGAGGCGACCGATTATTGGTCGATGCGGCGCTATCTGAAAGAATTCCTGTCCGACCGCCGCGTGATCGAAACGCCACGCTGGCTGTGGTGGCCGATCCTCAACCTCATCATCCTGACCAAACGCCCTGGCCCAAAGGGCAAGGATTACGATTCGATCTGGAACAAGGAGCGCAACGAAGGCCCGCTCAAGACGATCACCTCGTCGCAGGCGCGAAAACTCGGCGCCTTGCTGGGGAACGGCCCCTCGGCGCGCCCGCTCGTCGTCGATTGGGCGATGCGCTACGGCAAACCCTCGATCGCCAGCCGCCTCAGCGCGTTGCAGGCGGCCGGCTGCGACCGCATCCTGCTGGTGCCGCTCTATCCCCAATATTGCGCCGCGACTTCGGCGACCGTGTGCGACAAGGCGTTCGACGCGCTGAAAGCCATGCGCTGGCAGCCGACCCTGCGCGTCGCCGCGCCCTATTACGACGACCCCGCCTATATCGAGGCGCTCGCCGCCTCCACGCGCGCCTCGCTGGCAAAACTCGATTTCGAGCCCGAACTGTTGCTGGCCTCGTTCCACGGCATACCGCAAGACTATTTTGACAAGGGCGATCCCTATTACTGCCATTGCGCGAAGACGACGCGGCTGCTGCGTGACGCGCTCGGGCTCGACGAGGCGAAACTGCGGATGACCTTCCACTCGCGCTTCGGCGGCGCGGAATGGCTGAAACCCTACCCCGACGCGACGGTGAAGGCGCTTGCCGCTCAGGGCGTCAAGCGCCTGGCGGTCCTGACGCCCGGCTTCGCCGCCGATTGTCTGGAGACGCTGGAGGAGATCGCGGTCGAGAACGCGGAATATTTCCACCACGCCGGCGGCGAAAAATTCGCCGCGCTGCCTTGCCTGAATGACAGCGAGGAGGGCGTCGCGGCCCTGGAAGCTGTCACGCGGCGGGAGTTGATGGGGTGGGCATGAAAACCTACAGGATCGCCGCCATTCCCGGCGACGGCATCGGCGCCGAAGTGATCGACGCCGGCGTCGAGGTGTTGCAGGCGCTAGCGGCGCGCGAAAACTTCGGCTTCACGTTCGACCGCTTCGATTGGGGCGGCGAATATTACAAGCGCCACGGCCGCATGATGCCCGTCGATGGCCGCGAGCAGATCCGCCATCACGACGCGATCCTGTTCGGCTCGGCCGGCCATCCCGACATTCCTGATCATATCACGCTGTGGGGCTTGCGGCTGGCGATCTGCCAGCCGTTCGATCAATACGCCAATGTGCGCCCGACCCGCATCCTGCCGGGCATCGTCTCGCCCTTGCGCCACGTCTCCGGCCCGGAGCTGGATTGGGTGATCGTGCGCGAGAATTCGGAGGGCGAATATGCCGGCGTGGGCGGGCGCGTGCATCAGGGTTTTCCTGAGGAAGTCGCGACCGACGTCTCGATCATGACGCGCGCGGGCGTCACGCGCATCATGCGTTTTGCGTTCAAACTCGCGCAGGGCCGGCCGCGAAAACTGCTGACCGTCGTCACCAAGTCGAACGCGCAACGCTACGCCATGGTGATGTGGGACGAGATCGCGGCCGAAGTGGCGCGGGAATACCCCGACGTGACAACCGACAAGATGTTGGTTGACGCGATGACGATGCGGATGACGCTGAAGCCGCACACGCTCGACACCATCGTCGCCACCAACCTGCACGCCGACATCCTGTCCGATCTCGCCGCCGCGCTGGCGGGGTCGCTCGGGATTGCGCCCACAGCCAACCTCAACCCCGAGCGAAAATTCCCCTCGATGTTCGAGCCGATTCACGGCTCGGCCTTCGACATCATGGGCAAGGGAATAGCCAACCCGATAGGCACGTTCTGGTCGGCCTCGATGATGCTGGAGCATCTCGGGCAACCCGAGGGGGCGGCGCGGTTGATGCGCGCGATCGAGCGCGTGACGGCTGACCCCGCGCTGCACACGCCGGACCTCGGCGGCAAGGCGACGACCAATATTGTGACGCAGGCCGTCATCGCGGCGATCCGCGTGGATAATTCGTGTTAGTTCGCCCGCGCCATCGCCAGCGCGCCGATCGCGTCAGCGGTCGCCGCCGCCAGCGTCCAGCCCAAATGACCGTGCCCGGTGTTGTAGAACACACGCGGATTTTTGCCCCGCCCGACGCGCGGCAGCATGTTGGGCATCATTGGCCTGAGGCCCGTCCACGGCACCGACTGGCGCGTGCTGATGCCGGGGAAATGCGCGCGGCACCAGTTGATCAGCGGGTCGATCCGCTCGGCGCGAATGTCTCTGTTGTAGCCGCTGAACTCCGCCGTGCCGGCGACGCGCAGCCGGTTGCCGCCCAATCGCGCGCTGACGATCTTCGAACTTTCGTCGAGCAGGCTGACCCAGGGCGCGAGATGTTCGCTCCCTTCGGGCAGCGTGATGGTGATGGAATAGCCTTTCACGGGATAGATATTGACGCGGTCGCCCAACATGCGCGCAAGGCCGCGCGACATCACGCCGCCACACACGACGATGCGGTCGAACCGATGCACTTCCGTCGGCGGCGCGATCTTTTCCAGATTCGGCTCGGTCGATTGACTGATGACCGTTACGCCGGTGTCGCTGGCCGAAACAGACAGAACTTCGTCCGACAGTCGCATCTCGACGCCGAGCCGCTGGCAGGCGCGCGCGAGGCCAAGGGTGAATTTGTGGATGTCGCCGGTGAAATCGCTCGGCGTGAAATAGCCGCCGTAGTAAGTTCCCTTCAGCGCCGGCTCAAGCGCGGCGATCTCGGTCGGCGTCACCGCGCGCCGCTCCAGCCCGCCTTTGGCGAGCAGCTGCGAGACCTTGCCGGCCGCTTCGAAATCCTCGCGCTCTTCGTAGAAATGCAGGATGCCGCGGTCCTCGCGGTCATAGTCGATGCCCTCGGCCGCCGCGATCTCGGCCAGCCGCGCCCGCGCCTCCAGAGCGAGCCGCACGGTGGTGATCGTGTTCTCCTCATGGGCGGGAATATTGGCGACGAACGCCGCCATCCACGAAAGCTTGTGCCAGGTCGGCGTCGGATTGACGAGCAGCGGCGCGCCGGGCGTCGTCATCCATTTGATCCCCTTCCACACCGTGCCCCAGGAGTTCCACACCTCCGCGTTGCAGGCCGAAATCTGCCCGCCATTGGCGAACGAGGTCTCCATCGCGGCATAGGGGTGGCGGTCGAAGATCGTCACCTTCGCGCCGCGTTTGACGAGATTATAGGCGGTGGTGATGCCAGTGATGCCGGCGCCGATCACCGCGACGCGCGAACTGTCCGAGTGAGGCAAGGCATAAGTCCTCTTGAGGAAGATGACCCTATCTCCTCTCTCACGCGGCGGCGGCTTTGTCACTCCTCGCGCGCGCTCAACACCGCCGCCGGCGGCGCCTTGCGCCCGCGGATCATGTCGGCCGCCTCTTCCGCCACCCTGATTGTCGACGCATTGGTGTTGCAGGATGGCGCGAACGGCATGACGGAGGCGTCAACCACACGCAGGCCCTCGGTCCCGCGCAGCTTCAACTCCGCCGTCACCACCGCCTGCAGTCCAGTCCCCATCGCGCAGGCTCGCACCGGATGATGATCGATCTTGGCGGAACGATAGGCGAGGACGAACGGCTTCAACGCCGGCTGGCGCAGGATTTCGCGCGCCAGACGCAGACCCTTGAAGGCGCATTCGCGGTCATAGGGGTCGGCCGTGTAATTGGGATCAATCAACGACGCGGCCATCGGATCGCCGTTCGCCAGCCGCAGCGCGCCGCGCGAGCGCGGCCGGCGACGACATAGACGAACAAGGTCGGCCCCGCGGCGATGAAGGCGGCGGCCAGGACTCGCCGGCGGCGAAGGTGGAGCCGAAACGACTATCGTTCCAGATATTGGTGAACTGATAGATCACGGTGACGCCAACAATCGAGTTCGAATTCGGCAGGATCACGCGTCGAAAGATCTGAAAAAGACCGGCCCCCTCCACCATCGCCGCCTTCACCAATTCGGTTGGAACCGCCTCATACTCGTTGCGGAAAAACAAAGTGGTGAAACCGAGGCCATAGACTGTGTGGACAATCACCAGATTGACGATCGGATGGCCCCCGGCCGAACGGATAGCCCGTCGCATCGCTCAGATTGCGGCCGATCCGGCCGAGCCCGCCCAGGATCACCACCATCGGAATGATGACCGACTGGAACGGAATGAAACAGGTGAACAGCATCGTGCCGAATACCAGCTTGTGGCCGGGAAAGCGCTATTTCGTCAGCACGTATCCATTGAGCGCGCCGAGCCGCGTCGAGATCAGCACCGCCGGTACGACCAACTTGATCGAATTGAAGCAATACCCTTTGATGCCGGCCGTGTCGGACACCCCAATCCGCGCCTCGCCCCAGGCCTTGATCCAGGGATCGAGCGTCAGTTGCTTGGGCGGTTCGAACATGTTGCCGACCGTCACCTCGCTCGGCGGCTTCAACGAAGTCAACAGCATCGCGACCAGCGGGATCAGATAGATCAGGGCGAAAAGGAGCAGCAGGCCGTAGATGACGACGCGCGACGTCATCGAGAAGCCGGAGGTTTGCCAGATTCCGGCGATCGCAACGCGGTAGATCATCTTACTCGGCGTGACGACACAATCAAAATCGAAGCGGGTCCAGCCCCAGTCACGCACGGTCCTTTCCAGACCGATGCGCTGATCCAGGAACAGCTTCCACGCCGTGCCGGTGACGATGAAGGAAAGCGCGAGCGGATAGAGAAAGTTCGGCCACAGGATGCCCGCGCCGCGGATTTTCTGGTCGAGCAAGATCGTCAGCGTCATGCCGAGGAACAGGCAGGAGAAGATATAGAGTCCGCCAAATATTCCCATGCTGACCAACCCGACGGCGGGTCGGTCTCGAACGTCCAACGCCGCATTTTCTCGTGGTTGGCTTAGTTGATAAGATGCGTCGAGGGGAACGCCGTTGCGTTGGTGAAAGAGAGAAACAGCGTCCAACGCGTTAAGCCATAGACAAACACCGGCGCGAGCAGAAAGGACGGCGCCGCGCAAGGCGCGATGGCGGCGGACGCGGGTTTCTCCCTCACACGCTAAGGGCGGCCGCGCCTTCAGGCGCCGGCCGCCCTTGGTTGTTTGGCGTTGTTGATCGCGTGCACGAGGGCGGGCACGGCCTCGGCCGAGGACTTGATCTCGCCGTGGAAGAATTTGGTCGCGACGTCACGATAGGCGCCGGCGGTTGCGCGCAATTCTGCGCCATTGAGCCGACGAACGCGCCCTCGCCGTGGGCCGCCTTGACGTCGACGATGCCCTTCCTGCCAGGGCTGGCCGCCGAGCGCGAGCGGGATCACGCCGGCCCTCTTGGCCTTGTCGAGCAGGCGACGAAATCGTCAAAAGTCTTCGGCTCCGCGCCTTGTTGCTCCACACCCAGTTGACGGGGTGGATGTTGACCATAACGGCGTTCCACTTGCCGTTGGTGGCGGTCACCTTCTGTAACGTTTAGGGCAAAACCGGGGCCATTCTTCCTTGGCGGCGAGCGAGCTGATGTCGCCGAGCTTGCCCGCCTCGGCGTAGTCGAGCGCCACGCCGCCGCCAGCCTTGCAAATGCGGTGGCAGAAGCACGGCATGAAACACGCGGGCGAACAGCGGCCGGTCGATGCGGCTCTGTTGGATCGCCTCGCGCAAGGCGCGGCGGGTCGCCGCATTTCGTGAACGTTAGTTGGTTCCGATCGCCACGCCGTGCGCGCGCGCCTGCGCCGCCATGGCCCGCGCTTCGTTCAGCGTCAACGCGAGCGACCTCCCGCACAACACATGTTTGCCGGCGCGAGCGGCGGCGAACAACTGATCGCGACGAGGTCGTTGAGGTTCGCGCTCGCTCGCGCGATATCGTGCCTTCGCGCGAATTCCTACGCGCGCTCCGGCGACGCGCTCATCACTGCCGCCGAGGCGAGTGGCAGCGCGCGCGCCACGGGCGATGCGCGCCCGGCGCCCGCGCCCTATCGCTCGAGGCCTGCCGCTTACAGCAGGAACGAATGCTGGATCGCGCCGAGCAAATGCTTGTGCGCCGCGAGGGCGAGGGCTTCGCCATCAGGCGGCGCGCGCTGCGAACGCTCGACCGCGCCGAAAGGCCGCTCTTCGAACGCAACTGGCCGAACTAACCGACCGACGCGATCTACGATCCGGCGACTGAAACGTGGATCAGACGAGATCGCGCACGATGGTCTCGCTAAAGGCGCGGGAATGGACAAGCGCGCCGTTCTCGTAGGCGCTGAGCTTCGCCTCAATCAAAAACTGTGTCGCTGTCGAGCGCATCGAGAGATGCGTTTCGATCCGGATGCGCCAACCCTCGCGCCCCATCTCGTAACGCTGTTCCAACTCGTAGCGCGCGCTTAACGGGTCGTCGGCGGCGATGGCGAAGCGTCGCGTCAGGTCGTGGGCAACTTCCGTGTCGATCTCGTCGAACCGATAGGCGCCTTCGCCGAACAAGCCGCCCTCGGCGATGGTTTCGTAGTGCGACACCTGGGCGCCGAGATCGAAACTCACCCGTCGCTCCACGCGGCCTTGTCGCAGCGACGTCTTCGGCGCCTCGGGCGCGGTCTCGCGCGGTGGAAACGCAATCTCAGCTTCGTCGGCCGACGCGCTGCGGACCGGCAAGGTCAGCTTTGCCGGCAGGCGCAGCGTCAGCGTTGCGCGTTCGGGCGTCGGCCACAGCAGCGGCCAATAGGCCGACGAAATCGCCAGCCGCAGGCAATGGCCCGCCGCGAAGGCGTAGCCGCAATCGTTGAGCTTGATCGCCACCCGATAAAACACGCCCGGCGTCAGCGCGCCCGGCTCGGCGTGGCTGTCGCGATGGGTCAGATTGAGCACGGCGTAGGAGACGCGGCGCGAGGCGCCGTCCGGGCTCACATCGCACAGCCTGACGCAGATCTGCGCGACGGGTTTGTTTGACGCGATCTCCAACTCAAGCTCAGGCGCGCCCAAAACCTCCAGCCGCGCGTCGAGGGGCCCGCTGTCGAAACAGCGCGAAAACCCGTCGTCGAGCCGCTGATCCCAAGGCGCCTCATGCGGCGCGCCGGCGCCCATCCATTCGCCGACAGCCGCGCCCGTCCAACAGGGCGAGCAAATATCCAGCGTTGCAGGCAAGGCCGGCAGGCCCAGCCCCGCCGCGCTCACCTCAATCACGCGCCGCGTGACTTCGGGCGAGGGCCATTGCGCCTCGGCCACGAAACGGCCGCGCGCTGTCTCGCGATTCTCCGCCCCCTCCTCGATGAAGGCGCGCAACATCGGCGCGCTCATCACGCCGTTGTCGCGTCCCTTCAACCAATGGTCCCACCAACGCAGGGCTTCTTGTAGAAAGCCGATCGCCGGTCCCGGCTTGCCGTCGTGGGGATAGAGATGCGCCCACGGACCAATCAGCCCCAGACGCGGGACGCCGAGCCCCGCCAGCAGGCGCGGCACGGCATTGGTGTAGGCGTCGGCCCAGCCGCCGACGGCGAACACCGGGCATTGGATCGCCGAGAAATCCTCGCACACCGAGCCGTGGCGCCAATAGGCGTCGCGTCGCTGATGCTTCAACCACAGCGCCGGCCAGAACGGCATGGCGTCGAGCCGCTGCAACCAAACGCTCCGCCAGTCGTCGCGCAGGTCAGGGTCGGGCGGGCGCGCCTGATAGGCCAGCATGATCGCGCCCCACCACAGATTGTCGTTCAGCAGCGCGCCGCCCATGTAATGGATGTCGTCGGCGTAGCGGTCGTCGGTCGAGCAGACGGTGATGATCGCTTTCAGCGCGGGCGGCCGCATCGCCGCCACTTGCAGCGCGTTGAAGCCGCCCCAGGATTTGCCCATCATGCCGACGTTTCCGTCGCACCACGGTTGGCGGCTCAACCAATCGATCACTTGCGCGGCGTCGTCGAGTTCCTGCGCCAGATATTCGTCCGCAAGCAGCCCGTCGGATTCGCCCGACCCGCGCAAGTCCACCCGTACGGCGACATAACCGGCCCTGGCGAAATACCCGTGCATCGGCTCGTCGCGCGAGCGTGTGCCGTCGCGCTTGCGATAGGGGATATATTCCAGGATCGCCGGCGCGCGCGCGCTTTCCGGAAACCATGCGCGCGCCGCGAGCCTCACGCCATCGGCGAGCGGGATGAAGAAATGCTCCTCGACGCGCATGTCAGCGTTCACGCCGCCGGGCGGTCGGCGAGCACGTGGTCGAGCCAGGTTGTGTCCATCTCCGGCACCGAGGAGATCAGCTTCTCGGTATAGGGATGATAGGGCGGCGCGAAGATCTGCGCCGTCGGCCCCTGCGCGATGATCTCGCCCTTCAGCATCACGGCGGTGCGATGCGCGATGCGGCGCACGGTGCCCAGATCATGGGTGATGAACATATAGGCGAGGCCCAGGTCTTCCTGAAGCGTGCGCAGCAGCTTCAGCACTTCCTCAGCCACCAGCGGATCGAGCGCCGAGGTTGGCTCGTCGCAGATGATGAGATCGGGCTCGGCGGCGAGCGCGCGCGCGATGCAGACGCGCTGCTTCTGCCCACCGGAGAGCTGGCCGGGCCGACGCTGGGCGAAATCCGCGGGCAGGCCGACATGGGTCAGCAGATCCGCGACCTTGGTCCGCACCTGCGAGTCTGACTTGTTGAAGAACAGCGTCATCGGGCGGCCGATGATCTCTTGCAAAGTCTGGCGCGGGTTGAGCGCGGTGTCCGGCATCTGATGCACCATTTGCAGCCGCCGCAACACATCGCGCGGCCGGGCGCCCATGACGGGCGCGAGCGACTGCCCCGCCAGCCTCACATCGCCGGCGCGGCGCGGCAGCAGGCCCGCGACCACGCGCGCGAGCGAGGATTTGCCGGAACCGGATTCGCCCACCACCGCCAGCGTCTCGCCCCTGGCCAACGAGATGTTGATGTTACGCACCACCGTCGTGCCGGGGCGATAGCCGGCCTCGACATCGCTGACGCTCAGCAGCGGCTCGGCATGAGCCGGAGGGTCAATCAACGGCGTTGTGGTCGCCGAGCGGCGCTCATTGACCAGCGCGGTCGCGTAAGCGGTGCGCGGCGCCTCCAGGATTTGTTTGGCGCTGCCCACCTCGACCATCTTGCCATGGCGCAGCACCATGATGCGATGCGCGATCTGCGCCACGACTGCCAGATCATGCGTGATGTAGAGCCCGGCGGTGCCAAATTCGCGGATCAGATCGCGCAGCAGCGCCAGCACTTCGATCTGCGTCGTCACGTCGAGCGCGGTGGTCGGCTCGTCGAGCACGATGATGTCGGGCCGACAGCTCATCGCCATCGCCGCCATCGCGCGCTGCAACTGGCCGCCGGACACCTCGTGCGGATAGCGCTCGCCGAAGGTTTCCGGGCTCGGCAATTGCAACTTGGCGAACAGGGTTTTGGCGTAGGTCTCGGCCTCCGCCCGGCTCATCACGCCGTGCAGCACCGGCGCCTCGCACACCTGATCCATCAGTTTCATCGCCGGATTGAACGAGGCCGCGGCACTTTGCGCGATATAGGCGATGCTCTTGCCGCGGAAATTTCGCCGCGCCGCGGCGGTGCTGGCGCGCAGCTCCACGCCGTTGATCGTGATCTGCCCCCCAGTGATTCGGCAACCCGCCCGCGCATAAGCCATCGAGGCGAGCCCGATGGTGGATTTGCCGGCGCCGGATTCGCCAATCAGGCCGAGAATCTCGCCACGCTTCAGCGTGATGTCGACCTTGTCGACCAGCACCGCGCCGGTGATGGTCTCGACCTGAAGCCCGTCAAGCGTCAGAACCAGGTCTTCGCTCATCGCGCCCTCACATTTCCGCCTGGCTGCCCGAGGGCCGCGCGTCGATCGACAGCAACCAATCGACGACGAGATTGACGCCCACCGTCAGCGACGCGATGGCGATTGCCGGGTAGAGCGGCGCGAACAGGCCGAAATTGATCGCCGCCGAGTTCTCGCGCACCATGCCGCCCCAATCGGCGAACGGCGGTTGCACGCCGATGCCTAAGAAGCTCAGCGCCGCGACGAACAGAAAGTTGAAGCAGAACCGCAGCCCGAACTCCGAGATCAGCGGCGCGGCGGCGTTAGGCAGGATCTCCGACCGGATGATCCACCACAGGCCCTCGCCGCGCATCCGCGCCACCTCGACATAGTCGAGCACGGCGAGGTTCATGCCGAGCGCGCGCGCCAGCCGGAAAACTTTGGTGGAATCGATGATGGCGATGGTGAAAATCAGCACCGGGATCGACGAGCCGAACACGCCCAGAATGATCAGCGCGAGAATGAGCTGCGGGATCGACAGAATGATGTCGACGAGCCGCGACAGCACGACATCGACCCAGCCGGCCAGCACCGCGGCTGTGAACCCGAGCGAGATGCCGATGAAGAACGAAAGAACCGTCGTCGCTGCCGCGATGCCGATCGTCGTGCGCGCGCCGTAGATCAGCCGGGTCAGCATGTCGCGGCCGATCTGATCGGCGCCGAGCCACATTTGCGCCGAAGCCGGCGCCCAGGTGTCGCCGACCGATTGCGATTGCGCGTAGGGCGCAAACCACGGGCCGATCAGCGCCACCAGCAGGTAGAAGGCGACGACCAGCAGCCCGATCTGGGCGGTCAGCGGAGGGCGATGTCCCAGGATCGTCATGTGGCCTCAGCGACGTCGGCGCAAGCGGGGATTGGCGAGCATGGCGAGGATATCGGCCACGGTATTGAGCGTGACGAACACGCCAGCGAACACCAGACCGCAGGCCTGGATCACCGGCACGTCTCTTTTGGCGACGGCGTCCACCATATATTGGCCGACGCCGGGATAGACGAACACGTTCTCGACCACGACGACGCCGACGACGAGATAGGCCAGATTGAGCGCCACCACGGACACGATCGGCCCCAGCGCGTTGGGCAGCGCGTGCCAGGCGACGACGCGCGAGCGCGTCAAACCTTTCAGGAACGCCATCTCGATATAGGGCGTCGACATGATTGACAGCACGGAATTGCGCGTCATCCGCAACATGTGCGCCATCACAACCAGGGTCAGCGTGAGCGCCGGCAGGAAGGCGACGAAGACCCGCGTCCCCAGTCCCATGTCGGAATTGACTGTCGCCAGCGAGGGAAACCACGCGAGCTTGATCGAGAATACGATGATGAGAAGGTAGGCGACAAAGAATTCCGGCACCGAAATCGCGACCAGCGTCAGAATATTGGCCAGCCGATCGGTCAGGCGTCCTTCGCGGATCGCCGAGAGAATCCCTAAGCCCACCGCGAACGGCACGGCGATGACTGCGGCGTAACTCGCAAGGAACAGCGTGTTGATAAAGCGCGGCGCCAGTTCGTCGATGATGATTCGGCCGTTGGTCAGCGACTTGCCGAAATTGCCGTGCAGCACGCCCAGGAACCATTCGAGATAGCGCAAATAGGCCGGCTTATCGAGACCCAGCTCGGCGCGAAACACTTTGAGCGACTCCGGCGTGGCCTGTTGGCCAAGCACCGCCGAGGCGACGTCTCCTGGCAGGATCTGGGTGCAGATGAAAATCAGCACCGACACCGCCAGGAGCGTTAGCAGACCGAGAGCGAACCGCGTCGCCACCAAACGTAACACGTGCTCGCTCTCCTTCTAGGTTGTGGTTTGCGCTCGCGTCAGGCGAACCAGCCCTTCTCGGCGATGCGCTGATCGCACATGTCGTAATGGGGATGCGGCGTCGCGCCCATCACCTTCTTCGAATAGCCGTCGAGATAATCGCCGATGGCGAAGCAGATCATGCCGCCGTCCTCCGAGATCATCTTCTGACATTCGGCGTAGAGCTGGCCGCGCTTGGCGTCGTCGAGTTCGGCGCGCGCCTCCAACAGCAGCTTGTCGAACGCGGGGCGCTTCCAGTGCGTGTCGTTCCAGTTCGCCGTGGAGAGGAAGGTCTGCGCGAGCTGATTGTCGGCGCTCGGACGACCGCCCCAATAGACGGCGCAGAACGGCGCCTTCAGCCACACATTGCTCCAGTAGCCGTCGCCGGAGACGCGCTTGACGTCGAGCTCGATGCCCGCCTTCTTCATCGCCTCCTGATATAGCACCGCGCAGTCGGTCGCGCCGGAGAAGGCGCCCTCGGACACCTGCAACTCGATCTTCGCATTGGCCATGCCGGCCTTCTTGAAGTGGAACGCGGCCTTGTCGGGATCGTAGGGTCGTTGCGGCACGTCCTTGGCGAAATACTTCTGCGACGGGGCGACCGTGTTGTCGTTGCCCATCGTCGCGAAGCCCTTATAGACGTTGTCGATGATCTTCTGCCGGTCGATGCCGTATTTGAGCGCGAGCCGCATGTCGTTGCTCTGATACGGATCGGTGTCGCACAAGGCCACCCAGGCGAAGCGGTTGCCGGTGCCCTTGGTGCGTACTACGTTGACTGTCGGCGCCTTCATGACAAGCGAAACGGTCTTGGCGTCGAGCCGGTTGGCCGCGTCGATCTGGCCCGAGATCAGCGCCTGCACGCGCGCCGCCGCGTCCGGGATGTAGCGCAGCTCGACACCCTCGAAGAAGCCGCGATCCTTCTTCCAGTAATCGCCTTTCTTGCGCTTGGTGACGACGCGCACGCCGGGTTCGAACGTCACGAGTTCAAACGCGCCCGTTCCGTCGGGCTTGGACCAGTCGGTGAAATTGTTGGGGACGATCAGGATGTGATAATCGGCGAAGATCGAGGGCAGACCCGCGTCGGCGCTCGACAGCGTGATCAGGATCTGATGCGAGCCGAGCTTCTTGATGTCGGAGATGCCGGCCATCAGGTCTTTGGCGCCCGACTTGGTCTCGCCGCGATGCATGTTGAGCGAGTAAATCACGTCGTCGGCGTCGAGAATCTTGCCGGAAGTGAACGGAACGCCCTTGCGGATATTGAAGATCCACTCTTTCGCGCCGGGCTTGGCTTCCCAGCTCTCGGCCAGTTCGCCCACCGGATTGTTGTCGGGGCCGATTTCAACCAGACCGTTCCAGAGCTGCCAGCCGTAGGAAATCGGGATCGAGTCGGCGTAGGTGCGGGGATCGAGGCTGTCGGAGGCGCTGCCGCCTTCCATGCCAAGGCGAAGCGTGCCGCCCTTCTTGGGCGCGTCGGCGGCGCGAGCGCCGGATGCGCTGAAGCCCAGTCCCAGCGCCGCGGCGCCGGTCATCAATTCACGGCGATCTACGATAAGACCCGAACCGCGCTTGTCGTTGCTGTGATCCATAAGCGATACTCCTCCGTGCCCGCGCCCGCCCTGCCTCCTCAGACGGATATTGGGCTATGGCATTATCAACGCGTTTTTATTAAACACAATAGCGCCGCCGCCCGGCAAGCCTCCGTATTTTTCGATGGCTGCGCCCAAATCCCGCTTTCCGTCGCTTTCACGGGCGTTGGCGCTCGCCGATACGGCGCTCGTGCTCGGCGATTGTCGCGCCTGCTGCAAAATTCTGCGTTCGCAGCGCGTCGAGAACCGCGACGAGACAGGCGTCGCGACGCGCTTCCAGTTCGCGGATCGAGGCGCCAGCGACCTGCGCGTCGGACTGCTCGGCCACCTGGTCGATCAGCGCGTCGGTCAGTTCCGGCGCCTCCAGCCTGGTCCACGGCAGTTTCAGCGCGGGGCCGAATTGGGCGAGGAAATGCCGCATCCCCGCTTCGCCGCCGGCCATGCGATAGATCTGGAACGTGCCCATGAACGACCAGCGCAACCCCGCGCCGTAGCGGATCGCGTCGTCGATCTCCTCCGTGGTCGCCACCCCGTCGTTGACCAGCCACAGCGCCTCGCGCCACAGCGCCTCCAGCAGCCGGTCGGCGATGAAACCGTCGATCTCCTTGCGCACATGCAGCGGCCGCATACCGATTTGCGCGTAGAGCGCCATCGCCGCCGTCTTGGTCGCTTGCGCCGTCTGCGCGCCGCCGCACACTTCAACCAGGGGCAACAGATAGACCGGGTTGAAGGGGTGGCCGACCACGAACCGCTCCGGCCGGCTCATCGCGCTTTGCAGCCGCGTCGGCAGCAACCCGGAAGTTGAGGACGCGACAATCACCTCCGGCCTTGTCGCGCCGTCTATCGTCTTCAAGACGCGTTGTTTGAGATCCTCGCGCTCCGGCAGGCTCTCTTGCACGAAATCGGCGTCAGCGACCGCCGCTTCGACGCTGGGCGCAATCGTCAGCGCGCCCTCCGCAGTCGCTGCCTCGGGAAACAGTTGCTTGCGAGCCGTCCGCGCGGCGGCGACGACCGTCTCCAGCTTGCGGCCGATCTCGGGATCGGGATCGTACAAGGCGACTTCGTGGCCCTCCAACAGAAATCGCGCCGCCCAGCCGGCGCCGATGACGCCGCCGCCGACCAGACCGATCTTCTGTTTGCTCATCCTTCAGCCCCGCTTTCGCAGTTTCAGTCTTTCGCGCGCCTCGGCCGGGCCGATCACCCGCGCGCCCATATTGGTGAGGATCGTCGCCGCGCGCTCGACAAGTTGCCCGTTGGAGGCGAGCACGCCGCGATCGAGAAACAGATTGTCCTCCAGCCCGACCCGCACATTGCCGCCCGCCAGCGCCGCCATCGCCACAAACGGCAGTTGGTTGCGGCCAATCGAGAACGCGCTGAACACCGCGCCCGGCGGCAGTTGGTTGACGAGCGCCAGCAAGGTCAGGGGATCGTCCGGCGCGCCATAGGGAATCCCCAAGCAAAGCTGGATCATACAGGGATCGTCGATCAGCTTCTCCGCGATCAGTTGTTTGACGAACACGAGATGTCCGGTGTCGAACACTTCCAGTTCCGGCCGCACGCCGAGCGCCTGCACTTTGGCCGCCATCGCCCGCAGCGTCGAGGGCGTGTTGGTCATTACATAATCGCCGAGCGAAAAATTCATCGTGCCGCAATCGAGCGTGCAGATCTCGGGCAGCAGATGCGCGACATGGGCGAGCCGCTCGGTCGGCCCCACCATGTCGGTGCCCGCCGGGTCGAGCGGCAGCGGGTTCTCGCCGGCGCCGAACACCACGTCGCCGCCCATGCCCGCCGTCAGATTGATCACCACGTCGACGTCGGCCGAACGGATGCGGTCGACGACTTCCCGGTAAAGGCTCACGTCCCGCGCGGCCTTGCCCGTTTGCGGATCGCGCACATGGATATGCGCGATCGCCGCGCCCGCCTTGGCCGCCTCGATGGAAGCGTCGGCGATCTGTTTGGGCGTGATGGGCACGCCGGGATGTTTGCTCGTCGTGTCGCCGGCCCCGGTGACGGCGCAGGTGATGAAAACTTCGCGATTCACAGCGGCCCCCTGACTTAGAGCAACGAAACGAGGCGCAGCGCGTCGTAGATCGCCGCATGGATATTGCGCGAGGCGACGGCGTCGCCGATGCGGAACAGTTGATAGGCGCCTTGGCTGTTGCGGACAAGCGCCTGCGGCCGCGCCGCCAGCAGCGCCGGTTGATCGACCTCGCCCAGATTGCGCGAGCCCGGTTTCAACTGAAAATAGAGTTCGTCCACCGGCGTCGCGCCGTGATCGACGATGATCTGATCGGCCAGCCGCTCGACTCGTTTGGCCCCGTATTCGTCGTGGAACACGCCGACCAGCCGATTGCCCTCGCGCCGCACGCTCTCCAGCCGCAGGTTCAACGTCACGCCGACGTCATATTTCGAGAACGCGCGCAGATAGGGCGGAAAGCTGGTTGAGCCGACATCCGGCCCCAGCATCCGCTCCGGCGTCATATAGTCCACGTTCGCGCCCGCGCGGGCGCAGAATTCGGCGACGCTGACGCCGGCATGGGCGCCGTTGTCGTCATAGACGATCACATTCGCCGCCGGCTTGATCGCGCCGGTGAGAATATCCCAGCTCGATGCGACATGCTCCGCCCCGCCGCGCAAAAATCCGAGATTGGGCACGCCCCCTGTCGCGATAATCACGACGTCCGGCCCCTCGCGCGCGACATCCTCCGCTTCGGCGTAGAGGTTGGTTCGCAACTCGACGCCATGTTGCTCGCATTGCGCCAGCCGCCAGTCGACGATGCCCAGAATCTCGCGCCGCCTCGCCAGCCTCGCCGCCACCCGCACCTGTCCGCCGGGCTCCGCCGCTGCCTCCATCAGCACCGTCCTGTGGCCGCGCGCAGCCGCGACGCGGGCGGCTTCCAGCCCGCCCGGCCCCGCGCCGACCACGACGAATGTCTTCAGCGGCCCGTCGCTGCGCGTCACGACATGCGGCATCGTCAATTCGCGCCCCGTGGCGGCGTTGTGGATACAGACGGCGTGGCCGGAATAGATGCTGTCGATGCAATAGCCCATGCCGACGCAGGGCCTTATCTCCTGCTCGCGACCTTGTTTGATCTTCAGCGCGATATGCGGGTCGGCGAGATGCGCGCGCGTCATGCCAACGAGGTCGAGCTTGCCCGATTCAATCGCATGTCGCGCCGTCGCCACATCCTGCACGCGCGCGGCGTGAAAGGTCGGCAGCCGCGTCGCCGCCCGGATTTCGCCGGCGAAATCGAGATGCGGCGCCGAGCGCTCGCCCATGCCGGGAATGACGCGGGAAAGCCCCTCCTCGGTGTCGATGTGGCCACGAATCACGTTGACGAAATCGATCGCGCCGCTGGCGGCGAGCGTCTGCGCGATAGCGGTTCCCTCTTGGCTGTCCAGCCCGCGCTCGACATCCTCGTCGCACACCATTCGCGCGCCGACGATGAAGTCCTTGCCCACCCGCTCGCGGATGGCGCGCAAAACCTCGACGCCGAACCGCATCCGGTTCTCTAGGCTACCGCCATATTCGTCGCTGCGATGGTTGGTCAGCGGCGACCAGAACTGATCGATCAGATGCCCGTAGGCTTCCAGCTCGATCCCGTCGAGCCCAGCCGCCTTCACCCGCTCCGCCGCGTCGGCGTAGGCGGTCACGACGCGGGCGATGTCGAAATCCTCCATCGCCTTCGGGAACGCCCGATGCGCCGGCTCGCGCACATGGCTGGCGCTGACAATCGGCAACCAATCGTCCTTGGCCCAGCTCGTGCGCCGGCCCAGATGCGTGATCTGGATCATCACCGCCGCGCCGTGGTCGTGCACTTCGTCGGTCAGCGCCTTCAACCAGCCGACCACCTCGTCCTTGTAGAGCAGAATATTGCCGAACGCCTGCGGGCTGTCGGGCGCGACCACCGCCGAGCCGCCAATCATCGTCAAGCCGATGCCGCCCTTCGCCTTCTCCACGTGATAGGCGCGATAGCGTTCCTTCGGCATCCCGTCATGGGTATAGGCCGGCTCGTGCGCCGTTGACATCAGACGATTGCGAATCGTCAAATGCTTGAGCTGGAAAGGTTGAAGCAGCGGGTCGGCGCTCATGAGCGGGGGAGATTAGCGGGACTGCGCCGCTTGTATAGGGCGCCGGCGTCCATGAAAAATGGATGCGCCCAACGCTTAATAGCCGACCGCCGCGCCGCCGCCTCGGCGCGGGTCGTTGACGCCATAGAACCGGTTCGCCCCGTCCGGCTTTCCGCCCAACCGGGGCGCGCCCACCAGGATGGCGTCGACATGATTGGCGGGCTGCGGCGGTCCGAAATGATGGCCCATCCCTTCGAGAATATGGCGCGTGTCCGGCGACAAAGCGAACGGCTCGACAAAGGTCAGGTCGGGCAGCCATTGATTGTGGATGCGCGGCGCATCGACCGCTTCCGAGATCGACATGCCATAGTCGATCACGTTGAGGATCGTCTCCAGCACCACCGTGATGATGCGGCTGCCGCCCGGCGTGCCCGTCACCATCACCGGCTTGCCGTCCTTGACGAGGATGGTCGGCGTCATCGAACTCAGCGGCGTCTTGCCCGGCGCGATCAGGTTCTTCTCGCCCTGAACCAGGCCGTACAGATTGGGCGTCCCCAATTTGGTGGTGAAATCGTCCATCTCGTCGTTGAGCACCACCCCCGTGTCGCCGGCGACCACGCCGGCGCCGAACCAGTTGTTGAGCGTATAGGTGACGGCGACCGCGTTGCCGTCGTTGTCGACGATGGAATAGTGTGTCGTGTTGACGCCCTCGTGCGGCGGCTTGCCGGGCGCGAGTTCCGCCGAGGGCGTCACCTTGTCGGGGTCAATAGCCGCGCGGATTTTCGTCGCGTAGTCTTTGCCGATCAACATATCCACCGGGTTATGCACGAAATCGGGATCGCCCAGGAGATTGTTGCGGTCGACATAGGCGTGCCGCATCGTCTCGATCTCGTCGTGCAGCGCCTGCGCCGAGCCGAAGCCCAGCTTTTGCAAGGGATAGCCTTCGAGCACGCCAAGCATTTCGCACAAGATCACGCCGCCCGAGCTTGGCGGCGGCGCGGAAACCACGGCGTAGCCGCGATAGTCGCACTCAATCGGCGCCAGTTCGCGGGGATGGATGGCCTGCAAATCTTCCGCCGTGATGATCCCGCCGCCCGCCTTCACCGCCGCCGCGAGCGAGGCCCCGACCTCGCCCTCGTAGAAACCCGCCGCCCCTTGCTCGCGGATCGCACGCAAGGTGCGCGCCAAATCCTTCTGCACCAGCGTCTCGCCCGCCCCGTAGGGCCGGCCGTCGTGCAGGAAGATCGCCGCCGCCGCGGGGTCGCGGGCCAGTTCCCCCGCGACGAGCGCGAGCGGAAAGGCGTCGCCGTCGTCGAGCGTGAATCCATTCTCGGCCAGTGCGATCGCCGGGTCGATCAGCGCCGGGCGGGACAGCGCGCCATATCTCTCGCGCGCATATTCGAGCCCGCCGACCGTGCCGGGCACGGCGACTGAGAGAAAGCCCTGCGTCGAACGCCCTTTGACGGGCTCGCCGTCGGGGCCCAGATACATGTCGCGCGTCGCCGCCAACGGCGCTTTTTCGCGAAAATCGATGAACGTCTTGCGCCCGTCGGCGAACACGATGGTCATGAAGCCGCCGCCGCCGAGATTGCCGGCGGCGGGATAGACCACCGCCAGCATGTAGCCGACCGCCACCGCCGCATCGACCGCATTGCCGCCCTGCTTCAGCACCGCGACGCCGACTTCGCAGGCCAGCTTTTGCGCGCAGGCGACCATGCCGTGCTCGGCGGCTACCGCCGGCGGCGCGGCCGCGTGGGCCGGCGTCGCCAGCAACAGACCGGCGAGAAAACCACGAAAACTCATCGCGGCTTGGCGCCTTCGCCGGGCTTCAGCGCCATGCCCGACAACAATTTCGTGAACATGTCGGCGCCTTGCTGGCCGGTCGAAAACCACGTCTGCATCAGATTATCCGGCGTGAATTTGTCCATTTCCGCCAACATGCGCTTCTCCATTTCGGCGAGAACCGCCTGCTGCATCGGCTGCACGTCGGGAAGTCCAAAAAACTGGCGCGCCTCCAGCGGCGTGCAATCGATGTCGATGGTGACTTTCATGCGACCTCCCTCCCCCCATATCGGCGCGGAACGCGCGCAAATGCAAGCGGCAGTGTTTGCGCCCCGCCAAGCCTTGCGGGCGCCATCTTGACGCGCTCGGCTGCATCGCCCAATCGAGGCCGACGGCCTCGGGGTCAGATTGGTTAGGAGCGACTTGCGTGGACGCCTCGACAGTTTTTTCCGCGCTCAGAGCCGAAGTTCGCCCCCCACAGGGTCTGCGCGCGGCCATCGCCGCCGCCCATCGCCGCTCCGAACCCGAATGCGTCGCCGCGCTGATCGAGACCGCCGCCGCAACGCCGCAGGAGGCCGCGCGCATAAAAGCCATCGCCACGGGCCTGGCCCGCAGCCTGCGCGAGAAATCGCGCTCCCGCTCCTCCGGCGTCGAGGGGCTCATTCACGAATATTCGCTTTCGAGCCAGGAGGGCGTGGCGCTGATGTGCCTTGCGGAAGCCCTGCTTCGCATTCCCGACGCGGCGACGCGCGACGCCCTCATCCGCGACAAGCTCAGCCCCGGCGACTGGCGCGCCCATGTCGGGCAGAGTCCGAGCCTGTTCGTCAACGCCGCCACCTGGGGCCTCATGCTGACCGGCAAGCTGGTGGCGACCAACAGCGAACAGGGCCTTTCGGCCGCGTTGACCCGCCTGATCGCGCGTTCCGGCGAGCCGCTGATCCGCGCTGGAGTCGATGTCGCGATGCGGCTGATGGGCGAACAATTCGTCACCGGGCGCACCATCGAGGAGGCTTTGCGGACCGCGCAGCCGCGCGAGGCGCGCGGCTTCTCTTTCTCATACGACATGCTGGGCGAGGCGGCGACGACGGCGGCGGACGCCGCGCGTTACTACGCCGACTACGAGCACGCGATCCACGCCATCGGCAAGGCGTCGGGGGACAGAGGCATCTACGAAGGCCCCGGCATTTCGATCAAGCTTTCGGCGCTGCACCCGCGCTACCAGCGCATGAAGCGCGAACGGGTGTTGGGCGAGTTGCTCCCTCGCGTGAAAACGCTGGCCGCGCTGGCGCGCTCCTATCAGATCGGCTTCAACATCGACGCCGAGGAGGCCGACCGGCTCGACCTGTCGCTCGATCTCTTGGAGGCGCTGGCGCTCGATCCCGAGCTTGGCGAGTGGAACGGGCTCGGCTTCGTTATCCAAGCCTACAGCAGACGTTGCCCTTACGTGATCGACGCGTTGATCGACCTCGGCCGCCGCGCGAAACGCCGGTTGATGGTGCGGCTCGTCAAGGGCGCCTATTGGGACAGCGAGATCAAGCGCGCCCAACTCGACGGCCTGTCCGATTTCCCCGTCTATACGCGCAAGGTTCACACCGACGTCGCCTATCTCGCCTGCGCCAGAAAGCTGCTTGCCGCGCCCGACGCGATCTATCCGCAATTCGCCACCCATAACGCGCAGACGCTGGCCAGCGTGATCGCCTTCGCCGGCCCCAATTATTACCGCGGCCAATATGAGTTCCAATGTCTGCACGGCATGGGCGAACCGCTATACGAGGAGGTGGTCGGGCGCGACAAGCTCGACCGTCCGGCCCGGGTTTACGCCCCCGTCGGCTCGCACGAGACCCTGCTCGCCTATCTCGTGCGCCGCCTGCTTGAAAACGGCGCCAACACGTCCTTCGTCAACCGCATCGCCGACGAGACCGTGCCGATCGACGCGCTGATCGCCGATCCGGTCGAGGTCGCCCGCGCGATCCAGCCGCTCGGCGCCCCGCACGAGCGCATCGCCGCGCCGCTGGCGCTCTACGGTCCCGACCGCGCCAATTCGCGTGGGCTCGACCTGTCGAGCGAGCTTGAACTGGGATTGCTCGCCGAGGGCCTCTCCCATCCGCCCGAGCCCGCGCCCGCTGGCGAGCCGATCCTCAATCCCGCCGACCCCAGCGATCTCGTCGGCCGCGTCGCTTTCGTCAGTGGGGCCGACATCGCGGCCGCGCTGACCCGGGCGCAAACCGCCGCCCCCGCCTGGGCCGCGACGCCAGCCGCCGAGCGCGCCGCCATGCTGCGCCGCGCCGCCGACGCCTTCGAGGCGTCCCACGCGCTTCTGATCGGCGTCGCCGTGCGGGAGGCGGGCAAGTCCTACGCCAACGCGGTGGCGGAGCTGCGCGAGGCGGTCGATTTCCTGCGCTATTACGCCAACGAGGCGGCGCGACTGCTCGGTCCGGGCGCGCCGGCGCCGCTCGGGCTGGTCGCCTGCGTCAGCCCATGGAATTTCCCGCTCGCCATTTTCACCGGCCAGATCGCCGCCGCTTTGGCGGCCGGCAATGTCGTGCTGGCCAAGCCCGCCGAGGAGACCCCGTTGATGGCGGCGCAGGCGGTTCGCCTGCTGCACGAGGCCGGCGTCCCCCCGGGCGTCTTGCAGCTGCTGCCCGGCGCGGGCGATGTCGGCGCGGCGCTGGTCGGCGACCTCCGCGTGCAGGGCGTGATCTTCACCGGTTCGACCCCGGTCGCGGGCCTGATCGCGCGCAGCCTGGCGGGGCGGCTCACCCGCGCCGGCCAGCCCTCGCCCCTGATCGCCGAGACCGGCGGCCTCAACGCGATGATCGTCGATTCCTCGGCGCTGGCCGAGCAGGCGGTCGGCGACATCATCGCCTCCGCCTTCGATTCCGCCGGCCAGCGCTGCTCGGCCCTGCGCATCCTGTGCCTGCAGGAGGACATCGCCGACCGCACGCTCGCCATGCTGAAGGGCGCGATGGCCGAACTCGAAGTCGGCGACCCGCGCCGTCTCTCCACCGACGTCGGCCCCGTGATCTCCGCGGAGGCCCGCGCAAACATCCTCGGCCATATCGACGCCCTGCGCGCGCGCGGTTTCCGCGTCACGCAGACGCCGATGGGCGCGCTGCCTGGAACGTTCGTCGCGCCGACCCTGATCGAGGTGGGCCGCGTCGCCGACGTCGAACGCGAAGTGTTCGGCCCCGTACTGCACGTCGTGCGTTACCGGCGCGCCGATCTCGACGCCCTGATTGGCGAGATCAACGCCGCCGGCTTCGGCCTCACCTTTGGCCTGCACACCCGCATCGACGAGACGATCGCGCGCGTCAGCGAGCGCATCGAGGCCGGCAACATCTACATCAACCGCAACATCATCGGCGCCACCGTCGGCGTGCAGCCGTTCGGCGGCGCGGGCCTGTCCGGCACGGGGCCGAAAGCGGGCGGCCCGCTCTATCTGCCGCGCCTGCTGAGCGAGCCGCCCCCCCACGCGCTCGACGGCCTCGAAGGCGCCGCGCCTGCTGCCCTGCGCGTGTTCGTCGACTGGCTGCGCGAGGCGGGCGCGCATGAGGCGGCCGAGCTTTGCGGCGCCTTGAGCGCGCGCTCCCCGCTCGGCGCCCGCGTCGAACTCGCCGGCCCCGTCGGCGAGCGCAATATCTATGCGCTGCGGCGGCGCGGCCTGATTGCGGCTCAAGCCGAGACCGCGACCGGCCTCAGGCTGCAACTCGCGGCGATTCTGGCCACTGGCAACGACGCCGCCGTGCCCGCCCTGCTGGCGGCTGCGGCCCTGGACGGCCTGCCGCCCGAACTCGCCCATCGCATCGCCGGCTACGACGATCCGCTCGCCGCCCCCGGCCTCGCCGGGGCGCTGATCGAGGGCGAGGGCGAGGCGGTGGCGGAGGCCGCCCGCCGTCTCGCCGCCCGTCCCGGCCCGATCCTTCGCGCCCAGGCGCTCTCCCACGCCGAGTTGGCCGCCGGCGAGAACTACCACCTCGCCGACCTCGTCGAGGAGCGCGCCATCTCCACCAACACCGCGGCGGCGGGGGGGAATGCGAGCTTGATGACGATTGGGTAGGGGGTTAGTTTGCGGGCGTGCGGCTGTTGGAGTTTGACGGTATCGCTCGCCGTTTAGCTGCGTATTGATCCTCAAATTCTGGAATCGACCCGGCGCGGGTCGCCGGGTTATCCGCGCCGGTTGGGCGCCAAAGTTCTAGCCTACGCGGTCCTTGGGGGGGGGTAAGTGGCGGAAAATCGGAAGCTTGCGGCGATTCTCGCCGCCGACGTCGTCGGGTTCAGTCGTATGACCGGCGCGGACGAGGATGGCACGTTGTCGCGGCTGCGTCTTCTGCGCAGCGAAGTCATAGATCCGACCGCCGCCGCCCACAATGGCCGCATCTTCAAACGCACCGGCGACGGCTTCCTCGCTGAATTCCGCAGTGTAGTTGACGCCGTACGTTGCGCCATCGACGTGCAGAATGCGATGAGAGAGCGTAACGCCGGCGTGTCAGTTGATCGACGCATCGACTTCCGCATCGGCGTTCACCTTGGCGATGTCGTCGATGAAAGCGACGGCGATGTCATGGGTGAAGGCGTCAATATAGCGGCGCGGCTGGAAGGCGTCGCCAAGCCCGGCGCGATCTGTCTTTCCGAACAGGCCTATTGGCAAGTGAAAGGCAGGCTTAACATCGCGGTTGCCGATCTCGGCCCGACATCGCTCAAGAACATCTCCGAGCCGGTTCGAGCCTATTCAATCGAAGTGGGTGCGCCCGCGCTGGCCAAGACCGGCTCGCTTCCGTCCGGAAAACCCAAGCGGCGATCGAGATTCCTGACGGCCTTCGCGGGGATCGCCGCTCTGGTCGTGTTGGCGGCGCTCACAGGTTGGTGGATCCTTGGTCGGAAGCCGCCCAAAGCCGCGCAAGCGGCGCATCTATCGATTGTCGTCCTCCCGCTTGCGAACCTGACGAACGACGCCGGTCAGGATTATTTCGTCGACGGCGTGACCGACAATCTGATCACGGACCTTTCGCGCATCCGCAACAGCTTCGTAATCGCGCGCAACACCGCTTTCGCCTACAAGGGCAAAAATGCGGACGCCAAAGCGGTCGCGAAGGACCTTGGCGTCCGCTACGTGCTTGAGGGCTCGGTTCAACGCGACCGGGATCGCGTGCGGGTCAATGCGCAGTTGATCGACGCGGAAACGGGCGCCGGGCTCTGGGCGGATCGGTTTGAGGAAGAGGTCGGCGACCTGTTCAAGCTCCAGGACCAAGTCGTAGCGCGGCTCGCAACCGCGCTCGGTTACGCGCTTGAAAAGGCCGAGGCGGAAAAGAGCGCCGGCTCACAGAACCCCGACTTGATCGATCTGATCATGCGCGCGAGAGCCCTTACCCATAAACTGCCTTTGACGAGGGACGAGAACGCGCAGGCGCGCGGTCTTTACGAGAGGGCGCTCGCGCTTGATGTGAAAGATCCCGACGCGCTCGATGGCGTTGCGTTGAGCGATCTATTCGACCTTATCTATGGTTGGGGCGCGCCGGGCATAGATTATCCCGGAAAAATCATCGAGGCCAGCGATCGGATTATTGGGATCGATCCAGGCTATTCCGCGGCGTTCGGATTGAAGGCGTGGGGCTTGTTGGTTTCCAATCATCCAGGGGAGGCGCTGCGGTCCGTTGACGCGGGATTGGCGATCAATCCGAGCAACGCCGATTTTCTTGCGCTGCGCGGCCTCATCAATCTTTCCTTGGGCCGGTACGAACAGACGAAATCGGACGTTCAGCAAGCTATCCTGCTAAGTCCGCGCGATCCGCAGATCGGCATTCGGCATGTGCAAATCGGCGATGCGGAACTCGCTCTCGGGCGCTACGACGCCGCTATCGACCAGTTCAGGACGGCCATAGACGGCGGTTTCCACACAGACGTGCCCTACAAGAGCATGGCCGCCGCTTACGCGCTCGCGGGCAGGATGGACGACTCGAAGTCCGCGCTAGCGGAAGCTCGCCGTCTCAATCCGAGTCTTACCATCAAGTGGCTGGAACCTCGCACCCCGCCTGTCCCGGCGTTGTTCGATGGTTTGCGGAAGGCAGGGTTGCCCGAGGGGTAACCCGCGCACAACCCTGCGGCGGACTCGCCAACGACCGGTTTTCCTCCATTGCAGACACAAAACGCCAGCTCCCGAGCGTCAGATTTCACCCCTCAATTCACCATCCTCTCCCGCCCCTCCCAATAGCCCTTGCGTATTTCGCGGCGCAAAATCTTGCCGGTGATATTGCGCGGGCGTCTTGTAGCCGGCGATGCGCGCCCGCGCCCAGGCGATGATGTTGGCCGCATCGGGCACAACGCCGGGCTTGGGCGCCACCACCGCCTTCACCGCCTCGCCCCTTGGGCGAGACGAAAAAGGCCGAGGCAATTGCCTTGGGTGAGCCGCACGCCCTTCGCCCGCCCGGCAAAGCAGCCCTCTCCCGAAAAGGGCGGCGTGGGGAAACACCGGGCTGTGGAGCTTTCAGGGATCGAAGCGCCCGTGACCGCATGAAAACTCACCCCGCCTCCATCAACTTCACCGCCGCCTCGCGCTCGAACAGCCACAGCAGCAGCCGCAACGGCCGATGCGCCTCCTGCGCGAGCCGCTCGTCGTCGCGCACCACGTTTTCCGCGAAAGCGCGGGCCGCGCGCAAGAGGTCGCCGTGCAACTCGATCCGCGCGATGCGAAACCCCGGCGCGCCGGCCTGCCGCGCGCCCAGCACGTCGCCCTCGCCGCGCAGCCGCAAGTCCTCCTCCGCGATGCGGAACCCGTCCTCGCTCTCGCGCAAGATCTCCAGCCGCGCGCGCCCGGAAAGCCCCAGCGGCCCCTTATAGAGCAACAGGCAGGTCGAGCGCCCCGCCCCACGCCCGACCCGCCCGCGCAACTGATGCAGTTGCGCCAGGCCAAACCGCTCGGCGTGTTCGACCACCATGATGGTCGCCTCGGGCACGTCGACGCCGACCTCGATCACCGTCGTGGCGACCAGCACGGCGGTTTCGCCGCGCTGGAACAGATCCATCGCCGCGTCCTTCTCCGGCCCCTTCATGCGCCCGTGCACGAGGCCGACGCGGTGGCCAAAGACCTCGCGCAAGGCCTGCGCGCGCTCCTCCGCCGCCGCAACGTCAAGCTCCTCGCTCTCCTCCACCAGCGGGCACACCCAATACGCGCGCGCGCCTGACGCAAGCGCCCGCCCGATTCCGGCGATCACATCCGCCAGCCGCTCCAGCGGGATCACGCGCGTATCGATGGGCGTTCGCCCCGGCGGCTTTTCGTCGAGCACGGACACGTCCATGTCGCCAAAATAGGTCAGGGCCAGCGAGCGCGGAATCGGCGTCGCGGTCATCACAAGCAGGTCCGCCGCCTCGCCCTTGCCCGCCAGCGCCAACCGCTGATGCACGCCGAAGCGATGCTGCTCGTCCACCACCGCGAGGCCGAGGTTGTGGAACACCACGCTGTCTTGAAACAGCGCATGGGTGCCGATCGCAATGTCGATCTCGCCCGCCGCCAGCCGCGCGCCCTTGTCGCGCCGT
>JANLPL010000206.1:0-2343 GCA_031367195.1 Bradyrhizobium sp.
CGGGCGAGCGGACCGCCGAAGTGCCGGTTTACGATGGCTCTGAGTCCGGGCAGAAGATCATGGACACGATGAGCGTAATCGGTCCCGCCGTAAACGCGCCGCCGGCCGAAGCCGCGATCGCCGAGGCCAAAGCTCTGAAAAATGTTCAGCGTTGGCCGGTCTCCGTCAGCTACTTCGATCCCATGAAGCAGGATGGTACGCCCAATTACGTCCTCGGATTTGATCTTTTCGAAAACGGCGTTTCCGGCAAATTGCGCATCGACTATGGCGCCTATACGCTGATTGGCGAGATGGCGACATTCGAGGCGCTGCCGGTGAAGTCGTGCGAGAAATAGCCCGCTCATCGCCTGCCGATGTGTAACGCGACTGTCGCCACGGGGGCGATCCCTCGTCCGAAACGCGGCGTCAGCGCCGGTCGCGCTTGTCGCCGGCGCCTAACCCGATCCCTTTTACCACGGCCGCCTTGCCGAACTTCGCCCTGAGCGCATCGACGGCGGCCTCCGTCGCCTTGATTTTGCCGACGCGCGTGTCGATCAGGTCGCCTTTGTCGGCGCCTTCGGGCTCCGAGAGATCCGATACGCCGACGCCGATCAGCCGGAACGAAACGCCCGTCGCTTCTTTCGCCAGCAGCTCCCGGGCGGCGTCGAATATCCGCTGGGCGAGCTGCGTCGGCTCGTTGAGGGCGCGCGCCCGTGTGCGCAGCCTGAAATCACTGGTTTTCAGTTTCAGGGTCACCGTGCGCCCCGCGATCTGCTGAGCCATGAGACGACCCGAGACCTTGTCGGACAAAGCCCATAGCTTATGCGCGAGGCTGCCGGGATCGGCGAGATCGTGCCCGAAAGTCGTTTCCGCCGAGACGTTCTTACCTTCGCGTTCCGGGCTCACGCTGCGTGCGTCGATCCCGTTGGCGAGACGCCAGAGCCGACCGCCTTCCGCGCCATACTTGCGAAACAGATCGGCCTCGTCGGCGCGCTGCAGATCGCCGATCGTGGCAAATCCATCGCGTTCGAAGCGCTGGGCGCCGACCCGCCCCACCCCCCAGATCGCTCCGACCGGGCGCGGCGCCAAAAACGCCTTCGCCTCGTCGCGGCCGATCACCGCGAACCCCCGCGGCTTGTCGAGATCGGACGCCATTTTCGCCAGGAACTTGCAGTAGCTGAGGCCCACCGAAATCGTGATCCCGACCTGCCGCTCGATTCGCGCCGCAAAACGCACCAGCGTCGCCGCCGCGCTGGCGCCATGCAGACGTTCTGTGCCGGTGAGATCGAGAAAGGCTTCATCGATCGACAGCGGTTCGATCAGCGGCGACAGCTCCAGCATCATGTCGCGGACCTCGCGACCAACGCGCGCGTATTTGGCCATGTCGGGTCGCACCACGATTGCGTCAGGACACAGCGGCAGCGCCTGGAACATCGGCATGGCCGACCGCACGCCATAGGTCCGCGCGATGTAGCAGCAGGTCGAGACAACGCCGCGCCGGCCGCCGCCGATGATCACCGGTTTGTCCATCAACGACGGATTGTCGCGTTTTTCGATCGTGGCGTAAAAGGCGTCGCAATCGATATGGGCGATCGTCAGCCCGTCGAGTTCCGGATGCGCCAGCAGACGCGGCGACGCGCAGTCCCGGCAGCGCCGGCCGCCCTCGGGCGCTGCGCCGAAACAGTCCCGGCACAGGGCGGCGGCCCGCGCCGTCATGGGCCCCAGACCGGCGGCGGCCCCGCCCGGATCGTGCGCGCCCGTGCGATGTCGGCGGGATCGCGTCCGGCTTCCGCGGCAAACGCGAGGAGCAGCCGCTCATTTGCGGCCAGATGGTCGAGCACGCCGGCGAGGAAACCCGGGGATGCCGCCGCCGCCCTCAAATTGCCGGGATCGAGGCCTGAAAGACTGAGAAACGGCTCGAGCCGTTCACCATCCGAGGCGAGGAAACCAAGTCCAGCAATCGCCAGCGTCTCCGCCCAGTCCCTCGAACCTGTGGCGACTTTCCCCGATGTAATCATTTTTGCCCGCGCCAATTGTCAAATCATCAATATTCCATCCTTACAATTTAGCACAAACCGGCGGGAAGCGCTCAGGCCAGGGTTGGGCCGCGGCGAAAAACCTGCAGATCGGACAAGCGATGAAGAAGACCGTCCTCATTGTCGAAGACAATGAGCTCAACATGAAGCTTTTCAACGACCTGCTCGAGGCGCATGGCTATGCGACCGTGCAGACGCGCAACGGCGTCGAGGCGGTCGAACTGACGCGCAAGCACAGACCCGACCTCATTTTGATGGACATCCAGTTGCCCGAGGTGTCGGGCCTGCAGGTCACCCGGTGGATCAAGGACGACGAATCGCTTCGTCA
>JANLPL010000208.1:0-10821 GCA_031367195.1 Bradyrhizobium sp.
CCCGCCTGAAGCGGCGCAACGCTCCCGGCCCGCCACGACCGGGCGACCGACAGACCTTCAAAAGCTTCTATCGGAGCCCGTCCACGGCAGGCAGGCCATAGAACGCCGCGTACGCCCCAATTCACCAATAACGCGGCCAAAATGATACTCAGTCCGACAGGCTGCTAGCCCGCCGCGTCGCCTGCGCCACCGACGATTCCTCGCCAAGAGCAACCTCGCGACGGGCCAGAACTGACGCCTCAGCCCGCCGAGGTCGTCAGCGCCAGCGCGTGCAACTCGCCGCCCATGCGGCCTTTGAGCGCGCCATAGACCAGCTGGTGCTGTTTCACCTTTGACAATCCCGCGAACGAAGGGCTCACCACCACGGCCTCGTAGTGATCGCCGTCGTCGGCCAGCGCGCGCACCTCGACGCGGGCGTCGGGCAGGGCGTCGCGGATCATCTTCTCGATTTCTTCGCGCGGCATCGGCATCACTTCGTCTCCGTTTCCGGCGCAGAGGCCGCTTCGAGTTTGACGATCACGTCCTTGGCGGGCTCGGAGGCGGGGATCGCCACGCCGCCGGCGATATAGATCGTGCATTTGGCGGGATCGGTGGCGCCGATCGCGACCACTGCGTCGACGCGGACGTAATTGAACCCGGCCAGGGCCTTTACCGCCACCAGTTTGAGCATGAACCTATCCCATCAGCGACGGCAGAAATGACTCGTGCGCGCGCCGCAGCGCATCGATGGGAACCGGCCCCTCGCCGGCGAATATCAGCGCGGGGCCGCCGGTGACGCCGATGCGCTCGACCGGCACGCCGGCCGCCGCCGCTTCGGTGACGATCCGGGTCGCCTCGTCCTGCGTCGCCTCCAGAACATAGCGGCCCTGATCCTCGCCGAACGCCCAGGCGTAGGCCGGGTCGCGGGCGACGATCTGCGCGCCGAGGCCGCCGGCAAGCGCCATTTCCGCCAAAGCCACCGCGACGCCGCCGTCGGAGACGTCATGCACCGCGCCGACCCGTCCGGCGGCGATCAACCCGGCGACGAACTCGCCGTTGCGCCGCTCGGCGGCGAGATCGACCGGAGGGGGCGCGCCGTCCTCGCGGCCGAGGCAGATGGCGGCGTAAGCCGAACAGCCAAGCCAGGACGGCGCGCCACCGAGCAGCAGCACTTCGTCGCCCGGCCGTTTGAACGCGATGTTGGCGGTCCTGGTCACATCGGCGACGAGGCCGACGCCGCCGATCGAGGGCGTCGGCAAGATGCCGCGGCCCATCGTCTCGTTGTAGAGCGACACATTGCCGGAGACGATCGGGAAATCCAACGCCCGCGCGGCCTCGCCGACGCCATGGATGCAGCCGACCAACTGGCCCATCGCTTCGGGTTTCTCAGGGTTGCCGAAATTGAGGTTGTCGGTCAGCGCCAAAGGCTTCGCGCCGACCGCGATCAGGTTGCGCCAGGCTTCCGCGACGGCCTGTTTGCCGCCTTCGACCGGATCGGCTTCGCAATAGCGTTCGTTCACATCAATCGTCATCGCCAGACCCTTTGGCCCGTCGCCGAGGCGGATCACGGCGGCGTCGCCGCCGGGGCCTTGCAAGGTATTGCCGAGAATCAGCGAATCATATTGCTCATAGACCCAGCGCTTCGAGCCGAGATGGGCGGACGACAGCATCTGTATCAGCGCTGCGCCCAGCGAGGCCGGCGCGGCGAAGGCGTTTGCCGGCAGGGCGGGCCGCGGCGGCGTGGGAACCCAGGGGCGGTCGTAAATCGGCGCCTCGTCGCCCAACTCCTTGATCGGCAGGTCCGCCTTCACCTCGCCGCCGCGTTTGACGACGAACCGCTTGGTTTCAGTCAGCCGTCCGATCACGGCGAATTCGAGCCCCCATTTGCGGAAGATCGTCTCGGCGACGGCCTGCTTTTCCGGATGCAGCACCATCAGCATCCGTTCCTGGCTTTCCGACAGCATCATCTCGTAAGCCGTCATGCCGGTCTCGCGGCAGGGGACGTGATCGAGATCGAGTTCGACGCCCAGATCCCCCTTCGCCCCCATTTCGACCGCCGATGAAGTCAGCCCCGCCGCGCCCATGTCCTGGATCGCGACCACCGCGCCGGACGCCATCAATTCCAGACACGCCTCCAACAGCAGCTTTTCGGCGAAGGGATCGCCGACCTGCACCGTCGGGCGCTTCTCCCCGGCGTCGGCCTCGAAGGCGGCGGAGGCCATGGTCGCGCCGTGGATGCCGTCGCGTCCTGTCTTGGAGCCGAGATAGACGATCGGGTTCCCAATTCCGGTCGCCTTGGCGTAGAAAATAGAATCGGCGCGCGCGACGCCGACGGCAAAAGCATTGACGAGAATGTTGCCGTCATAGCGGCTGTGGAAGCCGACCGAGCCGCCGACGGTGGGTACGCCGAACGCGTTGCCGTAATGGCCGACGCCCGCGACGACGCCCGCCAGCAGATGCGGCGTGCGGGCATGTTCGGGCGCGCCGAAGCGCAGCAGATTGAGGCAGGCGACGGGACGCGCGCCCATCGTGAACACGTCGCGCAAAATGCCGCCGACCCCGGTCGCCGCGCCCTGATAGGGCTCGATGAAAGAGGGGTGGTTGTGGCTCTCCATCTTGAAAATGCAGGCCTCGCCGTCGCCGATGTCGATCACGCCGGCGTTTTCGCCCGGTCCCTGAATGACCCAGGGGGCGCTGGTCGGCAGCCCGCGCAGATGCAGGCGCGAGGATTTGTAGGAACAATGTTCGTTCCACATCGCCGAGACGATGCCGAGCTCGGTGAATGTGGGCGCGCGGTCGATCAGCGCGACGAAGCGGCGATATTCCTCCGGCTTCAGACCGTGCTGGACGGCGACGGCCTCATCGACGGCGGGTTCTTTAAGGGACACGTGACAGTCTCTGATTTGGCGAGCGACCCATAGATGCAGGGCGCGCGGCCGGCAAGCGCGGCATCAAAGTCACACCTGGGAACGAAATGAGGCGGCCCCGGTTATCCCGGCGCATTTAAGGTGGCGAGGTGGAGAAAGAGCGGGTAAATCCGCCCGGACCATGTTCGCCTTTCGAGGTCGAAGCAGCGGGGCGAGGTTATGAAAATTAGATTGCTGGCGGTGGCGGCGACCGCCCTTTTAGGTTTGACGCTTGCGGGCTGCGCCCCGCAGGAACAGTTCGTCGGCCTGCACGCGGGAGTGTCCGGCGACACCAGGTTGACGGACCGCGACAAGAAGATGTTGGCCAAGGCCGATGCGAATGAATGGTCGATTCCGATCGTCAGCCGCGTGGTTTCCGACCCGACCGGCGAGGCTCCGGGAACAATCGTCATCTACAACAGCCAGAAGAAGCTGTATTTCGTGATGTCGGGTCACAAGGCGAAGGAATATCCCGTCGCGGTGGGCGCGGAGGCGTTCGGCTGGACTGGCCACGCCACGGTCGGGCACATGACGGAATGGCCGACCTGGATGCCGACGGCTTCGATCATGTCGCGCTGGCCGGAATTCAAGGCCTATATCAAGCACGGCCCGCTCGAAGGCCGCTGGGACAACCCGCTCGGCGCGCGCGCGCTCTATCTCTTTCAGGGCAGCCGCGACACGCTGTACCGCATCCACGGCACCAATGAGCCGGAAGAGATCGGACAGGCGGTGTCCTCGGGCTGCATCCGCATGCGCGATCTCGACGTGATCGACCTCTACAACCGCGTCAAGGTCGGCACCCAGGTTTTCGTCCGCGGCTGATCGGAAGTTGCAAACAAAAAGGGGCCGGCCGTTCGCGGCCGGCCCCTTTTTTTGCGCCTTGTCCCTTATCAGGAGGCGATGTCGAGCAACTCGAAATTGAGGTAGCGCGCGCCGCGGCGGATCATCTCGCAGGATTCCTGCGCGAGTTCCGTTACTTCCACGTCCAACTCGAACGCGACGGCGGCGAGGCCGATTTCGTGATATAGGCGAGAGAGCAGGCGGCTGCCGCCAGCGCGCTTCTCCATCGCATCCGGTATCGCGGTTAGATCGTGACGCATGACGACGCCTACTGCACGGGAACTTGGCTCGCGGACGGGCCAATGAGGAAAGTTTGAATGGATTCAGTTAAAGGCGGTTTAAGCCGGAGGGTTAACGGAAGCGTATCGGCTCTCGCGGGCGTGCTGTTCGACAAGGACGGCACACTGATCGACTTCCAGCGCACCTGGGGGCCGGCCATACACGCCGTGATCCACGCGCTCGCGCGCGGCGACGCCGACAAGGTGCGCGCTCAGGCCGAATGTCTGCATTTCGAGGTCGAGACCCGCCGTTTCCGCTCGACCTCGCCGATCATCGGCGGCGCGACGGCGCAATATGGCCCGGTCTGGGCGGCGGCGCTGGGGCGCGACGACTTTTTGACGCTGCGGGCGGAAATCGACGAACTCGCCGCCGTCGAATGCCTCACCTCGCTGACGCCGGTTGGCGATCCCGTCGCGATCCTGCGCGCCTTGCGGGGCAGGGGCCTCAAACTGGGGCTGGCCACCAATGACGCGGAGGCGAGCGCGCGGCGCCATCTGGCGCAACTGCAACTGACGCCCTGGATGGATTTCGTCGCCGGCTACGATTCCGGCCATGGCGCGAAGCCCGAACCCGGCATGATCCTGGCTTTCGCGCGCCAGATTGGCGCGGCGGCGTCGCAGGTGGCGCTTGTCGGCGACACGCTGCACGATCTCGACAGCGCGCGGGCGGCGGGCGCGATCTCCGTCGCCGTTCTCTCCGGCGTCGCCACGCGCGATGAGCTGGCGCCGCACGCGGATTTCGTCATCGCCGACATCGGCGAGCTTCCCGCTTTGATCGACGGCTGGCGGGACGGTGGTTAAGCGCCGCCCGATACGCGTTACATCACAATGACTTTTGACCCGATATTCACACGCTCGTAGAGGTCGATCACGTCGTTGTTCATCATGCGGATGCAGCCGGACGAAACATTCTGACCGATGCTCCAGGGCTCGTTGGTGCCGTGGATGCGATACATCGACGAGCCGAGATAGAGTGCGCGGGCGCCGAGCGGGTTGTCGGGGCCGCCGTCCATATGCGCGGGCAGGTCGGGGCGGCGCTTCATCATCTCGGGCGGGGGCGTCCAGCCCGGCCATTCCGACTTGCGCGACACGGTTTTTATTCCCGCCCACGCGAAGCCGGGACGTCCCACGCCGACGCCATAGCGCAACGCGCGCCCATCGGGTTGCACGAGGTACAAGAACTTGTTGGGCGTATCGATGACGATCGTGCCCGGCCGCTCGCTCGTGGGATAGTCGACCTCTTGCCGGTGAAATTGCGGCGGCGGCTCCTGCGCGGGCCGCGCTTCCGGCGCCAGCGAGGCATAGTCCGGGCGGGGCGCCGAATAGCGGCCGGCCATGGAATCCTCGCGCCGGGGCGCATAAGCGAGGGTTGCGGCCGGGGCCGGTCGCGCATAGCTTTGCGCGGGGGCGCGGTCCGTCTTGCCTGTCAGCAGCAACTCGACAAATCCGCCGCCGAGATCGCCGCGCTCACGCCGGGCCGGGGCCTGAGCGGTGGCTGGATGATAGATGCCCGTCACCACGCGCGGCTCTTCGGCCTGCGCCGAACCCGCCCAAGGCCCGCAGGCCAGACATAACGCCGAATACGCCAAAACACCCCGCATGAAACGCTCCCGCACCCTACCGGCGCCGCTCCCGGGCCGGAATTGCGAGAGCCAGGATACGCGGTAGGCTTAATAGCCCAACTCGTATTGCAGTTCATGGTTTGTTGGGGCTTGCGAAAGTCGGTTAACGTCGGCTTTCGCCCGCGCGCGGTCAGGCGCCCGGCGCGCCGAAAGCCTGAATGTAGTTGAGCACGTCCCATAGGGTAAGCGCGCCTCCGGAAGTCGTGACCACCGGCGTCCAACCCGACTGCTGGAAAACAGATTCCGGGTCGTCTGCGAGAACGCCGTAAAACACTTCCATCAGGATCCGACCGCCAACGGGGCCGAGCTGCGTGCCGACTTCGGGATCCTTCGCGATCACGATCTCGCCGTCGATCGTCTTGGTCGGATAGGCGCCCTCCGTCGTCAACATGCCCATTTGCGCCTCGGCGAGCACATAGAGCCACAACGGTGTGTCGGCGTTGAGCGCGGCGGCGTCGGCGGCGGTGAGGCCCGGGATTTGTTTCTTCGGGTCCGCGTCGATGAATTTGAGCAGCTTGTCGCCGATCTGCAGCAGCGGCGGCGCGGCCCCGATAACCGCCGCGACAACCTGACCTGACGGCAGGCGGAAATTGTAGCCGCGCTTCAAGTTCCGCGCGGCCAACGACGCGAAGGTCGTGCCCACGTCGTCCCCGGCGATCCGCAGGGGCAGGTGCGCCAGCGGATCGACCAGCGTCGTATCGAGCTTGTAGGCGAATTGCAGACGTTTCGGGTTTTTCTGATCTGGATCGGAAAAGTCGGGGTTTTCAAATAATTCGCCAGGCGCTTTTGCATTTGAAACCAACAGCGACCATTCGATCACATGATTTTTCGGCAGGTCGCCAAACCCGACCAGGGTCTGGCTGGGAGCCTGGTCGTCGTCGAACACGAGGCTACGAAAGTCCTTGTTAAGCCTGTAGGCGTTGCGGACGCCGGAATGGCCAAACCGATAGGCCGCGCCGGTGAATTCGAGCGGCAGGCCCACGCGTTGCGGGCCGGGTTTGTAGAGTTTGAAAGCAGCGGCGCCGAGCGTATGATAGTCGTTATCAAACCCATTGTAAGTGTCGCGTTGAATAATCCGCTTCAGAAAATCCTTCACCACAATGGTTTGGTAGGTGTAGCGGACCTCCTGCCGCGCGCGGTTGAACAGCTTTGGCCCTTTCAGCCCCTGGCCCTTGAAATGTTCGATCATCGCGTTGTGGAAATGGATCAACGTGAGCTGCAACTGACAGACGATAGAGTTTTCGTCGTTGCGCGGATCGCCGATAATCGCGCGATGGCTGAACCTGTCGCCGGAGTCGAACGGGGAAGCGGCGCGCGGCAGGTCGTAGGGATTGTCGAGGTTGGTCGCGAGTTTGCCATCCCTGTCGTACATGAACGCGCCGGAATCGGGCCCTTGGCCGTACAGGCAGTCGAGGTCGAGCCGAGGCGTGCGCTCGTTGTTCGGGTCCTTCGTCGCATCGGCGAGATTGGATGCGGTGTCGAGCGTCAGGTCGTGATCGACGAATTGTCCGAAATAGGTGTAAATCGCAGGGACAAACGGATTTTCCTGATCGTCCGGCCGGTCGTTCATCGAGTCCACGCCCTGGTCCATCGCCTTAGAGATCGCCTTGAAGGCGCCATCGGCGTCGGCGAGAGCGAGCGGGGTGTAATCGACACCGGGTTGCAGCAGGCGGGGCACGCCTTGCTCTTTCCAGCCCTGGCTGCCGTGTGCGGATTGCAACTGATCGTTGGAAAGTAACTGGGCCATAATTTGCCTCCCGTCGAGCAACCGCGCTGCAACGCAACTCTGGCGCTTGCCGCGGCTTGAGCTTGGTTCTCTGGATGCGCTTCGTTGTCGCAGGTCAGCGCTTCAGGAGCTCTAGGTTACATCGTTGTTCGTGAAGGTCAACTATGCGTTGCCGTGCAGTTGCGCTTATTTGACGTCCATTGCGGCAGCGGCGCCTGATCCATTCAGAGGGTTCTCTTCATCCCAGCCGTACCGCATCGTCTCGAACCGCATCGCGCGGGCGTCGATAAGCACGAGCTTGCCGACCAGCCCCGCGTCGCCGTCCTCGAAGCCGCCGACGATCTCGCGGATCGCTTCCAGCGCCATCATCGCCCCGATCATGCCGGCCAGCGCCCCCAGCACGCCGGCTTCGGCGCAGGTCGGGATCGCGCCGGGCGGCGGCGCTTCGGGGAACAGGCAGCGGTAGGTCGGGTTGGGCCGCCCGTCGGGGCCTTTCGTATGCGGCTTCAGCGTCGTCAGCGTCGCGTCGAACTGGCCGAGCGCGCCCGTCACCAGCGTTTTGCCTTCGTGAAAGCAGGCGTCGGAGACGGCGTAGCGGGTGGCGAAATTATCGGAGCCGTCGAGCGCGAGATCGAAGCCGCGCAAGAGTTCGCGCGCGTTTTCCTCGCCGATCCGCGTCGCGATCTTCTCCACTCGCACGTTGGGGTTGAGCCGGTGCAGCGCGTCCTGCGCGCTGTCGATCTTGGCGCGGTTGAGATCGGGCGTGCCGTGCAGGATCTGCCGGTGCAGGTTGGACAGCGACACCACGTCGTCGTCGACGATGCCGATCGTCCCCACGCCCGCGCCGGCGAGATATTGCAACGCCGGCGAGCCGAGCCCGCCCGCGCCGACCACCAGCACCCGCGCGGCCTTCAGCTTCTGCTGGCCGGGGCCGCCGACCCCGCGCAGGATGATCTGGCGGGCGTAACGCTCGATCTCCTCGCCGCTGAGCTTCATTCCGCCGCCTGGACCGGCAGCGGATGCAGCGCGCGCTCCTCGTTGAGCAGGTCCGCCACCAGGAACGCGATTTCGATCGCCTGCTCGGCGTTGAGCCGGGGATCGCAATAGGTGTGATAGCGATCGTGCAGATCGTCCTCGCTGATGACGCGCGCGCCGCCCGTGCATTCGGTGACGTTCTGGCCCGTCATTTCCAGATGCACGCCGCCGGCATGGGTCTTTTCCGCGCGATGCACGGCGAAGAACTGCTTGATCTCGGCGGCGATGCGGTCGGTCGGCCGCGTCTTGAAGCCGTTCGAGGTCTTGATCGTATTGCCGTGCATGGGGTCGCAGACCCACAGCACGGGGCGGCCCTCGCGCTGGATCGCCCGCACCAGACCCGGCAGATGCGCCTCCACCTTGTCCGCGCCGAAACGCGTGATGAGGGTCAGCCGCCCCGGCTCGCGCGCGGGATCGAGCGCGTCGCAAAGCCGCAGCAATTCCTCGGGTTTCAGCGACGGGCCGCATTTGAGGCCGATCGGGTTTCGCACGCCACGCGCGTATTCGACATGCGCGCCGCCGGGTTGACGGGTGCGGTCGCCGATCCACAACATGTGGCCGGAGGTCGCGTAATACTCGCCCGAGGTCGAATCGAGCCGGGTCATCGCCTGCTCGTAGCCGAGCAGCAGCGCCTCGTGCGAGGTGTAGAAATCGGTCTGACGCAATTCATGATGCGCCTCGGGGTCGAGCCCGATGGCGCGCATGAAGCCTAGGGTCTGGGTGATGCGGTCGGCCAGATGCTGATAACGCTCGGATTGCGGACTGTCCTTGACGAATCCGAGCATCCAGCGATGCGCGTTTTCGAGATTGGCGTAGCCGCCGGTGGCGAAAGCGCGCAGCAAATTCAATGTGGCCGCCGACTGGCGATAGGCCTCCAACTGCCGGCGCGGATCGGGCAGGCGGGCGGTCGGCGTGAAGGCGATATCGTTGACGATGTCGCCGCGATAGGCGGGCAGGGTGACGCCGTCCACCGTCTCGTTGTCGGCGGAGCGCGGCTTGGCGAATTGCCCGGCGACGCGGCCGACCTTGATGATCGGCAGCGCCGCGGCAAAGGTCATCACCACCGCCATCTGCAAGAACAGGCGGAAGAAATCGCGGATGTTGTCGGCGGAATGTTCGCCAAAGCTTTCGGCGCAATCGCCGCCCTGCAACAGAAACGCCTGTCCCGCCTGCGCCTGCGCCAGCACGCGCCTGAGCTTGCGCGCCTCGCCCGCGAATACGAGCGGCGGATAACCGGCGAGCTGGCGCTCCACCTCGGCGAGCGCGGCCGGATCCGGATAGGCTGGGGCCTGCGCGACCGACTTGACCCTCCAACTCTCCGGCGACCAACGAATTTGCGACATCACATCCTCACGCGCGGCCCTGTACGCCGCCAGCGGCGCTCTATAATGTAGGCGTGCGGAGAAGGCGAGCGCGAGAAGCCGAGCGCGCTTCCAGCCTTGGAATCGCCGAATTCATTCGCCAACGCAAAGTTTACCGTAATGCGATAAGCAAACGCCGGCGCCGGCGCGAGCCATGTCAGGAATGATCGCCATGAATGCAAGCTTCGCACGCTTAGGCGCCGCCTTCGCGGCCGCGCTGACAATCAGCCTCGCCGCTGCGCCGTCCCGCGCGGCCGACGACGGGCAGGCTTCGCTGTTGTCGGGCATAGCGCACTCAATCGGGATCGCAAAAGACGACGACCCGCAGATCGACTATCGCGAACGCAGCAAGCTCGTCGTCCCGCCGAAGGTGGCCTTGCCGCCTCCGGCCGCCTCCGTGCGGCAAGACCCGTCCTGGCCGGTCAATGTCGAGACGGCGCGCGACAAAAAGCGCAAGAAGATCGAAGACGCCGAGCCCTCGGCGCGGCAGATCAATTCACGCAGCTATCGCCTGATCAACCCCGGCGACGAGGTGAAAGTGACGACCTCGGGGCTGGAAAAGTCCGGCGGCCCGTCCTGTCGCACGCCCGATCCCAAGACCGGCGAGTGTCCGGTCGCGGCGAGCGCGAGCGCCAACTGGAATCCGCTCACCTGGGTAGGTCTGCAGAAAAAGCCGCAGACGGTGCTCGGACCCGAGCCGGAACGGGAGAACCTGATCGATCCTCCCAAGGGTTTGCGCGCGCCCGCCCAAGGCGTCGGCGCGAAAGTGGATAACTGATACGGTTTCCAGGTGATTGGCTCGGATTTCCCCTTGGTGGCGCCACTGGCGGTCCCCCCCATAGGGCGTCGAACGACGCCCGTCCAAGGACGGGCTTTGGTGGGGGGTAGCAACGGTATGAACCGGGTAGGTCCCTGACAGCTTGCCGTACTGATCGGCGCGCCGGCTCGAGGGCGTAGTGGCGCGTATTCAGGGTCGCCCGATCGGCCTCACGCCGCGCACGTCGCTTGCCTTCAACGATCCGCTTTTCCAGGCCAGATGATCGGGCGCCACCGGGCGCCGCGCGGGCGCTCGGC
>JANLPL010000230.1:0-9551 GCA_031367195.1 Bradyrhizobium sp.
CGCGCGGCCACGACGATGCGCTCGCCTCGCCGCGCCTCGCCGGCGCGCTCTATGCCGCCCTGGTGGCCCTCGCCGCCGCGCCGGCGTGGATTTGGCCAATCCCCCGCGCGAACGACATCGTCAACCATTGGGCCCGGCTTACGCTCTACGGCATGGCGGCCGACGATCCGCTGCGGGCTTTGTACCGCGTGCAGTTCGGCCTGATCCCCAATCTCGGCCTCGACGCTCTGTATCTCGCCCTGCAACCCTTCGCCTCGGCGCAGACAGTGACGCGGCTGGCGTTGGCGCTCGCCATCGCGCTGCCGGCGTTGGGGGCCTGGGCGCTGCATCGCGCGCTGTTTGCAAAACCCTCGCCGACGATCTGGGCGATCCCGTTCCTCAGCTACAATGTCGCGACGACGGGCGGGCTGCTGAATTTCTCGATCGGCATGGGGCTCGCTTTTCTCGCCCTCGCCGTGATCGCGCGACGCAGCGAGCGGCTGGGTTGGCGCGAGGCGCTTGCGCTCAATCTGTTCGGCGTCGCGCTGTTCTTCTGCCACCTGATCGCCTGGGGCGCTTTTGCGCTGCTGTTCGGGCTGATGCGGGTGGCTTGCCCGCCAGCGCGACTGCGGCGCGGCGCCTATCTCGTGGCGGCGCAGTTGGCGCCGCTGGCGCTGGTCGCACTGCGGCAAGCGCCGCCCTCGACTTATTCGCTCGGCGGCACGAAACTCGGCATCCTGTTCGCTCCGGTCGCCTCGATGACTGGCTCCGACCTGACGGCGCTGACGTTGCTGGTCGCGGGGGCGGCGTTGGCGGTTGTGCTGGGGCTACGGCCGGCGCCGCAGGCTAGGGCCGCGCTGGCCGGTTTCGCGCTCGTGACGTTGCTCGCGCCCCCCGCGCTGGGCGCGGCCAGCCTGATCGACGCGCGGCTTGCGGTTTACCTCTGGTATTTCGCCATTGCGACGAGTTGGCTCGACGCCTCTGGGGCGGTTCGCGGTTTCTGCGCGCTGGCGTCGGTCGCGGCTACGGCCTGGCGGCTGCACGCCGTCGCGCCGGCCTGGGAGGCGTTTCAGGAGCGGGGGGCGCAAGTGCGCGCGGGGCTTGCATCGCTGCCGCAAGGCGCCCGCGCGCTGGTGGTGGCGCCTGAGCGTTGCGGCGCGGCCGATTTCGCGATGTTCGGCAATCTCACCGCTTTCGCGGTCATCGATCGGCGCGCTTATGTCAACACGCTGTTCGCGCAGACCGGCATTCAGCCTTCGGCCCCGGCCGATCCTGCGCTCGACGGCGGGCCAACGCTGCCCATGGACTCGCGCTGGCTGACGGAAGATGGGCGGGCGAGCCTGCCGGCGCGGCTCGTCGAGGCGCCATGGGCGGCGCCGTACCGCGACTGGCGGCGCCATTTCACCCATGTGATCGACGCGCATTCCGATTGCGCGTCGATGCTTTCGGTCCCCGGTCTGACGCGCGCTGGCGGCGCGGCCGGACTGGACGTGTACCGGGTCGACTGATCTTACATCTGAGTCAGCGAGCCTTTGCCCTTCGGCGTGGTCATGCCTTCGCAGCTGCCCTTGGCGACATATTTCCAGGCGTGCGCGTCGTAATCGACCGTCGAGGTGCCCGCGCAGGACGTACCCGCGCCGGCGGCGCAATCGTTCTTGCCGGCCATCGCGACGCCATAGCACTTATCGGCGCCGGGCTGAGCCTTGGCGGGGCCGGCATGGGCCGCGGTGGCGAGCGCCAATGCAAGGGAGCCGGCGAGCGCAGCGGAGAGAGTGGATTTCATGTCTTGGAACCCCGTTTGCTGAAGGACGCGAACCCGTGCGGGGCCGCAATAACGAATACGTCTAGGCCGCGCCGGGGTTACGCCGGCGTCGGATCACGAGTTCGTGAACGTCAGTTCAACGCCAGCGCGACGAAGCGCACGTCGCCGGCGCTGTTGCCGACCAACAGCAGGGCGGTTTTCTTGCCGGACTTCTTCAAGGCGTCGATCGCCGAGGACACGTCGGCCGGCTTCTCGACCGCCTGCTGGTTGATCTCCTCGATCACGTCGCCGGGGCGCAGGCCCTTTTCAGCGGCGGGGGAATTGGCTTCCACGCCGCTCACCAGCACGCCCTTCAGGCTGTCCTTCAACTTGAAGGTCTTGCGCGCCTCGTCGCCGAGCGTGGACAAAGTGAGGCCGAGCGCCTTGGCGGTCGCACTCGGCTGAGGCGTATTGTTGTCCTTCTCCTCGGCTTTCGCCATCTGCTTTTCGCCGTCTTCAAGCCGTCCGAGCGTCACTTCGAGCTTGATCTCCTTGCCCTTGCGCAGGACGGTCACTTCCGATTTCGCGCCGACCGCCTCCGAGGCGACCAGGCGCGGCAGATCGCGCGATTCCCTGATCGGCTTGCCGGCGAATTTGATGATCACGTCGCCCGCCTCGATGCCGGCGGGTTTTGCCGGCCCGCGTGGATCGATGCCGGCCACCAATGCGCCATGCGCGTCGCCGAGGCCCAGGCTTTCGGCGATGGAATCATCGACCGGCTGGATGCGAACGCCGAGCCAGCCACGCCGCGTCTCGCCGAATTTCTGCAACTGCCCGATCACCGGCGCCACCGTGTCGGAAGGGGTGGCGAAGCCAATGCCGATCGAGCCGCCGGACGGCGACAGGATCGCGGTGTTGATGCCGATCACCTCGCCGTCCATGTTGAACAGCGGCCCGCCGGAATTGCCTTTGTTGATGGCCGCGTCGGTTTGCAGGAAATCGTCATAGGGGCCTGACTCGATGTTGCGATTGCGGGCCGAAAGGATGCCGGCGGTGACGGTTTCACCCAAACCGAACGGATTGCCGACCGCCATCACGCCGTCGCCGACCCGCACCTTGTCGCTGTCGCCGAATTTGACGGTTTTGAGCGGCTTGTCGCTCTCCACCTTCAGCACCGCGACATCGACCTTGGGATCTTTGCCGATCACCTTGGCCTTGAGTTTGCGCCCGTCGGTGAAGATGACGATGATCTCGTTGGCCTCGCCCACGACATGGTTGTTGGTGATGACGATGCCGCTGGCGTCAATCACGAAGCCGGAGCCGAGCGAAGATGATTTTCGTGGCCGCGCCTGCGGGCCGTTGGCGCCGTGGTTCTTGAAGAACTGCTCGAACATGTCGTCGAACGGCGTGCCCTTAGGCATGTCGGGCGGCGCCTCCACAGTCTTGTCCTCAAAAGTCTGGGTGGCGGAAATGTTGACGACGGCGTCGGCGACCTGGGCGACGAGATCGGCCAGATTGTTGGGTCGGCTCTGCGCGAAGGCGGGGCCGCCGGCGATGAGGGCGAGCGCAAGCGCGCCGTGGAGGGTTACGCGCATGGTCGAATCATCCTTTGCCGTTTCTGGGCCTTGGGTCGTTGGGGCGAATGTGTAGGGGGAAGCGGGTTTTGTCGAGGCGGGTAGGAGGGATTTTGCGACGGCTGTCTCCGCCGGGCAGTATTGCCGCTCTTGCGGAACCCTATCCACGAGCGCAAATTGACGCACCGTTGAACCCCAGGGAGCCCACGATGGGCGCTTTGACCAAACCCATGACGCTCGAAGAATTTGTCGCTTGGGAAGAGCGACAGGAGCTTCGTTACGAATACGACGGGCTCGAAATCCGCGCGATGACGGGCGGAACGGCGGCGCACGCAGGCGTCCAGCTTGGGCTGTTGCGCGCGCTCGGAAATCGGTTGCGCGGCAAGCCGTGCCGAGTTTACGGCAGCGAATTGAAGGTGCGAACGGGGACAAGTGTTAGATATCCCGACGCGCTCATAACCTGCACTCGGCCGGAGCCGTCCTCCACCTTTGCGCCAGAGCCCGTTGTCGTGTTCGAAATCTTAAGCAAGAGCACGGCGCGGCTCGACCTAGGCGCGAAGAACATGGAGTATCAGTCTCTGGCCTCGGTGCGGGTTTATGTCGTGCTCGACCAGAGCGCGGCCTCGGCGCAGGTGTTTCGTCGCGACGAGCAAGGCGAGTGGGGATACGAAGTCGTCGGCGCAGAGGGAACGCTTTCGCTGCCGGAGGTCGGGGTTACGGTTCCTCTGGCGGAGATATACGAGGATGTCGAGCTGGCGGGGTGAAGGTCGCGCCGCGCTCACCCCAAAGTCGTCCGCACCGCCCAAACCACAACCACCCCGCAGGCCGCCGCGCCGATTCCGATCCAGCGCAGGCGGCGGGCTTCCAGCTTGGAAACCTCCGCCATGCGCTTACGCATCGGTTCGGTGAAGGCGGCGACGGCGAGGCCTTCGATCGCCAGCATCAGCCCGAGCGCGGAGCCGAAATCGCGCAAACCACTCACTTCGGCGGTTCAGCCGGGGCCGGCGCCTCGGACCGAGGGATGCGTGTCTCCGTCTTGGGCGCGATCGCTTCGGCCATAGGCGCCGCCCCCGGCGTGGGCGTCTGGAAGTAACGGAAGAAATCGCTGGTCGGTCCGATCACCGCGCGCGAGCCAGGCATCGCGTTCTCGTAGGCCTGCATCGAGCGATAGAAGGCGAAGAAATCCGGATCCGCGCCAAAAGTGTCGGCGAAGATGCGGTTGCGTTCGCCGTCGCCCTCGCCGCGCAGGGCTTCCGCCTTCTGCTTGGCGGTGGCGCGCGTCACCAGCGCGTCGCGATCGGCGTCGGCGCGGATTTTCTGTGAGAGTCTGGCCCCTTGCGCGCGGAACGACGCCGCCGCCTGCTGCCGCTCGGCCTGCATCCGGTGGAACACGGCCTCCGAATTCTCGGCCGGCAGATCGGCGCGCTTGATGCGCACGTCGATCACGCCGAGGCCGAAACGCGCGGCGCCCGTTTTCATCTGGTCGCGAATGTCGGCCATCAGCGCGTCGCGCTTGTCGCGCACGATATCGAGGATCGAGGCCTCGCTCAGGGTGCGGCGCAGCGCGGAGTTCAACATGCCGCCGAGTTGCGCGTTGGCGCCGGCGACCGTTCCGACCGATTGATAGAACAGCAGCGGCTCTATGATGCGGTAGCGCACGAAGGCATCGACTTCGAGCCGCTGGTTTTCCGCCACCAGCACTTCCTGACGCTCATCGTCCAGCGCGAGGATGCGGCGGTCGATATAGACGACATTATCGACGAAGGGCAGTTTCGCGTGCAGGCCGGAGCCGTCGATCACGTCGCCGACGGGTTGGCCGAACCGCAGCACCAGCGCCTGTTCGGTCGGATCGACGGTGAACAGCGACATGCGGATCACGAGCGCCAGCGCAAAAGCCAGAATTAACAGGCCGAAGCCGAGAGCGGGGCGGTTCATTTGGCCGCTCCCTGGGGCGCCGGCGGTTCAACCGCGATATAGGGTACGGGCGCGGAGCCTGCCTTCGCGTCAAGCAACGTCTTGGACATGCCGCCGAGCACCTTCTCCATCGTCTCCAGATAGAGCCGCTCGCGCGTCACCTGCGGCGCCTTCTTGTACTGCGCGTAAACCTGAGCGTAGCGCGCGCTCTGGCCTTGCGCGTCGAGCACGGATTGTTGCTTGTAAGCTTCGCCTTCGGCGATGATGCGGGAGGCGTCGCCCTCCGCCTCGGGCTTGATCCGGTTGGCGTAGGTGTCGGCCTCGTTGACGGCGCGCTGCTGGTCCTGCTGCGCGGCGGTGACGTCGCGATAGGCGGAAACCACCTGCGAGGGCGCGTCGACGAGCTGCAACTGCACCTGCTCGACCTGCACGCCGACGTGGTAGGCGTCGAGCGCCTTCTGCATCCGGTCGCGCGCATCCGGCTCCATCGCCTTGCGGTCGCTGGTGAGGATGCCGTCGATGGTCTTGAGGCCGACCACCTCGCGCATAATGCTTTCGGCCACCGATTTGACGGTCTCGCGCGGGTTCAGCACGTTGAAGGCGTAATCCTCGGGGTGGGCGGCGTCGATGCGCCAGTTGACGCGGAAATGCACGTTGACGATGTTCTTGTCGCCCGTCAGCATCAGGCTTTCCGACGGAACGTCGGTGCGCCCCTCCGAGCGATAGCCGACCTCGGTGATCTGCTGGTCCTGCACCGGCAATTTGATCACGGAGCCGACCGGCCACGGCCAATTCATGTTGAGGCCCGGCATGGCGCGGCCGGTGTAGCGGCCAAACACCAGATTGAGTGCGATCTCGTTGGGTTGCACGGTGTAGAACGCGCCGAGCCCGAGCCACAGCAGCGCCAAAGCCAGCGCGATTGCGGTCACCGCCTTGGCCCCGAGGCCGCCGCCGGGAAATCCGCGGAAGTTTTTCTGCAACCGTCGGATCGCGTCTTCGATGTCGTTGGGGGTCGGGGCCCCTCCGGGCCCGGAGCCCCAGGGGCCTTGACCCTTGGACTGCCAGGGTCCGCCTTGGTTGTTCCAGGACATGTCGCCTCATTGTCGGCACTTGCGCCGCCGCGCGGCTTATAGGGGAGGCAGACGGTCCCGGCAACGTTTACGACCGAGCGTCACGCCTGGCGCGCGCCGCCGCCGCCAGCGCGACCGCCGCGCGGCCGGCCAGGGAGAAGGGAACGCCGGGAGTCTTCGCGCTCGGGGGCGGCGGGGCCGCCAGCGTCCAGGCCCGAACCTGCCTCACGAACGGCGCGGCGAGCGTGAACGCCAGCAGCGCGCTGGGGCTGGCGCACAGACCTGGGGCCGAGAGTTTCGCAGCCACTGCGGCCGCAGGCAGGCTTAGCGCCAGCCAGACGCGGCTTTGCGCGCGCGCGGTCGCCAGAACGCCGGCGCCGACGAGCAGGGCGGGGATCTCGAATAGGGCGGCGCCAGGCATGTTGGGTCTCCAGCTTCGAGGCCGGAGCTTAGAGCGGGCGGTTGAAAGGCGCCTTGCGCGAATCGGTGCAATTTTACCAACGACGCCCCTTCGCGCCGATGGAGAGAGCCAGAACGGCTAAATCTTTGGGACTTCGCGCGAGCGCCCTTGACCTTGGCAAACTCGCATCGCATCACCGCATCCGCCGATGCCCGTATTTCTTTTACCATATCCCATGATCGACCCCGTGCTGGTGCATCTGGGGCCGTTGGCGATTCGATGGTATGCGCTGGCCTATATCTGCGGACTGCTCTCTGGCTGGTGGCTGATCCGCCGCATCGTCGCCGATGATCGTTATTGGCGCGGCGCGCCGCGCCCGATGCCCGACAGTATCGACGATCTGCTGGTTTATTGCGCGCTTGGCGTGGTGATCGGCGGCCGGCTCGGCCAGGTGCTGATCTACGATCCCGCCTATTATTTCGCGCATCCGCTGGAAATCGTCATGGTCTGGCATGGCGGCATGGCGTTCCATGGCGGAATGCTGGGCGCGCTGGTCGGCGTGGTTCTGTTTGCGCGCCGATACCGGGTTCCGTGGCTTAGCGTGCTCGATCTTGCCTGCCTCGCCGCGCCGATCGGCATTTTCCTCGGCCGCATCGCCAATTTCATCAAGCCGGAGCTGTGGGGGCGGCCGACCGACGTGTGGTGGGCGATGAAATTTCCCGGCGCCGACGGTCAGCCCCGCCATCCCAGCCAGCTTTACGAGGCCACGCTCGAAGGACTGTTCAATTTCGTCGCCCTATGGCTGCTGGTGCGGCGCGGCGGGCTGACGCGGCGCGGGCTGGTGACCGGCGCGTTCGGCGTGATCTATGGGCTGGCGCGCATCACGGCCGAATTCTTCCGCGACCCCGATCCCGTGCTTGAACAACTCGGCGGCGGCCTCACGATGGGCATGATCCTGTCCGCGCCGATGGTGCTCGTCGGCCTCCTCTTCATCGCCAACAGTCTGCGCGGGGGCGCCGCGCGCGCATGAGTGAACTCGGAGCGCATATCAAGGCCGTCATCGCCGAGGAGGGTCCGATGACCGTCGAGCGTTACATCGAGCTGGCGCTCGGCCATCCCGATCACGGTTATTACATGAACCGCGATCCGTTCGGCGCCTCGGGCGATTTCACCACCGCGCCGGAAATCTCGCAGATGTTCGGCGAATTGATCGGCCTGTGGTCGGCCGAGGTGTGGAGCCAGATGGGTCGGCCCGATCCCGTGCAACTGGTCGAGTTCGGACCCGGCCGCGGCACCTTGATCAGCGACGCCTTGCGCGCCGCCCGCATCGTCCCGGATTTCCGCGCCGCGCTGGAGGTGACGCTGGTCGAGACGAGCCCCGCCCTGGCCGAGATCCAGCACGAAACGCTGCTCACCGCCGGCGCGCCGATCTCGTGGGTTCCGACCCTCGCCGACGTTCCCGAGGGCGCGGCGATCTTCATCGGCAACGAATTTCTCGACGCGCTTCCCGTGCGCCAATACCAGCGCAGCCACAACCGCTGGCGCGAGCGGGTGGTGTGGGTCGACAAGGAAGGCAATCTCGCCTTCTCGTCCGGCCGGCAGCCGGAGCCGTTCATCCAGGCGGCGGGCGAGGAGGGCGACATCATCGAGACCTGTCCGGTCGCGCATCGCTTGATGTTCGAACTCGCCGCGCGGCTCGCCAAACAGGGCGGGGTGGCGCTGTTCATCGACTATGGCCATGGCGTCACCGCCATCGGCGACACGTTGCAGGCGGTGCGCGGCCACGCCATGGTCGATCCGCTGGTCGAGCCCGGCGAATGCGACATCACCGCCCATGTCGATTTCGCGGCGATGGCGCGCAGCGCAAGGGCGGCGGGCGCGGCGGTCTATGGCCCGATCGATCAGGGCGACTTCTTACGTGCGATTGGCGTCGACACCCGCACCCAGGCGCTGTCCGAGCGCACGCCCGAGCGCGCCACGGAATTCGAACAGGCCCGCCGCCGGCTGGTCGGCAAGGACGTCGGCGAGATGGGCGCCCTGTTCAAGGCGATGATCGTCGCCAATCGCAATCACCCCATTCCCCCCGGCTTCGACGACGGCGCAACGCGGTGAACGCGCCCGCGCCGATTTCAGCGCCCGCGCTCGATGCGCCGGGCCTGCGCCACGCTTTCTTCACCCGGACGGGGGGCGTCTCCAGCGGCGTTTACGCCTCGCTCAACGGCGGCGTCGGCTCGTCCGACGCGGCCGACGCGGTGGCGGAAAACCGCGCTCGCATGGCCGCCGCGCTGGGGCTTTCGGCCGACAGGCTGCTTGTCCCCTATCAGGTGCATTCGCCCGATGTCGTGACCGTCTCGGCGCCCTGGGCGCCGGAGGCCCGCCCCCGCTGCGACGGGATCGTCACCGCGACGCCGGGGCTGGCGCTCGGCGTCACCGGCGCCGATTGCGGCATGGTCCTGTTCGCGGAGCCCCAAGCGCGCGTGATCGGCGCCGCCCATGCCGGCTGGAAGGGCGCGCGCGATGGCGTGGTCGAAGCGACGGTGGCTGCGATGGTGGCGCTCGGCGCGACCCCCGCCCGGATCGTCGCCGCGCTCGGCCCCTGCATCGCGCAGGAGTCTTACGAGGTCGGCCCCGAATTCGTCGCCGCCTTTGCGGCCGACCGGCACGCGCCGCGCTATATCGCCGCCAGCCGCAACATGGGCCGGTCGATGTTCGATCTGCACGGATACATCGGGCTGCGCGCCGCGCGGGCGGGAGTCGGGCTGTTCGTCGATCTCGGTCTCGACACCTATGCCGACGAGGCCCGCTTCTTCAGCTATCGCCGCAAGACGCATCGCGGCGAGGCCGACTATGGCCGCCTGGTCTCCGCCATCGCG
>JANLPL010000236.1:0-28986 GCA_031367195.1 Bradyrhizobium sp.
TCCGCCTCGTCCTTGGCGACAGGGCGCCAGACGGAGAGGCCATAGGCCAGTTCCGGCATCATGTTGATGAAACTCTCCATCGCGAGGCCGCCCTTGAAGCCAATGGCGGCGAGCGTGGCGAAAATTTCGTCCCACGGCACATTGCCGGCGCCGGGCGTGCCACGGTCGCTCTCGGACAGATGGATATATTTGAGATGTTCGCGCGCATCGAGAATGCCGTTGGCGACGCCCTTCTCCTCGATGTTCATATGATAGGTGTCAAGGTGGACGAACATATTGTCGGCGCCGACGCGCTCGATCATCTCGACCGCTTGGCCAGCCGTGTTGATGAGATGCGTCTCGTAGCGGTTGACCGGCTCGATGCCAAACAGCAGCCCGCGCGATTTCGCGTGTTTGGCGGCGGGGCCGAGGGCGCGCGCGACATTGTCGTATTCGGCTTTCGTCGGCGGAACGCCGGTTCGCTCGCCGATGCCGCCATAGGTGACGCCGCTCAACGCCTGCGCCCCGCAATCGGCCGCCTTGTCGATGGCGACCTTGAGATAGGCGATGGCGCCTTCGGGGTTATGCGTCGGCCAATACGCCTGCGGCAGGCCGAGCGAGCAGATCGCGCGCAGCTTGTGCTTTTCCAGCAGGGCGCGAGTGTGGGCTGCGTCGACCGCGGGCGGGTTGAGCATCGGGATTTCGATGAAATCGACGCCGTAATGCACGGCGGCGGCGACGGCGCGCTCGGCCCCCGCGCGGTCCCAGGTCATCGTCCACATGCTGGTGTGCACGCCAAAACCCTGCATCGTCGTTCCCTCGCGGTTGGGCGACAGGGGGCCGGATTACGCGGCCGCTGTCAAGCGCGCGCGACCTCCTCCATCGCCAGTTGCGCCATCAGCGGCACGCCCTCGCCCATTTTGAGACCGCGCTGCGGGTTGGAGGCGTTGCCGTCGAGCGCGCGCTTGTAAACGCCCTGCACGATGGCGGCGATGCGGAAGAAGCTGAAGGCGATCAGGAACGACCAATGCGGCACGCCGTCGAGCCCACGGCGGCGGCAATAGGCGGCCACATAGTCCTCGTCCGAGGGAATGCCGAGCGCGGCGCGGTCGAGGCCGCCCAGGCCCCGGAAATCGCCTGAATTGGGCAGGCGCCATTGCATCGCCTGATAGGCGAGATCGGCGAAGGGATGGCCGAGCGTCGACAGCTCCCAATCGAGCACCGCCAGCAAGCGCGTCGAATCATGGGCGAAGATCATATTGTCGATGCGGAAATCGCCGTGCACCAGCGAAACACGACCGTCGTCGGGCGGCATGTTGGCGGCGAGCCAGTCGATCAAAGCGTCCATGTCGGGAATTTTGCGCGTCTCGCTGGCGCGATATTGCTCGGTCCAGCGCTGCGCCTGGCGGGCGTAGTAATTGCCGGGCTTGCCATAGTCGGAGAGGCCGGCTTTGGCGATATCGATGTCGTGCAGCTGAGCCAGCCCCGCGTTCATCGCGTCGTAGATCCCGGCGCGCTCCTCGCGCGGGGAGTCCGCGAGGCCGGGATCCCACAAGATGCGGCCCTCGACATGCGCCATCAGATAAAATACCGAACCGGCGACGTTTCCGTCCTCGCACAGCGCCAGCGCGCGCGGGGCGGGAAAGCCGGCCGTCTCGAGCGCGCGCAGCACGCGGAACTCGCGCTCCACCATATGCGCGCTCTTCAAGAGCTTGCCCGGCGGCTTGCAGCGCAGCACATAGGCGCCGCCCGGCGTCTCGATCCGATAGGTCGGGTTTGATTGACCGGTCGGATATTTGATCGCCTTCGACGGACCTTTGTAGCCCGCCACATGCTGCGCGGCCCAGGCGTCGAGGGCGCTTGTGTCCTCGGGGAATGCGCTCACGACGCGCCGCCTTCGTTGGTGTAGCGCTTCAGCTCCGCCTTGGCGATGACGCGGCGATGCACCGCGTCCGGCCCGTCGGCGAGGCGCAGCGTCCGCACGCCGGCCCACATGCGCGCGAGCGGGAAATCCTGGCTGACGCCGGCGCCGCCGTGCATCTGCACCGCCTGATCGATCACTTCCAGCGCGATGCGCGGCGCGACCACCTTGATCTGCGAGATCAAGGGCGCGGCGGCGCGATTGCCCATCGTATCCATCGCCCAGGCGGCTTTCAGGCACAGCAGCCGCGCCATTTCGATGTTCATGCGCGCCTCCGCGATGATGTCGCGGTTGGCGCCGAGATCGAACAGTTTGCGCCCGAACGCCTCGCGCGTGACGGCGCGGCGGCACATGAGCTCCAGCGCCCGCTCGGCCTGACCGATCGCGCGCATGCAATGGTGGATGCGGCCCGGCCCGAGCCGCCCCTGCGCGATCTCGAACCCCTTGCCGCGTCCAAGAATCAGCGCGTCCTTGGGGATACGCACGTTGTCGAATTTGATGTGGAGGTGGCCGTGCGGCGCATCGTCGGCGCCATAGACCGTCAAGGCGCGCAATTTGGTGATGCCGGGCGCGTCGGCGGGCACGAACAACATCGAGTGGCGGGCGTGCTTGGAGGCGTCCGGTTCAGACACGACCATGGTGATGTACAGCGTGCAGCGCGGATCGCCGGCGCCCGAAGACCACCATTTTTCGCCGTTGAGCACCCAATCGCCGCCGTCGAGCCTGGCGTCCATCGCGATATTGGTGGCGTCGGAGGAGGCGACGCCGGGCTCGGTCATCAGATAGGCGGAGCGGGTCTTGCCGTCGAGCAAGCCGGGCAGCCAGCGCGCCTTGTGCTCGGGCGAGCCATAGCGCTCGATCACCTCCATATTGCCGGTGTCGGGCGCGGAGCAGTTGAACACTTCCGAGGCGATCGCCGACCAGCCCATTTCCTCGGCGATATAGGCGTATTCGACGGTGGAGAGGCCATAGCCCTTGTCGGAACCGGTGAGCCAGAAATTCCACAGGCCGTTGGCGCGCGCCTTCGCTTTCAGGCCCTCCATGATCTCGGTCATGCGTGGGGTGTAGGCGAACCGGTCGCCGCCCTTGCCGACCTCGGCCTCGTATTCGTGCTCGACTGGGATGATCTCGTCGCGCACCATCGCGCGCACGGACGCGATGAGCGGGCGAACTTTATCGGTGACGCCGAGATCCATGTTTTCCTCCCCGAGATTTTTCAACCGCGATATGACGCGGAAAGGGGGCGGCGGGCAAGCCGGTGATATGCCGCAGGCCGCGCCGCTATAAGCCAAACCTATAGCGCGGTTACAGCCCCAGCTCGCTCAACCCAGCATGATCGTCCGGCCGGCGTCCGAGCGGCCAGCGGAACAGGCGGTCGGCTTCCGTGATCGGCAGATCGTTGATGCTGGCGAAGCGGCGGGCCATCAGGCCGCTCGGCTCGAACTCCCAATTTTCGTTGCCATAGGAGCGAAACCACGAGCCGCTGTCGTCGCGCCATTCGTAAGCGAATCTCACCGCGATGCGGTTGTCGCGGAACGCCCACAATTCCTTGATCAGGCGGTAATCGAGTTCGCGCGCCCATTTGCGCGCGAGGAAGCGCTGCACCTCGTCGCGGCCTCTAGGGAATTCGGCGCGGTTCCGCCACAAAGTGTCGAGCGTATAGACCTGCGCGACGCGGGCGGGATCGCGGCTGTTCCAGGCGTCCTCGGCCATACGGACCTTCTGGAGCGCGGTCTCCAGCGTGAACGGCGGCAGCGGCGGCTTGGTGTCCATGGGCGTTCCCTCTCCGCCTGTTCAACCGCGCTTAGCCAAAGCCGTCAACGCCTCGCCTCCTCGCGCCCGCAGCGCCCGCACCGATTAAGGCGGTTCACAACCCACGACGCCGTGGCCAAACAGCGGCCCAGACTTAACGTCCGCCGATATCGATGGTGTTCTGAGAAGCCGGTCGCAAGGCGACGGGTCCGATGACCTTATCGAGAATTACGCGGCCGCTCTCATCCACTGCGAAGAGCGCGCCGCCGGCGTCTAATCCATTCAGGCCCAGGGTGAGAAAATTGCTGACGCCAACAATAACCCGCGTCCAACTGGCCTTGGCCGTGACACGCGTTCGCGTGTTCCAACGTTCGATGCCCCAATTGATGGGAGTGTCGATCAGCCGGATGCGAACGAGACGCAGGGCGCGCGTCCTCAGCACAAGGCGCGGTCCGTCGGCGCGCAAATATTTCGCCAGAAACGCTTTTGGATCGACGAGCAAACGTCCGTCCGCGCTCGCGCCCAAACCGAACGACGTGTCGGGAAAGGCGCCGATCGACGGCGATCCGGTAAAGGCGGCACGAAAACGCCCGCTCTCCGGCTTCTCGTTGCGAATTTGGAAGTCGATGGGAAAGGCGCACACGCAATGGTCCGTTTGCGGACATTCCAGGCGCACTGCGGCGCGTTGCCCGAGGTTCGGCGCGGCGTCGTAAAGCGCGATGAGGCCTTGGTAATGTCCAAGGTAGATCGATTGCTGGCCCGGCCTCTCCGGCGGCGAGCAGGTGCAATCAACCGGGCTGCTACAGTTTTCGGCGCGCGCTGTGGGGCCGCAGAACAAGACCACCGCAAGCATCGCAAACAGAAATGCACGGAAGATCATGGCGCTCGACCTCGACGGCAGCGGGTCACGGAACCCACACATTCGATGGAAACTAGGCTAGCCCGACGAGCGACGCAAGCGCCGGATTCCAACGGCTCATCCCTCCCGCGCCAGCGCCGTCAACGCCTCGCCGTCGAGCCGGCACAGCCGCCAGTCCCCGGCGATTTCCGCCCCGAGCGAGCGGTAGAAATCGATCGCGCTCTGGTTCCAGTCGAGCACGACCCATTCCATGCGCGGCCAACCGCGTTCGGCGCAGAGACGCGCCAGATGCGCCAGCAACGCCTTGCCGATTCCCCGGCCGCGGAAGGCGGGACGCACGTAGAGGTCTTCGAGATAGAGGCCGCTGCGGCCGCGGAAGGTCGAGAAATTGGTGAACCAGAGCGCCTGCCCCGCGAGTTCGCCGTTCCATTCGGCGATCTCGCAATGGGTCGTCGCGCTGGACAGCGCCGCCTCGATCATCGCCTCCGTCGCGTCGACCTCGTGGCCAAGTTTTTCGTAATCCGCGAGTTCGCGGATCAGCGCGAGCACGAGGCCGGAGTCGCCGGGGCCGGCGCGTCTTAGCCGCAGCGCCATCTCAATGGCCTCCGGCCTGCGAAAACAGATTGATGACCAGGACGCCCGCGGCGATCAGCGCCAACCCGGCCACGGCGGGCAGATCGAGCGGCTGGCGGCCCCAGATCCAGGCGACCAGGGTGATCAGCACGATTCCGAGGCCCGACCACAGGCCATAGACCACGCCGGTCGGCATGGACTGCAACACCAGCGAGAGCAGATAGAACGCCGCGCCGTAGCCAACCACGACGACGACGCCGGGCCCGAGCCGCGTGAAGCCGGCGGAGCGGGCGAGCGCAGTGGTCGCGGCGACCTCGGCGACGATGGCGGCGGCCAGAAGAAGATAGCGGTTCACGGCGAGCGCGGCGCGCTCATCCCGTCACTTCGGGAACGGGACCGGCGAATCGGCGTCTTTTTGCAGATAGGCGAGGATGTCGGCGCGCTTCTGCGCCTCCGGCTCGCCAGGATAGGTCATCTTAGTCCCGGCGATATATGCGGACGGCTTGGTCAGGAAGGCGTAGAGATCCTCGTAGGTCCAATTGCCGCCCTTGGCTTTCAGGCCATCGGAATAGCCAAAGCCTGCGACCGAGGCCTTAGGCCGTCCGACGACGCCATAGAGCGGCGGGCCGACCTTGGGGGCGCCGGCCTTGTCGAAACTGTGGCAGGACTGGCAGACTTTCGTGTCCGCCTCGCCCTTCGCGACGTCGGCCTTGGCGAGCAGCGCCGGCAGCGGCTCCTCCTTCGGCGCGTCGGCCTTGGCGGCGGCGGCTTCGCCGGCGGGAAGCGCGTAGCCGGGCTTGGCCGGATGGTCGGGCGCATAAAGCGCGTTTGAAAAGACGCCGAGCCCCATGGTGAGGAGCAGCACCGACATCACCGCCAGCGCGGTCTTGTTGGTATCGGTCGTGGTGATCCCGCCGCCAGACACGTGTGCGACACTCCCTTGTCTTTCCGCGCCCCCCGTCGGACGCGTCGGTCCCGCGCTGATTAGCCGCTTTGCCCGCGGCTTGGCAACACGTATAAGCGCGTTCCCCAGCGACCTTCTCTCTTTAAGTTTTCGCGCTTGTCCCGTCCGCTCATCCTGATCCCCGCCCGCATGAGTTCCACGCGGCTGCCGCGCAAACCGCTCGCCGACATCAACGGCGCGCCGATGATTGCGCATGTCTGGCGCCGCGCGATCGAGGCCGATCTGGGGCCGGTCGTGGTCGCCGCCGACGACGCCACCATCGTCGAAGCGGTGGAAGCGGTGGGCGGGCGCGCTGTTTTGACGCGGGCCGATCATGTCTCCGGCACCGACCGAATCGCCGAGGCTCTGGCGCGGATCGACCCCGACCGCCGCCACGATGTGATCGTCAACCTGCAGGGCGACCTGCCGACCATCGAGGCGGCAGCCGTGCGCGCCGCCGCCGCGATGGGCGAGGCCGACATCGTGACGCTGGCGACGCCGATTCGGCGCGCCGAGGAGCGCGAAAATCCCAATGTCGTCAAGGCGGTGGGAACGCCAGTGGGCGAGCGCCGCCTGCGCGCGCTCTATTTTACGCGCGCCTCCGCCCCTTGGGGGCCGGGCGAGTTGCTGCACCATATCGGCCTCTACGCTTATGCCCGGGCCGCGCTGGAGCGATTCGTCGCGCTGCCGCCCTCGGCGCTGGAATTGCGCGAGCGGCTCGAACAATTGCGGGCGCTGGAGGCGGGGATGCGGATCGACATTTCCTTGGTCGACGTCGCCCCGCTCGGGGTCGACACGGCGGAAGATCTGGAGCGCGCCCGCGTGATGCTGGCGCCAAAAGGAGCATCATGAGCAGGATTGCCTATCAGGGAGAACCGGGCGCGAATTCGCATATCGCCTGCGCGCAGAATTTTCCCCAATTCGAGCCCCTGCCCTGCGCCACTTTCGAGGACGCCTTCGCCGCGCTCAACGATGGCGCGGCCGAACTCGGCATGATCCCGATCGAGAATTCGATCGCGGGGCGGGTCGCCGACATCCACAATCTTTTGCCGGCCTCGAACCTGCACATCATCGGCGAGACCTTTCTGCCGATCCATTTCCAACTGCTCGCTTTGCCCGGCGCCAAACTGGCGGACCTGCGCAGCTTGCACAGCCATGTCCACGCGCTCGGCCAATGCCGAAAAATCATCCGCGAACTGGGGCTAAAACCCGTGGTGGCGGGCGACACCGCCGGTTCGGCGCGCGAGGTGAGGGAGGCGGGCGACCCCTCGCGCGCCTCGCTCGCCACGGGATTGGCGGGTGAGATCTACGGGCTGGCGACGCTGCGCGATAACGTCGAGGACGCGGAACACAACACGACGCGGTTCGTTGTGCTGTCGAAGACGCCGAAATGGGCGCCGGCCGGCAATAGGGCGGTGGCGACGACGTTTGTGTTTCGCGTCCGCAACGTGCCGGCCGCGCTCTACAAGGCGCTTGGCGGCTTCGCCACCAATGGCGTCAATATGACCAAGCTGGAAAGCTACATGGTGGACGGGGAATTCACGGCGACGCAATTTCTCGCCGACGTCGATGGCCATCCCGAAGACCCACCGCTCGCCCGCGCGCTGGAAGAACTGAGCTTCTTCTCGCGCGAGGTGCGTATTCTCGGCGTCTATCCCGCGCATCCCTTCCGCCTGCTTGCAAGCTGACGCGACGGGGCGCGAAATGTCATGAATCCCAACGGCCGGACCCCTCCGGTGTCGAACGGCGAGGCGTTGCGCGTGCATGGAACCCCGGCCGAATTGCGGACGAGGCTGATCCAGGCCGCCTACGAGGCGGCCGTCGCCGAGGGGCGCTACGAGGCGCCGCTGGCCCGGCGCGCGGCGTCGCGCGCGCGGCTCTATCGCGATGGGCGCTTGACGCTGCTCGCGCCCTATTTCGACTACGCCTTTTATGCCGACGCCTGCCCCGATTTCGCCGCCTCCGCGCTCGACGAATTGGAGCATTACAATTTCTTCGGCTGGCGCCAGTCGCTCAACCCCACGGCGTGGTTCGACACCGCCTATTATCTCGCCGCCAACGCCGATGTGCGCGCCGCCGGCGACAATCCGTTCTGGCACTATATTTTCAAGGGCCGCGCGGAAGGGCGCACGTCGCAACGGCCGCGCCACGCCGAGCGGATGATTCTCGAACGCGCCCGCGTCAGCGAAGCGCCGGAGGCGGCGGCGCCCGATCCGACGCCACTCGGCGCGGACGAACTTGCCGCGCGGCTGGTGGCCGCGCTGTCGGGCGCGCAAGGGTTTCTCTACGCCGTCGGCGCGCGGCCGCCCTGCGCGCCGACGGGCTGGCTTTGTCTGCAAGCCGCGCCGCTGCGCGCGGCGGCGACGCTCACGGCCATGCCGGCGGCGTGGGCGCAAACCCGGCTGATTCTGGACGGCGAGCCGCTCGGCGTCGCCATGGACGCGGAGATCGCCAAGGCGATCGTCGCGCTGCGCGAGGCCCTGCCAGCCGAGCGGGCGCTGGTTGTGAACGACGCGGCGGGATGTTCGGTCGAGGGGCTGTTGAGCATCGAGGCGGCGCTGGAGCCGGGTCGGCGGGAATTTCACTTAGGCGATTTCGCTTCGATCTGCCCGAGCGCGCGACTGCTGCGCAACGACGTCGCCTTCTGCGGCGCGCCGCCGCCGGGTTCGCCCGCCTGCGGCATTTGCAGCTACGGCGAGGCGCGCAAGGCGCAACTCGCGGCGATGCAGCGGCTGTTCCAGCGCTGCCGCTTCGCGGTCGTCGCCCCGTCCGAACCCGCGCTGGCGCTGTGGCGGGCGGCGAGCGATCTGCCGCACGAATCCGCCGAGGCGATGGCGCCGACCCGGCTCGAACCGCTGCCCGATCCCGCCGAGGACGATCTCGTGGGCGAAGCGCAGCCCGTGCGCGTCGCCTTTATCGGGGCGCCGACGCTGGCCGAGGGCTGGCCCACCTACGAGCGCCTGCTTGAGGCCTGCGGCGATCTCGCCGCCTACGCGTTCCATCATTTCGGTCATGCCGCCGAATTGAAGCCGCGCGGCCAGCTGTTCAGCGTCGAAACGGCGCCCGACGATGCGACGAGCCTGCGGGCGAAACTGATCGAGCGGCGCATCGATCTCGTTGTCATGGCGCGGGAGGGGCCGCAGACCCATTCGCCCGAGGCGATCGAGGCCCTGACCGCCGGCTGCGATCTGGTCGCGCTCGCCCATAGCGGCCATGCCGCGTGGCTGGCGCAGGCGGAGCGGCGCGGGCGGGCGTTCGAGACGGACGAGGACGTCGTGGCCTTCTTCGTCGAGGGACGTGCGATCGCCTATATGCGCGAGCGCGAACGCTTCCCCCGCCCGCTGGCGCGCGTTCGGCGCGACCGTGATGATGGGGAGGCAACGTGACCGGCGTCGTTGCTTTCACGAGCTTCATCCGCGACGATCTCGCCCGCGCGTTGACGCTGGCGCGCGGTCTGGCGGCGCATTGCCCGGCCTGGGCGCGCGTGGCGGTGCTGGTCGATCAGCCCAGGCCCGGGGAGGACGAAAGCTGGCGCGAGGCGTTCGATCTCGTGCTCGACGCCGAAGCGCTCTATGGCGACGAATGGCGCGGCTTTGTGTTCGCGCACGAGGCGTCCGAGGCGCGCGCGGCGGTGAAGGGTCGCGCGCTGGCCCAAATTCTCGCTAACGGCGCGCAGAAGGTGTTTTTCTTCAGCCCGGACATCGCGATCTTTCACGAGCTCTCCGATCTCGAACGCCGGCTCGACGCCGCCTCGATCCTGCTGACGCCGCATCAGAGCGAGCCCAACGCGAGCGCGCAGGCGATCGCCGACAACGAGGCCAAGACCCAGCGCTACGGAATCTATAATCTGGGTTTTCTCGGGGTCTGCAACGACGTGGCTGGGGCGGCGTTCGCGCGCTGGTATTCTGGCCGGCTCGACGAAGGCTGCTACGACGACGCGCCGGCCGGGCTCTATCTCGACCAGAAATGCGCCGATCTCGCGCCCGCGCTGTTCGACCGGGTGGAGATCCTGCGCGATCCCGGCTGCAATGTCGCGTGCTGGAACCTCAGCCGGCGCCGGGTCGAGATCGCGCGCGACGGCGCGATTCTGGTCAACGGCGAGGCGCCGCTCAAATTCTACCAGTTCGCCGAGGTCGATGATCCCTTGTGGATCGACCGCTCGGCCGGGCGCCGGCTCGCGCCTTACGAGTTGGAAGCGTATTACGACCGGACCTGCGCCGCCGCGGGCGCGCCGGCGGCGCGCGGCTGGGCCTTTGCAAGATTCGACGGCGGCGCGCCGATCGCCCGCGCCGCAAGGCGGCTGTGGCGGCGCGACCGCGATCTTGCGGCGCGCTTCGCCGACCCCTTCGTCGAGGGGCCTCGGTCGTACCGCGCCTATTTGCAGGCGAACCGGCCGGAATTGCTGTGAGCGCGGCTCAGGTGCTGCGCAGCACGACGCAGGCGCCGCCGACCCTCTCCAGCCGGGCGCACATCGCCTCGGCCTGCTGGCGCGTCGGGGCGGGCGCGCGCACGCGGTAATAGGGGCGCGCGCCGCGGCTACGCAGGCGCCCGGCCAGCACCATCGGCTGCACGCCGCCCAGAATGGCCGCGTATTCGGCCTTGGCGCGGCTATATTGGTTGAGCGCCGCCGATTTGTTGAAACTTCCGGCGATCTGCACGCCCCACGGCGCCCAGAACGAAGAGCGCGCGAACAGCCTTGGCTCGGCGACGCGGAACTTGCCGACGATCTGCACGCAGGAGGCGTCGGGAAAGACCTCTTCCTCGGTCAGCTTGGCGGCGTCCTTAGCCCGCCATTCCTCGGCGGCGTGGCGGGTGATGATAGAAACATAATCCTGCGTCTCGCCGGGCAAATCGGATTGTCCGGCGACGAATTTGGCGACCCGGCCGGGGCCGGCGTTATAGGCGGCGGCGGCAAGGCCGAGATTGCCGAACTGGTTGCGAAGTTCGGACAAAAGCGAGGCGGCTTTCGGAATCGCCGAGGACGGATCGAACGGATCGGCCAGACCCCGCGCGTCGGCCGTCCCCGGCATGAACTGCGCGATGCCTTGCGCGCCCGCCGGGCTCACCGCTTTGGATTGGAAACCGCTCTCCTGCCAGATCAGCCGGGTGAGGAAGGCCACGGGCAGGGTCTGGGCGCGGGCGGAGGAATCGATCATGTCGCAGATCGTGCCGATCACGGAGTCCTGCGCCCGCGCGGCGCTGACGCCGGCCAACCCGAGGGCCGCGCTCACGCCGATCGCCGCTGCCAGCCGTTTCGCCCCGCGCATTTCGCCCCCTTGGCCGTGACAGGGCGCAGCAAAGACAAAGCCGGCGCGCGCCGTCAACCGCATTCGCGCGGCAGGGTTTAGCTCGGCCGGACATTGCGCTGCCGCGCCGCGCGGCCTATCTGTCTTCTTAACGACAGAGGACGCCGATGTTCATCCAGACCGAGCCGACCCCCAATCCCGCCACGCTGAAGTTTCTGCCCGGCCGGCCCGTGCTGGACGCCGGCACGTTCGAGGCGACCTCGGCTGAGGAGGCCGAGCGCTCGCCGCTCGCCAAGGCGCTGATGGAAATTCCCGGCGTGCGCGGCGTGTTTCTGGCGCCCGATTTCATCTCCGTCACCAAAGGCGAGGGCGAGTGGCAGCATCTGCGCCCGGCCGTGCTCGGGGTGGTGACCGAGTTCTTCCTGTCGGGCGCGCCGGCGCTATCGGGCGTCGCCGCCCAGGCGGAGGAGTTTTTCGCGGCCGGCGACCTTGAGATCGTCGATACGATCAAGGAGTTGCTTGAGACGCGCGTGCGGCCTGCGGTGGCGGGCGACGGCGGCGACATCGTGTTCAAGGGTTTCCGCGACGGCATTGTCTATCTCGGCATGAAAGGCGCCTGCGCCGGCTGCCCGTCGTCGACCGCGACGCTGAAGCACGGCATCGAGAACCTGTTCAAACATTTCCTGCCGGAGGTGAAAGGGGTGGAGCAGCTTTAGAGCGGCCGCTCCGGCCGCAGCAGCCCGTCGAGAAACACGTCCATCAGCCTCAGCGCGCTCGCCTGCCAGCCGGGCTGGTCGTGGGCGAGGCACATGCCGATCATGGCGCGGAACAGGTCTTCCGGCGAGATTTCGGCGCGCAGCGCGCCGGCCTCGCGCGCGCGGTCGAGCAGCAGCGCGGCGGCCGTGCTGAGCCGCGCGAAGGAATAGGCCGACAGCGCCTTGTTGTGCGCGGCCAGCGCCAGCGCGGCGGCCATGCCCTTCTTGGTGGCGACGAATTCGACATTCGCCTTCACCCAACGCCGCAGCGCTTGCGCCGGCGAATCCTCCCCCGACAGCCGCTCGGCCAGAGCCGCCAATTCCTCCACCTCGCGCCGATAGACCGCCTCGAACAGGGCCTCGCGGGTGGGGAAATGGCGGTAGAGCGTGCCGATGCCGAGGGCGGCGTGGCGCGCGACAGCCTCCAGGCTCGCCTCGGCGCCGCCCGTGCTGAACACGGCTTTCGCAGAGGCGAGCAGCCGGTCGCGATTGCGCGCGGCGTCGGCGCGGGGGGCGCGGGACAGCGGCGCGGGCAAGACCTCACTCACAAGACTTCACTCATTCGTGTCCAAAAGCGCGTTGAAAAACGGAGGTTGCCTCCGTATTATCCGGGTCGTGGGGCTAAGCGTTTATAGCCTGAACCGAATCAACGTATCACTACACTTTTGGTCGAGCGCGAAACGGAGGCGCCAATGGCGATCTCACTTGTGATCAACGGGGCGAAGCGCGAAGTCGCGCTCGAAGATCCCCGCGTGACCCTGCTCGACCTGCTGCGTGAGCGGCTGGGGCTGACCGGCGCGAAGAAGGGCTGCGATCGCGGCCAATGCGGCGCCTGCACCGTCATCATCGACGGACGGCGCATCAATTCCTGCCTCGTGCTGGCGGCCACGCTCGACGGCGCCGAGATCGTCACCATCGAGGGGCTGGCGCAGGGCGCGACGCTGAGCGCGGTGCAGGCGGCGTTTATCGAACACGATGCGCTGCAATGCGGCTTCTGCACGCCGGGGCAGATTATGAGCGCGACCGCCTTTCTCGCGGAAGGCGGCGACTGGCGCGACCCCGAGCGCATCCGCGAGGGGATGAGCGGCAATCTGTGCCGCTGCGGAGCCTATGTCGGCATCGTCGAAGCGGTGCAGACGGCCGGGCGGCGGCTCGAATCCGAAGCACGAAAGGACGTCGCATGAACGCGTTCGAATTCGTCTCGCCCCGCACGCTTGACGAGGCGCTCGCGGCGGTCGCCGCGCCCGACGCGGCGGTGTTGGCCGGAGGCACCAATCTGGTCGATCTGATGAAGGCCGGAATCGCCCGGCCGGGGCGGCTGGTGCATATCGGCAAGCTCGAAGGGCTCGACGCCATCGAGTTGTCGGCCGACGGCGGCGCGCGGATCGGCGCGCTGGTCCGCAACGCCGATCTCGCCAGTCACACAGGGCTAGCTGCGCGCTTTCCGCTGATCGCGGAGGCGACGCTGGCCGGCGCCTCGGCGCAACTGCGCCATGCCGCGACGCTCGGCGGCAATCTGATGCAGCGCACGCGCTGCGCCTATTTCCTCGACCCCGCCAGCGCCTGCAACAAGCGCGCGCCCGGCGCCGGCTGCGACGCTCGGGAGGGCGATTCGCGCGGCGCGGCGGTGCTGGGCGCGAGCGCGGCTTGCGTCGCCACGCATCCCTCCGACCTTTGCGTCGCGCTGAGCGCGCTCGACGCGGTGGTGGAGATCGCGGGGCGAGACGGCAAGCGGGAGGTCGCTTTCGACCCATTCTATCGCTTGCCCGGCGATACGCCGGCGCGGGAGAGCGAACTGCGCCCCGGCGAGTTGATCGTCGCTGTCCGGCTGCCTGCCGGCTTCGCCGCCAACGCCCGCTATGTGAAAGTGCGCGACCGGGTGTCCTACGCCTTCGCGCTGGTCTCGGCCGCCGCGGCTTTACAGCTCGACGGCGGCGTTATCGCGCAGGCGCGCATTGCGCTCGGCGGCGTCGCGCCTAAACCGTGGCGCGCGCGAGCGGCCGAGGCCGCGCTGGCGGGCAAGCGGCCCTCGGAGGAAAACTTCGCTGCCGCCGCCGAGGCCGCGCTCGTGGGCGCGGAAGCCGTCGGCGACAATGCGTTCAAGATTGAACTCGCCCGCCGCGTGGTGAAGCGCGCTTTGCGGCTCGCGGCGGCGGGGACCATCCTGCCCGCTTTGCCCGCCTCGCCTTTCGGAGCCTCCCCATGACCGAGATCGCCCTCTCGCAAAATCCCGCGCATACGCGCCATGGCTCCAATTCTGGCCAGCCGCTGACCCGTCTCGACGGCCCGCTCAAAGTCACCGGCCGGGCGACCTATGCCGCCGACCAGCGTCCGGACGGGCTGCTCTATGCGGCGATGGCGGTCAGCACGATCGCGCGGGGGCGGGTGACTTCGCTCGATGTCGGCGCGGCGAAAGGCCATCGCGGCGTCGTTGATGTGATGACGTCGGAGCATCGGCCGAAGATTTTTGTCGATCCCGACGTGCACGACCAGCCGTTCAACTTCTGCTTTCAGGCCCTGCAGAACGACCGCGTGCGCTACGCCGGCCAGCCGATCGCCGTGGTGATCGCGCAATCGCTGGAGGCGGCGACCGAGGGCGCCGCGTTGCTGGCGCCGCGTTACGAGAGCGAGCCGGCGCGCGTGACGCTCGACGACGTTGAGAGTTTTGCGCCGCCGTTCGTCGGCGTCGGCCATCCCGCGGTGGCGGAAAAAGGCGACGTCGAGGCGGGGCTGGCGTTAGCCGCGCGCAGGATCGATGCGACTTACGAGACGCCGATGCAATTCCATAACGCGATGGAGCCGCATGCCATCGTCGCCGCCTTCGAGGGCGGGAAGCTGACGATCGACACGCCGACCCAGGCGCTCGCGTTCGGGCGCGCGCGCTTCGCCGAGATTTTCGGCCTTTCGCCTAGGGATGTGCTGGTGCGCTGCCCGTTCCTCGGCGGCGGGTTCGGCGGCAAGGGGCTTATGTCAGGGCCGATAGTGCTCGGCGTGATGGCCGCCAAACTGACCGGGCGCCCGGTCAAGCTGGTCGTCACCCGCGCCCAGCTTTATGGGCCGTTCGGCCACCGCTCGCCGACGCGCCAGCGGCTCCGGCTCGGGGTGAATGCGGAAGGGCGGCTGACGGCGCTCGCCCATCACGCCAGAATCGCCACCTCGACCTTCGACGCCTTCTTCGAGGCGTCCGCCGACGCCTCGCATACGCTGTACGCCTCGCCCGCGATTAAAAGCTCGCATGAGGCTGTGCGGCTCGACACCGGCACGCCGATGTTCGTGCGCGCGCCGGGCGAGGCGTCGGGCTCGATCGCGCTGGAAAGCGCGATCGACGAAATGGCGGCGTCGCAGGGGATGGACCCGTTGGCTTTCCGCCTGCTCAACTACGCCGAAACCGAGCCGATCTCCGGCAAGCCGTTCTCCTCGAAGGCGCTGCGCGAATGTTTCGCGCAGGGCGCCAAGGCGTTCGGCTGGGAGGGACGGCCGCTCGCGCCGCGCCAGATGCGCGAGCGCGACGGGCTGCTGGTCGGCTGGGGCGTCGGCGTCGCGACCTTCCCGGCCGTGATGTTCCAGGGCTCCGCGCGCGCGGTCGTCCATGCGGACGGCTCCGGCCGCATCGAGGCGACCGGCCACGACATGGGCCAAGGCGCCTGGACGGCGCTGGCGCAGATCGGCGCCGACGCGCTGGCGTTGCCGCTGGCTCAAGTCGAATTCCGCTCCGGCACGTCGGAATATCCTGATGCGGGCATGGCGGGCGGCTCCGGCCATACGGCGACGGCGGGGCTCGCGATCCACAACGCCGGCGGCGACGCGATCGCCAAGCTGGCGGCGCTGGCCACTCAAGACCCGCATTCGCCGCTCTACGGCGCCGGCAACGCCGGCGTGATCGCCCGCGCCGGCCGGCTGACGCGCCGCGACGACGAGGCGCGCGGCGAAAGCTACGCCGCGATCATGGCGCGGGCCGGAATCGCCGAGATCTCCGGCGAGGGCAAGGGCGCGGCCGATCCTGCGGCGCAGAAGCAATATGCGATGCACGCCCACGGCGCCGTATTCGCCGAGGTGAAGGTCGATCCCGACCTCGGCATGGTTCGCACGACCCGGCTGGTGGGCGCCTTCGCGGCCGGCCGGATCATCAACCCGCGTCTGGCGCAGAGCCAGTATTTCGGCGGCATGATCTGGGGCCTTTCCTTCGCGCTGCACGAGGATGCGGTGATCGACCGGCGCACGGGCCGCATCCTCAACGCCAATTTAAGCGAATATCTCATCCCCACCAACGCCGACGTGCCCGCGATGCAGGCGATCATGGTCGAGGAGCGCGATCCTCACGTCAACGCGCTGGGGGTCAAGGGCGTCGGCGAGATCGGCGTCACCGGCACGGCGGGGGCGATCGCCAATGCCGTGTGGCACGCGACCGGCGTGCGGCCGCGCAAGTTTCCGATCCGGCCGGAGATGCTGCTTTGAGACGCCGCCGCCGCGCTGCTATCGATCAGACTTCGATGGATTGCAGCACGGTGACTATCGACTGCAAATTTTCGTGAGGGATCAGCAACTCCAAATTGGGTGCGGCCGCGCCCGATGCCGTCAATCGAGCGAACATGATCCGCGCCACGCCATTGTGTACGCCAATAGAGTCAATCGCGTCACAGAGCATTTCCGGCGGCTTAGCAAAATTAACTTTGTCCTGGTTGAATCGGCTGTCTTCCGCCACTTTACAATCTGCCTCTCCCGACGGACCGCCGCCGACGTCTCAAAATGTAATAAGGGTGAGATCGAAACAAACTAGGGTAACACATTTTCGCGCGGCGCAAATACAAGTTTGCGTCGGCGAAACTGCTTTCGCAGCAACGAAATTGCGAGAAACTACAACCCAAGACAGTAATCAGTCCGCGGTCGGCAGCCGCCGCATGGTGAATTCGATGCGGCCGTCCTCCAGCTCGCGCCAGAATTCGATCTCGGTGGAATAGGCGGCTTTGGGGTAACGGTCGAACCATTCGCGCGCTTTCACCCGCGCCTCGGCGCGCGGCAGCGTAAAACTCTCGCGCCGCCATGTATCGGAGACGGGCGCCTCGCCACGGGCCGCGCGGCGTCGCGAAACGCGCTCGGCGAGATCCTGCGGACGCCTGTTTTCGAACGCCATCTCACGTCTCCGGCGCCTCAGCCTAGCGCAAGATGTCGTGAAGTTGGAGTCGTTTATCGCGTCTCGCCCGTGCTAGAGGGCGCCCCATGACCTTGACCACCGCGCGCGCCCTGATCGAAGCCGGCCTCGGGCCTCCCGAGCGCGAGGCGGAATGGGGCGCGGTGGCGAGCCGCTACGCGCTGGCCGTGCCGCCCGCGCTCGCCGCCCTGATCGACCCCGACGATCCCGACGACCCGATCGCGCGTCAGGTTTTGCCCGATGCGCGTGAACTCCTGCGGGAACCCCAAGAGCGCGACGACCCCATCGGCGACGAGCTGAAAAGCCCGACACGCGGTCTCGTGCATCGCTATCCCGACCGGGTGCTGCTGAAGCTGGTGTCGGTCTGCGCGGTCTATTGCCGGTTCTGCTTTCGCCGCGAGAGCGTCGGCCCCGGCGGCCCCACGCTCGACCGCCAAGCCTTCGCGGCGGCGCTGGCCTATATCCGCGAACGTCCCGAGATATGGGAGGTCGTGCTGACGGGCGGCGATCCGCTGGCGCTGTCACCGCGTCGGCTCGCCGAGGCGACGCGGGCGCTGGCCGAAATCGCGCATGTGAAAGTGCTGCGCTGGCACACGCGGCTGCCGGTGGCCGCGCCTGAACGGGTGAGCGCCGAGCTCGCGGCGGCGCTGACGCAGGGCCATGACAAGACGGTCTATGTCGCCCTGCACGCCAACCATCCGCGCGAACTGACGGACGAGGCCCGCGCGGCCTGCCGTCGGCTGATCGAGGCTGGCGTGACGATGGTGAGCCAGACGGTGCTGCTGAAGGGGGTCAACGACCGGGTGGAGACGCTCGCAGCGCTGATGCGCGCCTTCGTCGAGATGCGCGTCAAGCCCTATTACCTGCATCATCCCGATCTGGCGCCGGGCACCGCGCATTTGCGGCCGAGTCTAGTGCAGGGACAGTCGCTGGTGCGCGCTTTGCGGGCGCGGCTGTCGGGTCTGGCAATGCCGACCTACGTGCTCGACATCCCCGGCGCGCGCGGCAAGATCCCGGTCGGGCCGACCTATCTCGAAGGCGACGGCCCCGACTATATCGCCACCGACCCGAGCGGCGGAAGGACCGTCTATTCGGACTTGGCGGTGGATTCGGGTTTGGGCTGAGCGGCGTCCTTCGCGGCGGCGGCCGGGCGCAGCGCCTGGGCCATCGCTTCCTGCTGCGCGGGGCCAGGCTTGCCGAAGAAGGCCGGCGGCTCGTCCTTGCCGCCGAGCGCGCCAAAGGCGCGCGCGCCGTCGGAATCGAACAACACCTCGAACTTGTGGCCCGCGCAGTCCGCGGGTTTGCAGACATAGGACAGCATCGACGGCTTGCCCTCGACCGTGACCGGCTTCATCTCGCCCGCCGCGCCGTCGAAGGTGTTGAAGTGAAGCAGCCAGTCCGGCGTCGGCTCGACTTCCTTCATCAGCTTCATCCACGACAGCTTGTATTTCGGCATCCGCAGCGCGTCGAACAGATACGCCGGCTCAGTGGCGCGGGCGGCGGTCCCGGCGACGAGCGCGGCGGCGATCAGGGCAGTCAAACGCATAGAAAGACCTCGAATCAGAAAGCGCGGAAGGTGATGAGGGTGCGCGTGTCGGCGATGCCGGGAATGGGATGCACCTTCTCGCCGACGAAATGGCCGATGTCCACGTCGCTCTCGACATAGAATTTGGCGAGGATGTCGAATTCGCCGGCGATCGAATAGATCTCGGAGGCGATCTCGGCTTCGGCCAGCGTATTGGCGACCTGATAGGTCTTGCCGAGCGAGCATTTGATCTGCACGAAGAATGTCTGCATGGCAGCCGCCTCAGTTGGTCGCGCCCTTGGCCAGCACTTCCACATCGCGGTCCATACCCGATTGCACCGTGAAAGTCGCCTGATAGGTCTTGGCGTTGTGGCGCGCGACCACGACATATTCGCCCTCCGCCAAAACCAGCGAGGGAAACGCGCCGGCGAGTTCGCGCACGATGTCGCCGCCGGGCGTCAGCACGGTGAAGGTCGAATTGGCGAGCGCCCCCCCGCCCGGCGCGTTGACCAGCTTGATCGTCAGCTTGGCGACGCGGTGGCGAAGCGTCACATCGACGATCTTGCCGGTCGCCACATTGACGTCGCCGGCCGAGATCGAATTGGACGGGATCGCCTCGCCCGGCCCTTTCTGGCCGAGTGTGCCGACGCCGACCGAATCGAGATAGGTCGAGGCGATGTGGTAATTGCCCTCGGGCACGCCGATCACCTCGCCCTCGCGCGCCTTGGCGTAAACCAGCTTGGCGGTGGCGTTGTTGCGCTCGGGCACATAGATGGCGAGCGAGATATTGGCGGGATCGACGGGCTTGTCGGCGGCGGCGGTGCAATGGATGCGCAGCGCGCCGGCGGAAAGGGTGAGCTTCACGTTGAGCGCCTCGGCGCCGACGGTCACCGATTTCTCGCCGCTGGCGAGGCCGAAGGCGACATGGACGACATAATCGCCCGCCGGCACGGTGAGGCTCGGCCGCGACTGCGCCGATTCGACCATCAGCCGGTGCAACCCGTCCGCATCGGCGATCGCCCTGAACACGCGCCAGCGCAGGCCCGCCGGCAGAGGCGCGCCGGCGCCCAGCGACGCCGACAGGTTGAGCGTGCCCTGCCCGCCGTCCGACTCCTGGCCAAGCGCCGGCGCCGCGAGCGCGCTGCCCAGCCCTGCGATGAAACTCCGCCGAAACATGGTCGCCAACGTCTCCTTCAGGGGTGCTGTAGCGTCCCTTCGCGGCGAAGCAAGGGCGGTTTACAGGCTCGCGATTTCCGTTCAGGGAGGGCGCGACCGCAACCCGGAGTCAAATTTGAACGACGCCCTCGCGTTATTGTCGCGCCGCCGCTCCGTCGGGCCGGCCTTTCTGGGAGGGCCGGCGCCCGACGCCGATCAGTTGCGAACCCTGCTGCGGCTCGCCTCGCGCGTGCCCGATCACGGCAAGCTGGCGCCGTGGCGGTTCATCGTGTTCGCCGGCGAGGGGCGTGAACGCGCCGGCCGGCTGGCGCTCGACCTGCGGCTTGCCGACAAGCCCGATCTCGACGAAGCGGGCCGACAAACCGAACTCAACCGCTTCGCCCGCTCGCCGCTGGTGATCGCGATCGTCTCGCGCGCGGCCCCGCATGTGAAAGTGCCGGAATGGGAGCAGGTGCTTTCCGCCGGCGCCTGCGCGATGGCGCTGGAGATCGCCGCCGCCGCGCTTGGCTTCGCCTCGACCTGGCTGACGGAATGGTGCGCCTATGACGCGCGCTTCCGCGCCGGCGTCGGACTGGCGGAACATGAGCGAATCGCCGGCTTCGTGCATATCGGCCGCGCGAAAAGTCCGCCCGAGGATCGGCCGCGTCCCGCGCTCGCCGACATCGTCACCCACTTCTGAGGCCGCATGTTCTACGAAACCCATAAGCGCGACAAGACGGCTCTCCCGCACGATCCGTTCAAGGCGATCATTGCGCCGCGCCCGATCGGCTGGATTTCGACCCGCGCCAAAGACGGCCGCGTCAATCTCGCGCCCTATTCGTTCTTCAACGCCTTCGCTTCCGTTGAGGCGCCAATACTCGGCTTCTCCAGCGAGGGATTTAAGGATTCGGCGGCGTTTGCGGAAGAGAGCGGCGAGTTCGTGTTCAATCTGGCGAGTTTCGACCTGATGCGCGAGATGAGCGAGACTTCCGCGCCGCTGCCGAGGGGCTCCAGCGAATTCGAGCACGCGCGGCTGGAGATGGCGCCGTGCCGGCTGGTCGCGGCGCCGCGCGTGGCGCGGGCCCATGCGAGTCTGGAATGTAAGGTGACGCAGATCCTGCGGCTGAAAAATCACGCAGGCGGCGATCTCAACAATCATCTTGTGATTGGCGAGGTCGTCGCGTTTCATATCGACGATGCGCTGATTCGCGACGGGCGGTTCGACACCGCCGCCGCCGCGCCGTTGGCGCGCTGCGGTTATCAGGATTACGCCGTCGCCGATCGGATGATCGCGCTGGCGCGTCCGGCGGGCGGCGGCGACGCCCTCAACCCCAGAGGAACGGCATGACTGAAGCGACCTACGACCAGGCGACGATTCGCGTTCACTGGACCACCGCCGCGCTGGTCGTCGCGTTGTGGATGATCGGCCAGACGGCGGACTGGTTTCCGCGCGGACCCTTGCGCGGCGCGGCGTGATCGACGCATTTCACGCTCGGCGCGATTCTGTTGGCTGCCTATCTCGCCCGCATCGTATGGCGGGTCCGCTCGAGTCGGCGGCTGCCGGGGGTGGGCTCGCCAGCGATGGTCAAGCTCGCGGCCGCCGGGCACGGGATACTTTATCTCGGCATCGGCAACGTGATCGCGATGGGAATCGCCAATCTCTACGCGAAGGGTTCGAGCGTGGGGGGCCTGATCCAATTTCCCAAGATCGAGGACAAGTCGCTGCGCGAAACCATCGGCGAGGCGCATGAATGGGCGGCCAATCTGCTGTTGCTGGCGGCGGCGGGTCACGCGGGACTATCGCTCGTGCATCAATATCTCTGGCGCGACGACGTGCTGACCCGGATGTGGCCGAGCCTCGCGCGCGATTGAGGCGCGAGGATATAATGAGGATATTATATTGTCAGCGCTGCGCGTTGCCCCGTCATACCCGCGCTTGTCGCAGGCAACCGCGCCGGTCCGCATCTGCGAAGCGCGAAGGCTATCTCCAACCTGTCAGCTGCATCTTTGAACCGCGAGAAGCTCTAAGACTTGCATGGCCGGGACAAGCCCGGCCATGCCGACGGTCAGTTTCCACGGCCGTAGGAATTGAAGCGTCAGTTGATGTTGTAGCGCACGCCGAGGTTGAAGCTGTGGCGCATGTCTTTCATGCCGCGCGCGATGTCGAGCGTCATCATCTTGTAGGAGAGGTCGAGCGTGGCGGACTGGCTGATCTGAATGCCCACGCCGGCGGTGGCGGCGGCGGCGAAGCTGTATTTGGTCTGCGAAATCGAACGATGCCAGTTGGCGGGGCCAATAGGCTGAGGAGCGCCGGAGGAGGGGCTGGCGCCCGGCATCAAGCCATAGATCGGTTTGCCATGGCTATCCACGCCGACCTGAACGACATAATTCGCCGGCGCGTCGCCGTTGACTTTCATACCGGTGTAATTCACTCCGGTGTCGGTCTGATTGAAGTTGAGCGACCCCGTGATCGTATTGGCGTTTATGCCGGCGCCGACTCCCACGAAGGGGGTAAACAGCCCCCAATGGCCGAGATCGGCATAGCCCATCGCAAGGCCGGTGTTGTTGTATTGGCTCACATTGAGACGGCCGTTGCAGGTGGTGAAATCGTATTGATAGCCGACCGAAGTCGCGACAGGCGTGCCGGTGCTGTAGTCGTAGTTCGAAACCGCGTTGGCGACCTCCGGGCAATAGACGGTCTGCATCGCGCCAAAGCCAGGACCACGGGAAAACGTCCAATCCGCCTCGGCGCGGAACCAATTGTTGACGCGATAGCCGAAACCGATCCCAAACTCCGGACTCATCGCGGTTTGATTGTTGCCACGGATCGCGGGGACAGGCGAACTGGCGTCGCCGATCGGTTGATTGCCGACCGTCGGGAATAAACCGGCGTTCGGGATAACGGTCGCCTGGCTGGTTTGCCCGTAACCGACATCTCCCCTGATATACCAGTTGGTCCCCAGTTCGGTGTCGACCATCGGCTGGTCCATGGGCGCGTCCATCGGCGGCGGCGCGCTCGAAAACAGATCGGCGGCCAGAAGCGGCGAGGTCGCCAGGCAGACGCCCGCCAGTCCGGCGGCGGCAAGAAATTTCATCGGACAGTCCCCGTCAGGCGGTTCGAAGCGACATGACGAACCGGTTAACGTGACTATCGCGGGGAATGCTTAATTTGGGTTTAACCCTAACGACATTTTATGATGATGTTGCGGAAGGTAAGCATTTGTTAAAAGTTACTTTTCGTTAAACATCTACGAAGCGGCTCGTGCCGAGAAACACGCGCAAGCTTTCGGCGAAACGGCGGCGCAGCGGCGTCGGTCGAGGCCCGCGCCGCGCGAGATCAACCCCCGGCCCCGCGCCCCAATCCGGCCAGGGCGAAGTCGCGAACCATTCGGCGTAAGCGCGCGCGAAACGGCCCTCGCCCCGCCATGTCTGGTAATGCCAGGGTTTGGGTTGATTGACGAAATGCAGCACGATCGGCGCGATCTCGCGCTCCAATCCCGTGAGGAAGAAATCGCCCATGAAATTATAGCGCGGGCTCAAAGGCGCGAAGGCGCCGCGCGCGAGCGAGTTGAGCGCGTCCTGCTCCATGAAGGGGTAGCGCTCCGGGTTGCCACGCAGCCGCGCCGCCGCCTCATCCGCGAAACCCGCTTTGCGCCAGGCTGCGCGATCCACGCACATCAGGCCGGCGTTGAAATAGGGCGTCGTCAGATCGAGCCCCAGCGCGCGGCGATAGCCCTGAAACTCGCGCGCCAGCGGCCCGCCCTTGTGATCCATGAGATAGATCATGTCGAAACCAGCGGCGAAGGAATGGCCGCGCAGATTGATCTCAGCGAGCCGGCCGAGGCCGGGACGCACGATCAGCATATCCGAATCGATCGCGACATAACGCGCGTAAGTTTCAGGCAGCAACCGGTCGAGAAACAGACGCCGGAACACCGCGCGAGAGAAGCGGCCCTTGGGCGCGAGCCCCGCGTCCAGCTTCGCGAAATCCATCGTCACGAGCCGGATGCGCGATTTCACTGCGGCGTCGAGCCTGTCATATCCGGGCGTGACGTCGCTCTCCTCGCAGAAGATGAAAATATCGAACGCGTCGGCGTCGCCTTGCGCGAGCAGGGAAGCGATCGTTCGGATTGCGGGCGGGAAAAAGCTCCGGTCGGGCGTGAAGCAGAGCGCGGTCTTCAATGCGCGGTCTCGGCGTCGCGCGCGAGTTCGTGGTAATAGCCGAGCACGCGGTCGCGCCACAGCCGGCGCGATTCCATGTGCTCGACGCCGGGCGCGCGCGTCGGCAGCGCCAAGGCGACCAGCAGTTGCTCGATTTCGCGCCGCGCCGAGATCTGAGACGCGGTGAGCGAGCCGTTGATCGCGCCCTCCTCGATCGGGTCAAGCGCGGTCAGGCCGATGGGGAACAATTCGCGGAAGATGACGCGGTCGTGCAGACCGTCGGCGACGCGGAAGCCGAGTTCGCGCGAAAGCCGCCCCAAGCTGACGGCGATCTGCTTGGCGTTGTTGGTGCTGAGCGAGGCCATGCGGTTGCGCACCATCACCCAGTCAATCACGCCATTGTCGACGATGCGACGCTTGCGCCGAGCTTGCAACACGAGATCGGCGTAATGGGCGACGCCGCCGCGCCGCTCGCGGTCGTGATGCACGCGGCTGAACACATCGACGTCGATGTAGCTGTCGTTGAGCGGCGAGACCAGCGTGTCGGCGAGCGAATGGGCGAGCCGCATCAGATAGGAATCGCTGGCCGGCGTGTCGATCACGACAAACTCGAAATCGTGTTCGACGTCGCTGATCGCCTGCGCGAAAGCGGCGAATTCCTGCGCCTCGTTGGCGCGCACGTCGTCGCTCTCGCCCCGTCCCATCGCGCAATGGCGCGGCAGTTCGATTGGCCAGCTCGCATGTTTCGACCACGAGGCGCGGTTCTCGAAAAAGCGCGACAGGGTCTGCTGGCGGGTGTCGAGATCGATGCAGGCGACCTTGTGGCCCGATTTCATCAGCGCCACGGCGAGATGGATCGACAGCGTCGATTTGCCCGCGCCGCCCTTCTCGTTGCCGACGACGATGACATGCGCGCTGCGCAGATCGGGATTCTCGGTGTCGAAATCCATGGCGTCGCGAATCGGGGGTTGGGGAGGATGCTCAACCCTAGTGGCTTTGCGGGGGTCGGGCAAATCGAAGCGAGCGCGGACGGATTGACGTCGGGGCCAACGCAACCCTATGGAAATCGCATAGGCCGGCGCCGATGCGGAAAGAGGATTTTGTGCTGAAATTCATTGACAGGGCGATTTCGCGCCTCGGCATCGCAAGGACGGTGCAGGATCTCGCGGGCAAGGTGGATCGGCTCGCCAGCCTGGTCGAAACGGGGCGGGTGAAGGACGTGCGGGAACTCGCGCGCGAACCTGGTTTCAACCCCTCGGCGGCGCTGGGCTATCGCGGCGACGATTGCAACGCCGTCTATCGCGGCTTCGTCGGCGACGAGCGGCCGCTGTCCTCCGCGCCGGCGCCGATTCCGTTCGGCTCGACCTTATGCCGGCAGGTGCATTTTTCGCTCGACCATTATCGGTTCTGGGTGCGGGCGATGAAAGACCGGCCCAAATATCTGCGCAAGCAATAGGAATTCGTCTATATCGCGCAGGCGCTTTATGAGCGCGGCGTGCTGGCGCCAGGCAAGCGGGGCTTGGGCTTCGGGGTCGGGCGCGAGCCTCTGCCGGCGCTGTTTGCTTCGTTCGGCGTCGAGGTGGTCGCCACCGGTCAGTCGCTCGAAGGCGCGGTGCGCGCGGGCTGGGTGAAATCGATGGAGCACAGCGCCGACCTGACCGCACTGAATGATCGCGGCATCTGCACCGATTGCATGTTTGGCGATCTGGTGTCGTTCGCCGAACTCGACATGAACGCCATCGATCCGAAATTCAACGGCCGGTTCGATTTCTGCTGGTCGGCCTGTTCGCTCGAACATTTGGGCTCGCTGGCGCATGGGACGCAGTTCATCCGCAACGCGATGAAGGTGCTGAAGCCGGGCGGGATCGCCATCCACACGACCGAGTTCAATCTGACTTCGAACGACACGACGATCGAGCATCAGGATTTGTCGCTCTATCGCCGCCGCGACATCGACGCGCTGGTCGCCGATCTCATCGCCGAGGGTCACGCGCCCAGCCCGGTCGATTACGAACTCGGCGAAGGCTATGCGGAGACGGTGGTCGACCTGCCCTCGTTCGGGCGCGGCGAGCCGCATTTGCGGCTGCGGCTGGCGGATTACGATTCCACCTCGATCGGCATCATCGTCCGCAAAGAGGCGGCCTAACCCGGCTCGGCGTGGCCGATGATGCGGGAGAGGGAGGGGAATTCGGCATGGGCGGCGCGTTCGAGCGCGTCCACCTGCGCGTGGACCGCCTCGACCGTCGCGCTGCGATCAGCCCGGCAATGGAACACGGCGAAATAGCCCGGACCCGCCGCGCGCAGCCGCACGTCGTGGATGTCGCGCAGCAAGGGGGTCGCCGCCGCCTGCCGGCTCAGGCACTCGCCAAGCGCGCGCGTCATCGCGGGGTCGGCGTCGGCGCCGTCGAGTTCGCCCGTCGTCATCGGCTCAATATGAGTGTCGACCTCGACGCCGCCGCCGAAATCGGCCGCAATCGCTGCCTCCAGCCGGCTGGCGACCTCATGCGCCTCGCCCAGCGCCATCTGCCCGTCCACTTCGAGATCGAGCGAGACGACGATGCGCCCGGCGAGCCGCTGGATCGTGACGTGATGCACGAATTGGCGCCGTTTCGCGGCGATCAGCAGCACGCGCTCCAGCACGCTCTCGTCGTCGAGCGCCAGCGGATTGGCGGCGATCGTCAGCGCCATCCGCGGCCAGCGCAGGCCGAGAGCGGCCTGCGCGCGCTGCTTGATCGCGGCGACCCCCTCAAGCGGCAAGGTGCGCGACACCAAAAGGCCGAGTTCGCCGACCGCGCCCGCCCCGGATCGCCGCAGCCGGAGATAATCGACGCCCTCGACGCCGCCGACTCCGCCCAAAACCTCGCGCACCTCGTCGGCGAGCCCTGCCGGCGCCGCGTCGACCAGCGCGTCGATGGTGTCCCTCGCCAGCCGATAGCCGGAGACGGCGATGAAGCCGGAGACGGCGAGCGCCGCCAGCCCATCCCCCTGGCTCAGCCCGAAGCGCGCCCCGGCGAGGCCCAACAGCACGAAACAGGAGGCGACGAGATCGCCGGCGTAATGCAGCGCATCGGCTTCCAGCGCATGGCTGCCGGTGGCGCGCGCGACCCGACGCAGCGCCCGCCAGCGGTAGATGTCGAGCGCGATGGAGGCGATCACCACGGCGAAAGCGAAGAGACCGGCGGCGACCTCGGCGGGTTGACCCAGCCGGCGCGCCGCCATCACCGCCACGCCGAGCGCGAGCGCGAATAGAAACGCGGTCTGCGCCAACGCCGCCACCGCCTCGACCTTGGCGTGGCCGAACGGATGGCCCTCGTCGGCGGGCTTGTCGCCTTCGCGGACGGCGAAATAGGTCAGCCCGCTGGCGGCGATGTCGAGCGCATTGTGCACGCCCTCGGACAAGAGCGCGAGCGAGCCGGAGGCGAGACCGGCGGAAAGCTTCATCGCCGTCAAGCCGGCGCTGGTCGCCACCGACAGCAGCGCCGCCCGGCGTTTGGCTTTCGCCTCGTCGGCGTGTGCTGCCTGCATGATAGCCCTCGTGCGTCGCCGCCCTTATAAGGGCCGGGGATGAAAGCCAACAGCCCGGAGGCGCCATGCGTTATCTGCACACGATGATCCGCGTCACCGATCTCGACGCCTCGCTCGATTTTTTCGTCAACAAGATGGGCATGATCGAGACGCGCCGGCATGTCGATGAGAAGGGCCGCTTCACGCTGGTGTTCCTGGCGGCTGGGGAAGACGAGGCGGCGGGTCGGGCCGACAAGGCGCCGCTGGTGGAGCTGACCTATAACTGGGACCCCGAGGTTTACGGGGCTGCGCGCAATTTCGGCCATCTCGCCTATGAGGTGGACGACATTTACGCCTATTGCGCCAAGCTGCGCGACGCGGGAATCCTGATCAACCGGCCGCCGCGCGACGGACGCATGGCCTTCATCCGCACGCCCGACAATATTTCGATTGAACTGCTGCAAAAGGGCGAGGCCAAGTCCAGGGCGGAGCCGTGGGCGTCAATGCCGAACACGGGGGTTTGGTGATTTCCCGGGCCGCGTGACGGTTGACGAGGAGGGCGCGGACCAAGTAGGGAGACGCGTGAGCGTCCACGCCCACGCGTCGCCGCCTTAGCTCAGTTGGTAGAGCACCTCATTCGTAATGAGGGGGTCGGGGGTTCGAATCCCTCAGGCGGCACCAGCAAAATCAAGGACTTAGCTAAACAACCCGAGATGTTAGGCGCCTGCTAGGCACCTTCGTTTGGAAAGGCGCGCAGTGGCGATTTGCGGCGGCTCCGGCGGCAGCGTTCGCTCGGGGAGCGTTTGGCCGAGGCCCAGGTGGATGAGGGAGACCACCTGCATCTTTTGAGTCCGCCGAGCGCGACAAGACAAAGATGCCGCCGCTAGACAAGCGGTCTCCGAGCGAATTGAATCGTAGGGGGGATTCCCGAATCGGGTCTGTTTATGATTCCTGATGCTCGCCGCGCGAAGGAGGCGGCGAGGATGGCGCTTTCAGACGATCTTCGCAAACGTGTGGTGGATGCTGTGGTCGGAGAGGGCATGTCGCGCAACGCGGCGGCCAAGCGTTTCGGAGTGAGTATAGCCAGCGCCATACGCTGGGTTTGGCGGTTTCACGCCACCGGCGAAGTTTCTCCGGCGCCGACGGGCGGGGATCAGCGGTCGGACCGGATCGAGGCGCATCGCGATTATCTGTTCGGTCTCATTCGCCGTCAGCCCGACATTACGCTGTTGGAAATCCAGGAACGGCTGATCGGCAATTGCGGCGAGCGCTTCTCGTCTTCCGTGATCTGGCGCTTCTTCGATCGCCACGAGATCACATTTAAAAAAAAACGGCGCACGCCGCGGAGCAGCAGCGCCCGGATGTTCTGAAGCAGCGTCAGGAATGGTTTGGGGCGCAACTCGACCTCGATCCGAGGAAACTTGTTTTCATCGACGAAACCGGGACTTCCACCAATCTGGCGCG
>JANLPL010000237.1:0-14683 GCA_031367195.1 Bradyrhizobium sp.
ATCGTTGCGGACCGGTTGTCCTGGCTTGGCCGGGATCGGCTTGCGCGTCTCGACGACCAACTGTTTCGAAGTTTCGTCCACACAAACCAGCGGACGATCGGGATCGCGCGGCTTTTGGTAGGTTTCCAGCACGTCTTCCATTGCCGCGACGAAGGCCGCGTTGGCGTCCGGCGGGATCACCCATTGCCGATTGCGGTGCGGTTGGAGAGTGTTTTTTTTAGCGTCCGTCCGATCGTGTTGTCGCTCGCCTTCTCCACGATGTTCAGTTCGACGACCTTCTCTTCAAGCAAGCGTAGGCTCCAACGCGCGAAGCCCTCGGGAGCTGGTGAGCAGGCCAGGGCGATCAACTTGGCCTCCGTCGCGCCGTCGAAAATCCGTGGACGGGCGGAGTTCGGATTGTATTTGCGAACCAACCTCGCCTCGAATCCTTCCTCGACCAATTGTCGTCGCACGTTACCGACGGTGTTGAGGCTGGTATCCAACGCCGCCGCGATTTCGCGATCCGTCCAACCTGCGCCCGCGTCCGAAATGTCCGCCTTGAGCAGGATGCGCGCCTTCGTGATCAATTGCGCCGATCGTTTGCTCGCCCCAATCAGCGCTTCGAGCCTCTCGCGTTCCCGCGCGTTCAATTTCACCACGTACTTCTTGACCCCCGCGCCCGTCCCTGCCACGAATCACCTCCAGCCTCGCCTCAACCGCGCAGCCATAGTGATTCAGAGATGCTCCTAAGTTTCAAGGACGCGAACGACTAGTACAAACGTAACGCTCGAAATTTTGGAGCGCAAAGGCCTATCCGGTCGATGCGGTCGTCGAGCCATTCTTCAGTCGGCAATCAGCGTGCCGCCATCGACGACGATCGTCTGTCCGGTCACGAAAGCGCCGGCGCGCGAGGCGAGATAGACGACCGTCCCGGCCACCTCGCCGGGATCGCCCATGCGCCCCAGCGGCGTGCGTGCGAGCCTTCGCGCGAGCGCGGCGGCTTCGCGTTTCAGCGGCTCCGCGAAAGCGGTGTCGATCAATCCCGGCGCGATGGCGTTGGCGCGGATATTCGCGCCGCCCCAGTCGACCGCGAGATTGCGCGCAAGCTGCGTCAGCGCGGCCTTGGTCATCGCATAGACGCCAAGCCGACGATTGCCCCGCAGGGCCGACAGCGAGGACATGAAGATCAGCGAACCCCCGCCGACTTCCGCCATGCGCGGCGCGGCGAGATTGGCGAGACGTACGGCGCCATGGAGGTTGATGTCCATGATCGCCTGATACGCGGCCTCGGGTACCTCGGCCATCGGCCCTTCCGACAGCGTGATTCCCGCGTTGGCGACCAGGATGTCAAGACGGCCAAAGCGCGCGATTGTCGCCTCGACCAGCGCCGCGAGCTGTCTGGCGTCGCGAACGTCGCAGCCGACGCCAATCGCGCTGAATCCCTGCCCGGTGAGGACTTCGGCTTTCGCGCGGCTCTCGTCGGCGTCTTCGCTGGAAACCACCACGCCGGCGCCCGCGCACGCGAGTTCGCGCGCGCAGGCCCAGCCGATGCCGCGCGTCGAGCCCGTAACGATCGCCGCCTTGCCAGCGAGATCGAACAACGGGTTCACGCCACGCCCTCCTCGAAGCGGCCGTCGACGAGAACGAACAACATCCGGCAGATCGCGCCCGAGCGATTGGCCCAGGCGTGATTGGTCCCGCGTTGAATGACGACGTCTCCCACGCGCAGGAGCGTCTCGCCCACGTCGAGCACCAGCGTGATTTCGCCTGATATGACGATTCCATAGTCGATCGATTCGGTGCGATGCATCAGCGGGTGCGGCGAGTCCTGCTTGACCGTGGAGGCCGCCGCGTCGCCGATCTCGCCGAACGCGGCCTTCATGCGGGAGGCGCCCTGCGCCAGGAAATCCTCGGTGTCCGGGGGAATATCGACGAAGCGAATGCGCGTGCCGAGCGGCGGCGGCGGGAGCCGTAGCGCTCCAGGCGTCGGATCCAAGCCGTTGCCCACGGGGGCCGGACTGCCCGTCGTGCTCCAGACCTCGTGAAATTTTGTGCCCGGAATCGCCGCCAATTCGACGACATTAGGCAAAGGTCCGTCCGAGACGATGATGGCCTTGCCGCAGCGATCATGTCCGGTGACGACGCGTCGGATCGGGGCCATCGGATCAAGCCGCTTTCGGCACGGGGGACGGAGCCCGGGCTTGCGAGAACAGGGTCACCGCTATGAAGGCGATCACGATCGCTGCGAGGCCAAGGCTGCCAAAACCGAAGGCCTGAACGAGCACGCCGCCGAGCACGGGCCCGATGGCGGCGCCGATCATCAGCATCGCGGGCGTGCCCGCGAGGGCGCGCGCGGTCGGGTCGAGTTTAGAAAGCAGGCCGAAGGCGAAATTATGGGTGAAGATCATCACCGCCGCGAACACGAGCGTCGGCGCCGCATAAGCGACAAAGCCGCTTGCCCTGGTGATCGCGACGACCAACAAGGCTTGCACGATCGGCCCGACCAGCACGACGACATTCGCGGAAATGCGCTTCTCAAGCCACGCGGCGAGCGGGTTGGGGGTCAGATTGACGAAGCCCAGGCCGATCAGCACGCCGGTGACGGCCTCCGCGCTGAAGCCGCGCTCGGTCCCGATGTTCTGCACAAAGCTGAACATCATCGCCTGGGTGAGAGCCATGCAGCTGACGCCGCCGACGCCAAACCAGACCTCGCGCGGCAGATGCCCCATTTCGGCGATGAGATCCTCCTCGCTCCGCCGCGGCGCGTCGGGGAAGCCCATCGCGGCGAGCGTCGCGGCGACCGCCATCACCCCCGCGAACACCTTGAACAAGGCGGAGCCGCCAAAGGCGGCGATCAGATTGGGCGTGGCGCCGAGAAAGACGATTGCGAGCACGCCGAGCGCCGCGCCGACGATCGCGAACAGGCGGTGCGGATTGACACTGCGCCCGATCGTCCCGTGAGTCATGCTGAGGCCGCATCCGGCCGCGGCGCCGGCGACGCCATGCAGCGCGGCGAGGGCCGGATAGGCCGAAACAAAAGCCGCGCCGAGGAACGCAAGCGCGGCCAGAGCGAAGCCGGACGCGGCGGCGATGCGTTTCGATACGCGATTGAAGCGCGAGGCGAAGACGACGCTGCTCAGCACCGCGCCGAGAAGAAACAACGTTGCAAGACCGCCCGCGTGCGGCGGGTCGAATTTATATTCCGCGATTAGCGCGCCGACCCATACCGGCAGCGCGACGAGGTCGATCATCCCCGCGAAATGCGTCGCCATCAGGACCACGCGGCCCGCCCAGGTCTCCGTCGTCGCCCGCATCCCCTGCCCCCCGTTTGTTGTTTAGATCGGCGCGGCGAGCGCCATCATGGATTCGCGCATGATCTTGCCGTGCTCCACGGGATCGCCGCCTGCGATTTCTAGTTCGGCGAGCCGCAGCGAATTTTCGACAACCATGCGGCACCGCTCCCAACGCCGCGTCTCGAAGGCGGCGAGCCCGGCCTCGACACTGTCGGCGGAATCGAGTTCCTCGGCAATGACGAGCGCGTCCTCGATGCCGATGCAGGCGCCTGAAGCCAGATGCGGCGTCGTCGCGTGCACCGCATCGCCAACCAAGGTCACACGCCCGCTGAACCAAGGACGCGGCAGCAGCATCGCCTCAAGCGGGCGATAGACGATGTGGGAGTCCGCGCCGAGGGCCGCTTTGACCCCTTCCATGATCGGCGTCGTGAAGCCTTGGATCAGGGCCGAGAGAAGCGGGAGAAATTGGGACGGATCGACGAGATCGTTGCTCGGCCGGTCCTCCGTCACGAACAGATACATTTCCTGTTGTGAGACGGGGTTGAGGCCCGCCTTGACCTTGTGCCCGATCCACATCATCGGGTTTTGAACTTCCGCGGGTCGCGGCATCACGGCGCGCCAGACGGCCTGGCCCGCGTAGCGCGGCCTGGGCGCGTCCGGGAACAAAAACGCGCGCGTTTTCGAATAAAGGCCGTCCGCGCCGATCACGGCGTCATAGCTTGCGCGAACGCCGTCGCTGAACGCGACGTCGACGCCCTGCCCGCCTTCCGCGATGGTCTCAAAGGTGACGCCGAGCCGCACCTTGGCGCCGCTCTCGCGCGTCGCCCTGGCGAGGATCGCGGCGAGCACAGGCCGCATGATGCCGCCTCCGCCAGGCACGTCTGGACCCGCCAGCCGAGGCGTGGGCACGGTCGCGATGAGACGCCCGTTCGCCGTGTGCAATTGCACGCCGTCGGAGGCGTAGCCAAGTCGCAGGAATTCATCAAGGACGCCGAGCGTCTTGAACGCTCGCAGGGTCGCCGAGCCCAGACTGATGCCCGCGCCATAGGAGCGCCAGCCCGGATCGATCTCGACGAGATCGACCTCAGCGCCGCGCTTTCGCAACTCGATCGCGGCGGACATGCCGGAAAAGCCGCCGCCGATGATCAAAACCTTCTTGCCGGCAATCGACATTTCATTCCTCCCCTGGGGTCGGCGCCAAATGAACTTCACCGCGCTCGTTGATGATGATCGACGCGGGGCGGAGCGCCTCGCCGAGCGCGGCGCCAAGCACGCAGCGCCCCGTCTCGATCTCGAATTCGGCGCCATGCGAGGCGCAGACAATGCGGTCCCGCGCCGCGTTCAGATAAGCGTTGGTGCGCCACGCCATCGGCGTGCCGCCATAATGCGGGCAGGCGTCCCAATAGGCGAACAGGTCTCCGCCGCGCCGCGCGACGATCACCTTCGTCCTCGGCGCCGACAGCGTCGAATATCCGCGCGCGTCGCCCTCCGCGATCTCCTCGGACCGACAGAGGAAGTCGCTCTCGTCCATCGCTTTCAATGCGCGGGCTTGCCGCCGCCGGGCGGCGGACCGGGCGCCCATTTCTCGCGGTGCTCGAACAGGAACGCCTGCGCGGCCTCGGGCCCCATCGGCGCCTCGCGCGGCGCCCAGCTATCGTCATGCAGATCCATGTCGGCGTCATATTCGACATGGCAACCCAGCGGACTGTTGAAATACCAGAACCAGTTCGAGCCCATCTTGTGACGGCCCGGCCCCCAGAAGGATTGATAGCCGGCCTTGATGAAGCGCGAACCGGCCATCATCAATTCCGTCGGCCCGCCCATGTGGAACGCGAAATGTTCGCACCCCTTCATGTAGGGCGGCGTCTGGATGAAGAACAAAGTGTGATGGTCGAGCGTGCCGGCCGGGCGAAGGAACGGGCCGGCGCCGAGCAGAGTGTCGGTGATCTTGAAGCCGAGCCTGTCGACATAGAACGCCGCGGCTTCCGCGATGCTCGGCACGAAACAGACGACGTGCGAAAGCGTGCGAGGGCGCGCCGGCATGTCCTGATCCACGCCGATCTCATTCACGCCGCGCTGCGCGGGCGCGCCGGGCGCGTTGACCCGCTCGCCGGGCAGGTCGAGTTTTCGGCGGACCGTCACCTGGAAGCGGAGCTGGAAGCCCATGTCGTCCTTGGTCTCGATCCCGCCGTCGGCGAGCGCAAGCACCTGCCTGTCGCGGCCAAGCTCCACGGCGATCGCTTCGAGGGTCGCCTTGTCGGCGACGCCATAAACGGTCTGGCGAAGCATCGTCCCCGTCTCCAACGCTGGCGGCAGGCTCGGGTCCGACTTGGCGCGAACGACGATAGACGTGCCGTCCAGCGCCTCGAAGCGACCGCCGCCCGTGGGAGCGAGGCCATAGGCGGTCAGATATTGCGAGCAGGCGTCGACGTCGTCGACGCCGAAGACCAACGCGTCCGGTCCGATGATGTTCATGCGATCCTCGTGTCGTTCAAGAGACGGCGGTTCGGCCGCCGAGCGTCTCGGCGACCCAATCAGCGATATAGGCGCCGGCGTTGGCGGAATTGTCGAAGCTTGAGTGCTGCGCGCCGCCCTCGCGATCGGTGAAGATTTTCAGCTCGCGTTTCGGGCTGTTGACGAGTTGCTCATAGGTGCGATGCGCCCAGGCGAGCGGGATCTGCGAGTCCTTCTCGCCATGGGTGACCAGGAACGGAACCTTTATTCGATCGAGCACGCCGTCAAGATGGACTTTCTCGGCCAGCGCCATGAAATCGTCCTGGTCCTTCGCGCCCCAGACCCAGCGCACATGCTCCCAATAATGCGGCACGGGTAATTCGCCCTCGCGCGCGAGGCGCTTCTTTTGCACGTCGCGCCAATCGTGATTGGCGCCCCAGGCGACGCCGCAGGCAAAGCGCGGCTCGAAGGCGACCGCGCGCGGGCAGTAATATCCGCCCAGCGAAACGCCTTCGAGGCCGATGCGCTTGGGATCGACGTCGTCGCGCGTCTCCAGCCAATCGACGACGCGGCTCGCCCACATCTCGGAATTATAGACCGCGTGCATCCCGTGCAGCCGAAGCGCCTCGCCCGTGCCGGGCTGGTCGATCAGCAGCGAGGCGACGCCGCGCTGGGCGAGCCATTTGGGCAGCCCGACGCGATATTTCATCTCCTTGGTCGAATCCAAACCATTGAGCTGAACCAGGATCGGCGCGCGCCCCGCAACGCCCTCGGCGCGGACGTAAATGCCCGAGATGTGCGCGTTCTCGTAGGGGATTTCGACCCGGCTCGCGTTTTCGCCCGCGAGCTGGATCCCTCGCGCGAAGATGTCGAGAAAGCGACGATAGAGCGCCGCGCGGCCCGGCGCGCCGTGGCCCTGCAGGCGCTCGGCGGTGAGATAATAGGTCGCGGCCCGGCCGTATTTGTCGCCGGCGGAGATCATGCGGCCGAGCGCCTCGTCCTCCTCGGCCAGCATGCAAAGCTTGTCGGCCATCGCGACCCAGCTTTCGCGGAACGCGGCGACTCCGGCGGCGTCGGGTTGCTTGGCCGCCTCCCGCAGCGGCGCGCACATCGCCTCGATCTCGCCGATCCGCGCGCCCATTTCGATCGCGAGATCGACGGCGAGGCACCAGGGGTAATTGGTGGGAAAATATTTGAACATGGCCGTCAGCTCCCGGCCAGGCGGCGGAGGCCGCGCATGGTTCTCGAACCCTCGATCTGGATCATGGCGTTCTCCCCAAGGCATTCCCATAGCGGCAATCCCGGCGTTTAGAAAATGGATTGTCGAAATCAGTTGCATTGATTCTGTGAATATTTAGGCTGTCGGCCATGCGGTTCAATAAGCTCGACCTCAACCTGCTCGTCGCGTTGGATCATCTGCTGCATCTGCGCAGCGTCAGCGGCGCCGCCCAGCGCATGAACATGACGCAATCCGCGATGAGCAACGCGCTGTTTCGGCTGCGGGATTACTTCGGCGACGCTCTGCTGGTGAAGATAGGGCGGCGCATGGAATTGACGCCGCGCGCGGAAGCGCTGAAAGACCCCGTGCGCGATGTGCTCGTGCGCGTCGAATGGACCATCGCCGCGACCTCCGAATTCGACCCCGCCCGCTCGGAGCGCCAGTTCAATATCCTTGTCTCCGATTACACGCTCGCGACGCTCGTCCCCGCCGTGCTGAAGCTTTGCGGGCAGGTCACGGAAAGTGTTCGCTTCAATTTCCAGCCTCAGGTCGAGGGCCCGGAGCGCTTGCTTGAGCGCGGCGAGGTTGATTTGATGATCATCCCCAGCGAGTTCCGCGCCAAGCGCCATCCCTCCGAGATCATTCTCGAGGAGGAATTTCGCGCCATCGTCTGGAGCGAGGGCAAGTTCGCCGGCAAGCGTCTGACGCGCCGCGAATTCTGCGCGGCTTCCCATGTCGTGATGCATCCGCCGGGCGGCGCGCAATCGCTGGAGACGGTCTATTTCAAACAGCATGACGTGACGCGTCGCGAAGACGTCACGACCTACAATTTTTCGACCATCCCGTATCTCGTCGTCGGCACCAACCGCGTCGCGACGATCCACGGCAGGCTCGCGCGACAGGCCCAGCGTTCGCTGCCGATCGAGATCGTCGACCTGCCCTTCCGCCTGCCGAAAATGAAACAATCGGCGCAATGGCACAAATACCGATCGCAGGACGCCGGGCTGATCTGGTTGCGGGGGATCATCCGCGAGGCGGCGGCGCAGGAGGTTTAGCGGCGCGCGCGCCGACGACTCAGGAATTCCCCTCCCCGCTGTATAATCGGGGAGACACCGGCGCGCTTGACAACCCACCCCGGAATTCTAATTAGTTGTGTGTACAATTAAGGTAAGAGATTGAAGATCATGAAGGCCAATCCGCTGCGGGGTTTTCAGGTCGACCCCCGAGAAATCCGCTATGTCGGCAAGGACTTACAACGCCCGGAATGCATTCTTGCCGAGCGCGACGGAACGCTCTGGAGCGCGGACACGCGCGGCGGCGTGATGCGGATCGACCCGGATGGGACGCAGACCCTGGTGGCGCCCGGCGCCGCCGATAGCTCGGTCTCGTTCGAGGATCGATACGTCAACACCTTGGGCAGTCTGCCCAACGGCCTCGCGTTCGACGCCGAGGGCTCGTTCCTGATCGCCAATTTCGGCGCCGACCGGTTGGAGCGCCTGACCCGAAAGGGTGAGCTGACCATTCTGCTCGACAACATCGACGGCCAGCCGATCGGCAAAGCCAATTTTGTCACGCGCGACTCCCGCGGACGGCTCTGGTTGACGGTCACCACCCGCATGATCCCCTGGACGCGCCATGTCGAGACCATGAGCCATGATGGCTACATCGCCGTCATCGACCAGCGCGGCGCGCGGATCGTCGCGGACGGGCTTTGCGGCGCAAACGAACTGCGCTTCGATGCGAGCGAGCAATATCGACGGCGGCGCCACGGCTTGGTGAAACGCGCAAGACCCAACCGCGTTCGACGAATATCTCACGCCCGATTTGTTCCGGGTGAACGGCGCTGACGCGGGCGCCGCGCTATCGCTGCACCACCTCTTGATCGATCGCGCCAAACAAAGGCGAACTGTCCGCGTTCACCGCCTCCATCCGCACATTGTCGCCAAACTTCAGATAAGGCGTGCGCGGCGCGCCGTGATCGAGCAACTCGATCGCGCGGAGCTCCGCGATGCAACTTGACCCGACCTCGCGATAGGTCGCGTTGGAAACCGTGCCCGAGCCGATCACCGTGCCGGCGACGAGATCTCTGGAATAGGCAGCGTGGGCGACAAGCTGGTGGAAGCCGAAGCTCATGTGATAGCCGTTCGCCGCGCCGAAACGCGCGCCATTCCAGAACACGTTGAGCGGCAGATCGACGCGCGCATCGCGCCATTGCGCGCCGAGTTCATCGGGGGTCACCGCCACCGGCGCCATCGAGCAATAGGGCTTGGCGCGCACCCAGCCAAAGCCGGTTTTCATCTCCACCGGCGCCAGCTTGCGCAGGCTCCAATCATTGATCTGAACGACAAGGCGGATATGGCCGAGCGCGCCCTCGGCCGAGGTTCCCATCGGCACGGCGTCGGTGATCACGCCGAACTCGCCCTCGAAATCCATGTCATCGGCTTCGCTCGGCAGCGGCACGTCCTCGCAAGGACCGAGAAAACGGTCGGAGACGCCCTGATACATCAGCGGCACGCCCGTCTTTTCCTTCTTCGCCATGCCGAACACGGTGTCCATCAGCTCGCCGTGGCTGTCGAAGGCGGAGCCATCGAGCCATTGCCAGGCGCGCGGCAGCGGCGCCATCGCTATGGCCGGTTCAAAGGCCAGGGCGTCCGCGGCGCCGGCGTTCAGCGAGATATATTGGCGCCGCAGCGCGCCCTCGCACGCCTGCCAGTTTTCCAGCGCTTCCTGTAAAGTGCGCGCGGCCTCCGCGGGAACCGCGCGGGTGAGATCGCGCGAGACCAGATGCAACCGGCCGTCGCGACTTCCATCGGGGAGAGTGCAGAGTTTCAAGGTCGGCTCCTGCAATATGCGGGACTGCGTTAGGAGATCAGACGTAAGCGCGGTTGACGAGATCGTCGATGTCGCGGTCGCGCGAAAATCCAAGACGATCCGCGATCGGGGTCTCCAATTCGGGATAGGCGCCGAACAGCGAGACGAGTTCCGGATCGGGAGCATATTCGACGCGGCTGCTTGATTGGGGGAAGCGCGCGTGCAAAGCCTCGACCAGTTCGGCAAAGCTCACGTGCAGCGCCGGCAGCGTGAAAGCGCGGTGGGTTCCCAGCGCCTCCGAGGCAATATGCGCGGCATGGACGAAATTGCGCGCGACGCAGTCCACCGAACCGATCCAGGTCCGCGCGTCTGGATGCACGGGCAGCGTGATGTCCTCGCCGTCGCGGATCGCATGGAACAGGCGGCTCATGAACGCTGTTCTCAGCCGCGCGTCCGCGCCCGGCCGCGCCATGACGCCCGAGGGTCGCACCGAGACGCCGTCGAGCCAGCCCTTCGCGGCGAAATTCGACAAAGCGACCTCCCTCATCAATTTCTGCGCGCCGTAGATTATGCTCGGGCCGGTCGGCGTGTCGTCGGTGACGAGCGCCGGCAGGGGCTTGGCGAAAACGGCGATAGTGGAGGCGAAGACAACGCGCGTTTTCGGGTTGCGATCGCGCAGATGCTCGAACAGCGATAGGGTGGCGTCGATATTCACCTGGCGCGAAAGCGCGTAATTGGCCTCGGCGGCGCCGCCCAGAATGGACGCGAGCAAAATCACCTTGTCGGCGCCGTCGAGCGCGGATTCCCGTAAATTGGGGTCGGCGAAACTCCCCAGATGGGTCTCTATGCGCGGGTCAACCGGCGCCGCGAAAGGCGTCTGGTCGATCAGAACAATGCGGTCGTCGCGCGCGCATTGCGCCAGAAGCACCCGCGTCAGCGCCTCCCCGACGAAACCTCCCGCGCCAATCGCGGCGATTTTCACGCTTGCCTCCGGGAACCGGGCTTCGATACGGCGGATTGCTGGGCGCGCGGGGCGGGCGCCTGCAGCGACAGCGCCGCCTTCATGCCGCCGACAACGAATTTCAGCAAGACCGGATAGGCGCGAGCCAGATCGCTGGCGTGGAATCTTCCCCCGGAAAGCGAGTCGAGACGCTGATTGTTCGACACCGCCACCAGCATCAATTGCAGCGCGAAAGAAAAGCAACGCGCCAGCTCCTCCTCGTCGCCTTCGGGGAAAAGCCGCGTCAGTTGCGCGAGAAAAATATGCGCGGTCTGGTCGAAATACGCGCGTAGCAGATCGAGCCATTGGTTGGTCTGGCCGAGCTTGGCGATGACGAGAACATAGGCTTGCCAACCCGCATCCTCGGATTCCATTTGCAGGAACAGCGGCCGCATGAACGCGTCAAGCAACGCTTCGAGCGTGAGTTCGCCGCGCAAGACCTGGGCGAGGCCTTCGCGGCGCATTTGGTTGAGCACTTGCGCGCGCCGCGCGACAACCTCGGCGAAGAGATTTTCTTTCGTCGTGAAGTGATAGCTCGACAGCGCGAGCGTGACGCCGGCGGCGTTGGTGATGTCGCGCAACGAGACCGTGTCGAAGCTGCCCTGGCCGAACAGCGCCTCGGCGGCGTTGAGCAATTTTTCCTTGGTCCGATCGCCGTTCGCGCGCGTGACCATCTCGCGATTCGCCGCGTTGCGCTTGCCCGCCGCGACTTTCGCGCTCTTCGGCTCCATGTCTTTTCCCCTTTGGGACGTCGCGCGACGCACAAGCTATCCCGCCGCGCCGGCGCTGAGATAGGCGCCGTGAAGAATTTCGGGTCGCTCGCGCAACTCCGCCGACTTGCCCTCGTAAACGACGGCGCCGCGCTCCATCACATAGGCGCGGGTCGAAAGCGCCAGCGCCAAGGTGGCGAATTGCTCGATCAACAACACGCCGACGCCCTGTCTCGAAATCTCGCGCAGGGTCTCTCCCAGACGATTGACGATAACCGGCGCCAGGCCCAACGACAATTCGTCGATCAGCAGGAGGCGCGGCCGGACGATCAGCGCCTGCGCGATATTGACCATCTGCTTCTGCCCGCCCGACAGCAGATGCGCGCCGGTCGCCATCCTCTCCCGCAATTCCGGAAACAGATCCAGGATTTCCTCGATCCGCCGCGCGGCCTCAGCTTTGGGCAGCGCCAGGGCGGCGGCGGCGAGGTTGTCGCGCACCGACAGGCCCGGCAGCACGTGATGACCCTCGGCGACGATCGCGAGGCCGCGCCGGCGCCGCTCATGCGGCGCCAATTTGTCGATCGGCGCGCCGGACAGCGAGATCGAACCCGACAGCGTCGGCAGCACGCCGGCGACGGCCCTCACTAGACTCGATTTGCCGGCCCCGTTGGCGCCGAGCAAGGCGACAACTTCGCCGGGCGCGAGACGCAGGGATACGCCGTGCAGCACTTGCCGGCCTGCCCTTTCCAGCCTGAGCGCATCGATGACCAGCGCGCCGTCGTCCTTCATGCGGCTGTCCCCAGATAGGCGCGACGCACCTCGGGATCGCGTAGAACCTGCGCCGTCGGACCCAAAGCGAGCCGACGGCCGAAGTCTATGACGAGCGTCTCCACGCTGAGCGAGGCGATAAGATCGGCGTCATGGTCGATCAGCAAAATATGCGCCCCAAACGTCGAGGCCACCGCCGCGAGCCGGCCGCGAAGCGCCTCGGTCTCGCCGGCGTTGAGCCCCGCGGCGGGTTCGTCGAGCAGCAGCAGCTTCGGGCGTCCTGTCAACGCGCGCGCGAGTTCGGTTCGGCGGCGGTCGAACAGGTTGAGACGTCGGCCCGGAACATTGCGGAGCGCCTCCCACCCGACGAAGGCGATCGCCTTTTCCGCGTCCTCGCGCGCCCGAGCGCCCGAGCCGCAAACATGATCGGCGACGCTCATCACGTTTTGGGCGACGCTGAGGCCCTCGACGACAGTCTCCTGCTGGAAGTTGCGACGCAGCCCCGCGCGGGCGCGGGCGGCCGGCGACATTTTGCTGAGCGAGACGCCTTCGAGCCGCAAATCCCCGGACGCCGGCGTTACGAAACCCGAGAGGGCGTTGAGAAGCGTCGTCTTGCCGGCGCCATTGGGGCCGATGAGGCCGGAGATAGGCGCGTCGAGCAGAGCGCTCAGGGCGTCGAGCGGACGCACCGGGCCGAATTCGACAGTGAGCTTGTCGATTTCGATCATTTCAGCGGCTTCCGCGCGCCGCGATCAAACAGCCGGTCGAACATGCCGGCAAGGCCTTCCTGCCCGTCGAGAATCGCCATCATGAGCGCGAGGCCGAAGATGGCCGTGCCGATCGACGCGGAGGCGCCGAACAGATCGAGCACGAGCGGCACCAGCCGCACCAGCAACGCGCCAAGCACCGCCCCCATCCAGTTCGACGTGCCGCCGAGCACCGAGCCCGTGAACAGCACAATCGACTCGGCGGCGCGGAACCCCGAAGCGTCAAGCTGTCGATACACGCCCGCCAGCAGCCCGCCGCCCACACCCGCCAGAAAGCCCGCGAGCGCGAAGGCCCAGGTCTGGTAAAACAGGACCGACACGCCGCTCGACGACGCGAGCTTGGGGCTCTTGGCGATGAGCGCCCAGGCCCGGCCCGGCTTGGCCGTGCGGTGCCACTCGACCAGCAACAATCCGAGCAGGCCGACGGCGGCGACGTAGAAAAAATAGGCGATGTCTCCGTCGGCGATCAGAGGACGCGCCATCAACTTGCGTCCCCCCGCCTCCAGTTCGGAGGTGCCGAAGAATCCCGTTCCGCCGGCGGGAAAGTTCCAACTGCCGATCATGGTCTGAAACGCCCCTGCCAACATCAGCGTCACCAGCGCGAACGAGATGCCGCGAAAGCGCAAAGCGGGCATACCCCATAGGACGCCGACGAGACAGGCGGCGACGCCTCCCGCGAAAGTCGCGATTTCGAACGGCGCGCCCAGGAACGAGAGCCGCAGCGTCGCCCAGCCGCCGACGCCGACAAGCGCGAATTGGCAGAGCGAGACGAGGCCGAGTTGCCCGAACAGAAGGTTGACGCCGAGCAGCGCCAGCATCAACGCATAGGCGGCCGTAAGGTTGATACGCCAATAGCCGCCGCACGAGGCGCCGATGACGAGGGCCAGAAGGGCGTAGAGCACGGCCATCGCGACAAGTTGCCGCCGTCGGTCGGTTTCGCCGCCGTCGCCCCCGCCGACGAGTTGGACCAACGCGTCGAGACGGCTCATCGCTCGGTCCTCGCCAACGGCGTCAACGGCAGCATCGTCGCCAGCAGGGCGAGGAGATAGGGCAGCGCGCTGCGGTAGGTCGCGAGCCCGGGAACGCCCGTCAGCATCGCCTCGGCGAGACCGCAAACCAGGCCGCCAAGCAGCGCTCCGGGTAGCGACGTCAAGCCGCCAAGGATCGCGGCCGCGAGCGCGGGGATGATGAGGAAGGTCAGCGGGATGGGGCTCATCACCACGAGCACCGACAGCAGCAGGCCGACCGCGCCGGCGAAGACGCCCGAGAGAAACCATGCCGCGCCGTCGGTCGCGACAACCGGCACGCCAATGACGACGCTGATCGCGCGGCTCGCCGCGAGCGAACGCATCGCCAGGCCCAACCGGGTTCGATTGAGCAGCAATCCCATCGATCCCGCCGCGATGACGGCGAAGGCCAGCGCGGCGAGGCGCGTGTAGGAGATGCGAAGTCCGAAAGGCGCCAGCGCCATCGAGTCCGTGGGCAGCGTAAGGCGGCGCGGCAGTCCCGGGCCCCAGATCGCGGAGACAATGCCGAGCAGGAACAACGCCAGACCGAGCGTCGCGATCGAGCGCACGACGGGATCGCGGTCCACCAGCCGCGCGGAAACGAGACGCCCGTAGAGCAATAAGCCGACGCTCGACGCCGCTATCCCTAAGCCCCATGCAAGCGGCGCGGGCACG
>JANLPL010000248.1:0-4519 GCA_031367195.1 Bradyrhizobium sp.
CGCGCAAGGTTGTCGTCATGGCCAAGGCCGCCACGCTCAAGATCAAGATGCTCTCCACCGCCGACACCGGCTATTTCTACGTCACCAAGAAAAACGCCCGCACCAAGACGGAAAAGTACAAGTTCACGAAATACGATCCCGTCGCGCGCAAGCACGTCGAGTTCAAAGAGACCAAGATCAAGTAAGCTTCCGCCTCTCGCGGGATCTACCCCAAGGGCGCCTCCGGGCGCTCTTTTCGTTTGGGAGCGCGAATGAGTCCCCCTGAGTCAAGACGCGACGCCGCGATACATGACAAACTGCTGATCGTCGATTTCGGCAGTCAGGTCACCCAGTTGATCGCGCGCCGCGTGCGCGAGGCCGGCGTCTATTGCGAGATCGCGCCGTTCCAGAAGGCCGAGGCCGCCTTCGCGGAGATGCGCCCCAAAGCCGTGATCCTCTCCGGCGGCCCCGCGTCGGTGCCTGACGAGGGCAGCCCGCGCGCGCCCGAAATCGTGTTCACGTCCGGAGTGCCGGTGCTCGGCATCTGCTACGGGCAGATGACGATGGCCGCCCAGCTCGGCGGAAAGGTCGAGAGCGGCCACACCCGCGAGTTCGGCCGCGCCGAGGTCGAGGTGTTGCACGACAGCCCGCTATTCCAAGGCTGCTGGTCGTCAGGCGAGAAACACGTGGTCTGGATGAGCCACGGCGACCGCATCACGCAACTGCCGCCGGGCTTCCGCCGCATCGGCGCCTCCCCCAATGCGCCTTACGCGGCGATCGCCGACGAGAGCCGACGCTACTATGGCCTGATGTTCCACCCCGAGGTCGTCCACACCCCCGACGGCGCGCGGCTGATCGCCAATTTCGTCCACGGCGTCGCCGGCCTCAGGCGTGATTGGACCATGGCCGCCTTCCGCGCGCAGGCGCGCGAGGCGATCCGCGCCCAGGTCGGCAAGGGCCGCGTGATCTGCGGCCTGTCGGGCGGCGTCGATTCCGCGGTCGCGGCCGTTCTGATCCACGAAGCGATCGGCGATCAACTCACCTGCGTATTCGTCGACCACGGTTTTATGCGGGCGAATGAAGGGGTCGAAGTGGTCGGGTTGTTCCGCGACCATTTCAACATCCCGTTGATCCATGTTGAAGCCGAGCGCGAATTTCTTAGCGCGCTCGACGGAATCTCCGACCCCGAGACCAAGCGCAAGACCATCGGGCGCCTGTTCATCGAGGCGTTCGAGCGCGAGGCGGGAAAAATCGCCGCCGACGGGCGCGGCGCGGTCAGCTTTCTCGCTCAGGGCACGCTCTATCCCGACGTGATCGAATCCGTCTCGTTCACCGGCGGTCCCTCGGTGACGATCAAGTCGCACCACAATGTCGGCGGCCTGCCCGAGCGCATGAACATGGCGCTGGTCGAGCCGTTGCGCGAATTGTTCAAGGACGAGGTGCGCGAGCTGGGCCGCGAACTGGGCCTTCCGCCCGCCTTCGTCGGCCGCCACCCCTTTCCCGGCCCCGGCCTCGCCATCCGTATTCCCGGCGCGATCAGCCCCGAGAAGCTCGACATCCTGCGCAAGGCCGACGCGATCTATCTCGAAGAGATCCGCGCCGCCGGCCTCTACGACCATATCTGGCAGGCCTTCGCCGTGCTGCTCCCCGTCCGCACCGTCGGCGTGATGGGCGACGGCCGCACCTACGATCACGTCTGCGCCTTGCGCGCGGTGACGTCGAGCGACGGAATGACCGCCGACTTTTTCCCCTTCGAGATGAATTTCCTGGGCCGCGCCGCGACCCGCATCATCAACGAGGTGAAGGGGATCAACCGGGTGGTTTACGATGTGACGTCAAAGCCGCCGGGGACGATTGAGTGGGAATGATACTGCGTCTCTCGATCAATCGTCCGGAAATTGCTGATCCGACCCAGGCCGTGGCGAAAAGAGACTCAACGCCACGATCCTAAATCCCCAGATCGCCTGATACCAAGTCTCGAAGTTGAGGACCTATTCGACGGCTCGCCGTCATGGCCGGGCTTGTCCCGGCCATCCACGCGGCTCCGCCGTCCTCCGCGTGGAAGACAAATTCGACTGTGGGTGCAATATCTTAGGTGATCCGATCTCTCAGCGACGTGGATGCCCGGGACAAGCCCGGGCATGACGAACCAGACGTGCAGATGAGTCATCCTTTCCGCGACTTGGTATGAGTCACTTCAAAAAATGTCCCGGTTCAATTAAGCCAGACAAGCTGCTAGACATCGGCTATGCGCCGTCTCCTCCTCTTGCGCCACGCCAGGGCCGTGCCGATGGCGCCCGACGACTACGGCCGCGTGCTGACGCCAGGCGGACAGGCCGACGCGCGCCGCGTCGGCGAATGGATCGCCGGCGCCGGGCTGGCGCCCGACCGTTGCCTCTATTCCGGCGCCGCCCGCACGCGCGAAACCTACGAACTCGTGGCCAGCGCGCTGCCGCGCCAAATCGAGGCGGTCGAGCAGAACGCGCTCTACGAGGCGACGCGGTTCCTCATTCTCGGCCTGTTGCGCGAGCTCCCCGCCAGCGCGCGCGTCCATCTCGTCGTCGGGCATAATCCCGGCATGGGCGACATCGCCAATCTGCTCGCCGGCGAGGGTCGAGCGACCGATCGGCTGCGGCTCGCCGCGAAATTCCCCACCGCCGCCTTGGCGGTGATTGCGTTCGACCGGCCCGACTGGTCCGATCTCGGCCCCGGCGCCGGACGGCTCGAAAGCTTCGTCACGCCCGCCGACCTCTGAGGAGCCCCATGCAGCCCATCGACCGCGACCGCGACGCTTTGCTCGTCATCGACGTGCAGAACGATTTTTGCGCCAATGGCGCGCTTGCCGTGCCCGAGGGCGACGAGGTGGTCGGACACATCAACCCGCTGATGGGCCAATTCTCCCATGTCGTGGCGACGCAGGACTGGCATCCCGCCGATCACGCCTCTTTCGCCGCCAACCATCCGGGCGCGGCGCCGTTCTCGACCCTCGACATGCCCTACGGACCGCAAACGCTGTGGCCGACCCATTGCGTGCAGGGGACGACGGGGGCCGCCTTCCACCCCGACCTCGCGCTCGACCGCGCCAATGTCGTCATCCGCAAGGGATGGCGCAGGGAGATCGATTCCTACTCCGCCTTTTTCGAGAACGACCGCGCGACCCCGACGGGTCTGGGCGCGCTGCTGCGCGAGCGCGGCGTGACGCGGGTGTTTCTGGCGGGCCTCGCCACCGACTTCTGCGTCTCCTTTTCCGCGCTCGACGCTCGCCGCCTCGGCTTCGAGACGGTGGTCATGCTGGACGCCTGCCGCGCGATCGATCTGAACGGCTCTTACGCCGCCGCCCGGCGGGCGTGGGAACAGGCGGGCGTGTCGGTGCGCGGGACTTAGCCCCACCGGGTTGCCTCGGCCGGCGCGCTCCCCTAAAGCCCGCGTGCCGCTCGCCAAAGCTGGACCCCAATGATCCGCACCCCGCTGATGAATGTAATGACCGCCGCCGCGCTGAAAGCGGGCCGGGCGCTCAAGCGCGACCTCGGCGAGATCGAGAACCTGCAAGTCACGCCGAAAGGCCCGGGCGATTTCGTCACCCTTGCCGACGAGAAAAGCGAAAAGGTGCTGTACGAGGAATTGTTGAAGGCGCGACCCGGCTACGGCTTCGTGCTGGAGGAGAGCGGCCGGATCGAGGGCAGCGACAAGTCGCACACCTGGCACATCGATCCGCTCGACGGCACCACCAATTTTCTGCACGCGATCCCGATGTTCGCCATCTCCATCGCGCTGGAGCGAGAGGGGCAGATCGTGGCGGGCCTCGTCTATAACCCCGCCGACGATGCCATGTTCGTGGCCGAGAAAGGGCAGGGCGCCTGGGGCAATAACCGGCGCCTGCGCGTGGCGGCGCGGCGCGAGATGTCGCAATGCGTGCTCGGCTGCGGGATACCGCATCTGGGCAAATCGCGCGAACATCCCCGTTTCAAGGCCGAATTGGCCGAGGTGATGACGGCGGTCGTCAACGTGCGCCGCATGGGCTGCGTCGCGCTCGATCTGGCCTATGTCGCGGCGGGCCGGTTCGATGGATTCTGGGAGCGCGGGCTCAATTCCTGGGACATCGCGGCCGGCGCGCTGCTGATCCGCGAGGCGGGCGGCTATGTCAGCGGCTGCGACGGCGAGGAGAATTATCTCGAAACCGGCGCGATCTGCTGCGGCAACGAGTTCATCCACAAGCAATTGCTGGAACTGCTCAAGCGCGCCCAGGCGCGTTGACGGCTCACGGCGCAACGGGCGCTTGACGTGGCGCCGCGCCGCACTAGCATGTCACTGGCGCCCCTTGAGCGCTGCGCGCAAGGCATGTCTGTGATATCAATCGCGTCCTCGCCGCCGGGCCCAAGACGGCGCCGGCCATGAATACCCTCGTCGGGTTACTGCTGGTCGACCTTGGCCTGCTGGCTCTGGCGGGCGCGGCGGCCGTCATGGCCCGCCGTCGCGACGCCCATATCGTCGTTTACGGCGCGGCGCTGGCGCTGTCGGCGCTGGGGTTCGCGTTGTCGGC
>JANLPL010000324.1:0-50571 GCA_031367195.1 Bradyrhizobium sp.
GTCCAATGACGCTCGCCGGGCTCGACCGTCACGGCGTTGGGCTCCCTCAAGAGGCGCTCACAGAACGCGAAGACTTCGGCGATGGGCGAAGGGTCGCGAAACGCGCGCGTATTGGTGGTGATGCGGACGAGCGCGCTCAGCGCCAGGGGCGAAACGCCATAGCGCGCGTCCCCGTGAACGACGGATTCGAGCCAGTCTTTACAGATGCGGTGCTTGGGCGCGTCCGGGCGGAACGCGTAGATTAGGACGTTGACGTCGGCGAGGGTCACGACGAACGGCGAAGGCGCTCAATATCCTCGAACGTCTCCAAGGCGCGCAAATCGTCCCAACTCAAACCGGGCGCCAACCCCCCGGCCGCTGAACTGACCGGTAACGGTTTCCGTTGCCCCGGACGGGCCGGCTCCTGCTCGGCCACTACCCGCCGCAAGCCGTCTTCGATCAGCGCGGTGAGCGATCGCCCTTCGGCCAAGGCCTTGCGCTTGGCTTTGGCGACGAGTTCTTCGGGCAAGCGGACGGTGGTGCGTTCGGGCATATGTCATGACATATGGAACGGGCGGCGGCGTGTCAATATATGAGCGTGGACTTGAATGGACTACGCTGGCGACCTCATCTTGTAAACGTTCGGAAGGAAACCAAAATGCCTGTTTATTCGCTCGCCTTCGGATTCTTGGGAGGAATCTTCGGCTGGGCGGTAACAACATTCATCGCGCAACCATTCGCTGCGGTAATGTCCGCGAGGTCCGAAGCGGCGCATGTGCTCGCGCAGTTTGAACCCTACGACGATTTCAACCCCAGCGACGACAGTCAGACACCTCCTTCTGAATCTATCATAGCAGATCGCGTGAAGGCGTACACGAATTGCGGAGCAAAGCTGGTAGCATTCGATCTATCATATCAGCCTCTTGCGCGTATACTTCGAGTGCGTTTAGTGAACTGGCGGACCCGAAGCGCAGGGGACGCGCTTATTTTCCTGGCGCAATTAAACCCAGGAAACCGATTGATAGATGATTACCGGCAGAACGCGCTCCGGGCCTTGCGACTTGGACGCCGCCTCGGGAAGCGAGGCAATATTCGTGTTTAGGCCCTCGACGCGCGGCTCGCCGAGGCTGGGCGACTGCGCGGTTAATCGACCGAAACTCCTTATGCGGCCTCCGCTTACAACGGAATATTGTCGTGTTTTTTCCACGGGTTTTCCAGCTTCTTGTTACGCAGCATCGCCAGCACGCGCGACAGCCGCTTGCGCGTGGCGTGCGGCATGATCACTTCGTCAATATAGCCGCGCTCGGCGGCCACGAACGGCGACAGGAATCGGTCTTCGTATTCTTTCGTCCGCTGCGCGATCTTTTGGGCGTCGCCGAGTTCGCGACGGTAGATGATCTCGACCGCGCCTTTGGCGCCCATGACGGCGATCTGCGCCGTCGGCCAGGCGAGGTTGATGTCGCCGCGCAGATGTTTGGAGGCCATCACGTCATAGGCGCCGCCGAACGCTTTTCGCGTGATGACGGTGACTTTCGGCACAGTCGCTTCGGCATAGGCGAACAGGAGCTTGGCGCCATGTTTGATCAGGCCGCCATATTCCTGCGCGGTGCCGGGCAGAAAGCCGGGGACATCGACGAAGGTGACGATCGGAATGTTGAAGCAATCGCAGAAGCGCACGAACCGCGCGGCCTTGCGCGAGGCGTCGCTGTCGAGCACGCCGGCCAGCGCGAGCGGCTGGTTGGCGACGATGCCGACCGTCGTGCCCTCGATACGCGCAAAGCCGGTGACGATGTTGCGCGCGTGCGTCTCCTGGATCTCGAAGAAATCGCCCTCGTCGACGATCTTGTTGATCAGTTCCTTGATGTCGTAGGGCTTGTTGGGATTATCAGGCACCAAAGTGTCGAGCGACATGTCGATCCGGTCGGGATCGTCGAACGAGGGCAGTTTTGGCGGCGCCTCCAGATTGGAGGCGGGGAGAAAGTCGATCAGGCGGCGCATCTGCAACAGCGCTTCGACGTCGTTTTCGTAGGCGCGGTCGGCGATCGAGGAGCGGGTGGTGTGGACATGCGCGCCGCCGAGTTCCTCGGCCGTCACAGTCTCGTTGGTGACGGTTTTCACGACGTCGGGGCCGGTGACGAACATGTAGCTGGTTTCGCGCACCATGAAGATGAAATCGGTCATGGCGGGGGAATAGACGTCGCCGCCGGCGCAGGGGCCCATGATGACTGAGATCTGCGGGATCACGCCGGAGGCCAGCACATTGCGCTGGAACACCTCGCCATAGCCGCCCAGCGCGGCCACGCCCTCCTGGATGCGGGCGCCGCCGGCGTCGAACAGGCCGACGATGGGGGCGCGGTTCTTGATCGCCATGTCCTGGATCTTGGTGATCTTCTTGGCGTGCTCCTCGCTTAGGGAGCCGCCGAACACGGTGAAGTCCTTGGCGAAGACATAGACGGTGCGGCCGTTGACGGTGCCCCAGCCGGTGACGACGCCGTCGCCCGGCACATGCTCCTGCTCCATGCCGAAATCGGTGCAGCGGTGCTGCACGAACATGTCGAATTCCTCGAACGACTCGCGGTCGAGCAGCAGGTCGACGCGTTCGCGCGCGGTCAGCTTGCCCTTGGCGTGCTGCGCGTCGATCCGCTTCTGGCCACCGCCGAGCCGCGCCTGTTCGCGGCGTTCGTCGAGGCGGGCGAGGATGTCCTTCAAGGCGGGGCTCCGGCTTTTTTGTGAGCGAATTCCGGCCGTTCCTAGCACGCGCACGACAGCGCCGAAACTGGCGCGGCTTTGGACCAAAGTTAAGCGTGGATATCTGCCTATCGTCTTGAAATCGCCTCTTCCCCTCCGTCATTTCGCCTGTCCCGATGATGTAAAGCATTTTTATAGTGTCGATAATTGGAGTTCGAAATGGGATTTCCTGAATTGACGCGCGCGCAAATGCGCGAGCGCTGCGACCTCAACGGCGTCGCGCGGGTCGTTTCGGTCGGCCGGGCCAGTCCGGATTCGCCCCATCTCGCCAAACTGCGCTTCGTCCAGGTTGTGAAAGGCGAGGCGCGCGAGCGCGGCGGCTTCGTCTATGTGCGGCTGCATGGCGGCGTGGCGACGCAGAGCGAGACCGGGCTCGCGTCCTGGTCGGACTGGTGGGATTATCCCGTCGGCGCGCTGGTCGAGACGCATCTCGACTGGAACGGGCCGGAAGAACTTTATCAGACGACGTGGCCCGGCGCCGTCGTCGAGGTCATCGCGCACGAAGCGCAGATGTCTAGGGTCGCCTGAGCGCGTCGAGCGTGAAGGCGGCGGCGGCGAACTCGCGGGCCCGCGCCGCGCGGCGCGCCATCGCCTCCTCGTCGGCGCCCCACTTTTCGATCTGAAAATCCTCGTCCACATGGGCCGCGGCCCAGGCGGCCTCGACCGTCATCGCGTCTCGCGCAACGGCGAGCGCCATCAAGACCGAGCCGCTGAGGCTCGTCAGCCCATGCAACGCGGTCAGCGCGAAGGGGTCGCCATAGGTCTCGACCGACGCGCGCACGGCCTCAAGCGATGCCTCGGGCTGGGATACGTGCAGGATGCCGCCCGCGAGCCGGAAGCGCGCGCCGAGCGCGGCTTGCGCGAAGGCGAGCACGGGATCGAACGCGGCGGCCTGGCGCGCGGCCAGCGCCTCGGGCTCAAGCGCGCGGTAGCAGACGAGGTCCGCGCCGGCGAAACCGGCGATTTCCGCTACCGTCGCCGCCATCGTCCGCGCGACGCCGTCGAGCGCGGAATTGGCGAGCCGGGTCAGCGGCATGGTCGCGGGCGCGATCGTCTCGACCTGGGCGGCCCATTCCTGCGCCATCGCCTCGGCCAGCGCGCGCGTGGGTACGATCAGCCTCGCCTTGGCGGGCGTGCGGGTCGGCCGCCCGTCGAGCAGCAACGCGAAGCCGCCCTCCGCTTCGCTTGCCTGCGCGCTCTTATAGAAGCGCCTCAGCACGGGCGGCCGCATGTTGACCTGCGCCTGCTTGATCGCTTCATTCCAGGACGGTTCACTCATCGGGCGCGTCCTCGATCGGGTCGTGCGAGGGGGCGACGAAGCCGAACATGTCGAAGGCGGCGCGCATGTGCGAGGCTAAGGGCGCGGTCACGTCGATCTTGCCGCCGCGGGGATGCGGCAGCACCAGCCGGCGCGCCATCAGATGCAGCTTGGGCTCCAGCCCCGGCGGCACGGCGCGCAGCGGATCGTTGCGGGCGGGATCGTTGGCGGGACGGCGATTGTATTTGGGGTCGCCGATGATGGGATGTCCGATCGCCTCGCAATGGGCGCGCAACTGATGCGTGCGGCCGGTGATGGGGCGCAGCGACAGCCAGGCCAAGCGCGGCCGCACGAGGTCCACCGTAGCGTAAAGCGTGATCGAATGCTGCGCGTCGGGGTCGCCGTGGCGCACGACGCGCATCCGCTCCTTCTCGGCGTGATCCCTGGGTTTGGCGGCCCTGTCGTCGCCCATCGCCTCGCCCTTGGCGAGAAACAGCGAGATGCGGCCGTTCTCCGGCCTGGGGCAGCCTTCGACCAGCGCCCAATAGGTCTTCTTCGTCTCGCGCGCGCGAAACAGCGCGCCCAGATCGGCGGCCATCTTGCGCGATTTCGCGCATAGCAGCACGCCGGAGGTGTCGCGGTCGAGCCGATGCACCAGCACGGGACGCTCGCCGCTGGAATCGGCGAGCGAGGCCAACATGCCATCGACATGCCTAGAGGTGCCCGAGCCGCCTTGCGAGGCCAGCCCCCACGGCTTGTTGAGCACCAGCACGTCGCGGTCCTCGAACAGGATCAGCGAGCGCAGGAATTGCGCGTCGGCGGGAGGGACGACCGGGGCGTCGGCGGTTTTGGGCGCGGGCAGGTCGAGCGGCGGCACGCGCACCTTCTGGCCCGACTCCAGCCTGGTTGAAATCTCGACGCGCTTGCCCTCGACCCGGATCTCGCCCTTGCGCACGATCTTGTTGAGGTGGGACAAAGGCAGCGCGGGATAGCGGCGCTTGAACCAGCGGTCGACCCGCATCCCCGCTTCGTCGTCGCTGACCGCGACTGTTTCGACGCCCGACATCTAAAAACTCCGCGTCAGCGCCAGCGCCGCCCACAGGCCGAGCACACCAAACATCACCGAGCCGACGACGTAAGCGAGCGCGGCGCCAAAGGCGTTTCGCTCGATCAACAGCACGGTCTCAAGCGAAAAGGTCGAAAAGGTGGTGTAGCCGCCCAAGACGCCCGTGGCTATGAACAGTCGCATATGCTGGGTCCAACCGCCGCCCGCCTTGAACGCCAGCCAGCCGACCAGGAACCCCATCAGCAGCGAACCGGTGATGTTTATGAACGGCGTCGCGTAGGGATAATCGGTCCCGATCACTTTCGGCAGCGCGTTGTTGAGCACATGGCGCAGGACGCCGCCGAGACCGGCGCCGAGAAACACGATGACATTGGGGTTTAGGCGATCCATGGCGGGCCTTCTAGCGCCCGCTTCGCGGCGCCGCAAACTGACGCCGATCAAGGCGCGCCCGCGCCACCCCGCCGATAGTGGCGACGAAACATCGGGAGTTGCGAATGCAAGGCCATTACCACGCCGTCGTCTGGATCGACGGGTACGAAGCGCGGATCTTCCACTTCAACGCCGACGATGCGGAGAAGCGCGTGATCCATCCGCATCACTCGGACAAGGAGCGGCGGCGCGAGAAGCAATCCGGCCATTCCAGCGGCGACGACGCGCATTATCTTGAGGAAGTGACGCTGGCGATCGCCGACGCCGGCGCTATTCTGGTGACGGGGCCGGGTGTGGAGAAGTCGGCGCTCATCAAACATATCGAGCACAAGCATCCGCGCCTGAAAGGCGCGATCGAGGCGGTCGAGAGCGCCGACCACCCCAGCGACGGCGAACTCGTCGCCCATGCGCGCAAGACGCTGGCCGCGGCCGACCGGATGCGGCCGCGGCTCTGAGGGTCAGCCGAAATCCTCCATTTCGAACAGCGGGCGGATTTCGAGCTGCAACGGGCCGGCGGGCGAGGTTGGGCATTGTTTGGCCCAACCGACCGCTTCGTCGAGATCCTCGACCTTCCACAGCCAATAGCCCGAGGCGAGTTCGCCCAGCGACCCGAACGGACCTTGTGTCACAGTCCGGTCGGCGAGCGCGACGCGGGCGCCGAGGTCGCTGCGCTTCAGCCCGCCGCCGTCGAGCATCACGCCAGCCGCGATCAGCTTCTGGTTGAAGGCGCCCATCGCCGCCATCAATTCCGCGCCCGGCATTTCGCCGGCCTCGGATCGCGCCGTCGCCTTGACGATCACCATTACGCGCATCGACGCCTCACTTCTTCATCGAAACGAGGCCGAACATCGCCCCTTCCGGGTCGGCGCATTGCATCGCCCACATGCCGCCCGGCACTTCGTGCGGACCGTGCAGCGCCTTGCCGCCCTTCTCCGTCACGCGCGCCGCCGCCGCGTCGGCGCCGTCAACGTTGAAATAGTAAAGCCAGCACGGCCCCGGACCCTGCGGCCCCTTCGACATCATGCCGCCCTGCTGGCCGCCGATGTCGAAAATGCGGTACATGCCCATCGGCCCCATGTCGAACTGGCGGTCCTCTTTCCAGCCGAACTGGCTGGCGTAGAAATCGAACGCCGCCTTGCCGTCGAGCGCGTGCAATTCGCGCCAGCCAATGAGGCCATCCGTACCCGGGGGAGGAGCAGGGGGCGGATCACCGCCGGCGTCCTTGAACAGCGCGAACGGCGCGTCCTGCGCGTCCGTGACGATGGCCATGCGACCGACATTGGGAATGTCCATCGGCGGACGCATCGCGCTTCCGCCCGCCGCTTTCAGTTTTTCCACGGCGGAATCGACGTTATCGACATAGACATAGCCGGTCCAGCACGGCGGCGTCCCCTTCGCCTCGGGCGGGGTCTGCAACATCCCGCCGACGCCGTAAGCGCCGGCGGAGGCGATCTGATAGGGAAAGCCGGCCATGCCGGTCTCGGCGATATTCCAGCCCACGACATGTCGGTAGAATTCGACCGCCCGGGAAAGCTCGGCGCCCATCCATTCATACCACACGAATTTGCCGCTATTGTCGCTCATGTTTTCCTCCTCAGGTTTGGCCGGCGCGTTCGAGGGCGGCGATGTCGAGCTTAACCATCTGCATCAGCGCCTTCATGACGCCGGGTCCGCGCGAAAGTAGGGCAGGCAGCGCGCGCGGGATAATCTGCCAGCTCAGGCCGAATTTATCGGTGAGCCAGCCGCAGCGGCTGGGCGCGCCGCCCTCGCTCAGCCGGTCCCAATAATGATCGATCTCGGCCTGATCGGCGCATTCGACCATCAGCGAAACGGCGGGCGTGAATTTGTAGATCGGGCCGCCGTTCAGCGCCAGGAAGGGGCGACCGCGCAATTCGAAGGCGACGGTCAAGGCCGGCCCCTCGGGCTTGGGGCGGGCGACTTTCGTCACCCGCCCGTCGTCGAAAATGGCGAGATAGTGGGCTACCGCCTGCTCGGCCTGACCGTCGAACCAGAGGCAGACGCCAATCGTGTTGGGACTGTCCATGGGGCGCTCCTTCCGCTCACAGCGTTACTGTACCGACCAGTCGGTATAACGCAACCCTGCCGCTGCGTGCTCTGTACAGCGGACGGCGGTTCGCCTATTCAGTCGCCGGTTTTCAATCCCTTTGAGGCATGGCTCATGGCCGAGTTTCTCGCTCCCGGCGATCGTATGGCGACCGTCTTCGGCGGCTCGGGTTTTCTTGGCCGCTATATCGTGCGCGCTTTCGCGCAGGCCGGCTGGCGCGTGCGCGCCGCCGTGCGTCGTCCCGATCTCGCCGGTTTCCTGCGGCCCTACGGCGCCGTCGGGCAGGTGGAGCCGGTGCAGGCGAACGTGCGCTTCCCGGCCTCGGTCGAAGCCGTGGTGGAGGGGGCGGAAATCGTCGTCAACGCCTGCGGCATCCCGAGTGAATCGGGCCGCCAGCGATTCGAGACGGTGCATGTGCAGGGCGCGGAGGCGATCGCCCGCGCGGCCCGCTCAGGCGGCGCGCGCGCGCTGGTGCATATATCCGGCCTCGGCGCCGACGCCCATTCGGCCAATTCCTATATCGCCAGCAAGGGCCGTGGCGAGCAGGCGCTGCGGGCCGCGTTTCCCGAGGCGACGATCCTGCGCCCCTCGGTGGTGTTCGGCCCCGAGGACGTGTTCTTCAACCGCTTCGCCGATCTCGCCCGCTACCTCCCCGCGCTGCCCGCCTTTTCCGGCGGAACGGCGAAACTGCAACCGGTCTATGTCTGCGACGTCGCGCTGGCGGCGGCCAAGGCGATCGACGGCGGGCTGCAACCCGGCGCGACCTACGAACTCGGCGGCCCCGAGATCATGACCTTGATCGAGGCGATGCAACTGGCGCTGCGGTTCGCCGAGCGGCGCCGCGCCATTATCCCTTTGCCCTATGCGCTCTCGCGAGGAATCGCGCAGGCGACGGAAATCGCGAGCTTCGCTTCGCTCGGCCTGTTTCCGCAATTGCTGACCACGACGCGCGATTCTGTCGATCTGCTGCGCGACGACAATGTCGTCTCGGCCTCGGCGCGCGCGCAGGGCCGCGATTTCGCCGGGCTCGGGATTGCCCCGCGCGGCGCGGAGGCGATCCTGCCGCTCTATCTCGCGCGCTATCGCAAGACCGGCCAGTTCGCGTCCAACCGCTTCGCGTGACGAAGCTTCCTGCTATATCAGTGGATCGAATAAGAAGTGATAGCTATGAACCGGCACGAAAAGCCCAGCGGCGGGGAAGCCCGGCTGCAGTATCTCGATGGCGAATATCGCGTTCTGCGGCCCGGCCCGTTCGTGACCTGCGCCGTGACCGCCTTGCCGATCCCGCTCGAGGATCTGCGCTACTGGAGCGTCGATCTGCAGGAACCCTATGCCTCGCCCGAAGCGGTGATGCAGCGCATGTTGCAGCGCGACGCGACGGACTGACGTCGCTCGATGGCTCCCACGTGCCGGCGTTGTCCGGCATATGGCGCTTTGCGGTTCGATCCAGCGCCGGCGCCGATGCGGCTATTGCAGCGCACAAACAATCACCGATCGACAACGCGCCGAAAGGGGGGTGACAAGCGCGCAAAAAAAGTCAAATTGGTTCAGGGTTCAACATAACGACTAAAGGGATCGATGCCGCCCGGGGAGATGGCGAACGGCTTGGCGCCGGGCGCGCGGCCTGACGCATTGCTGAGCGTCGAGGGCGTGAGCGTGCGATTCGGCGGCGTGATCGCGCTTGACGACGTGAGCTTTCGCGTCGCGCCGGGCCAGATCTGCGGCCTGATCGGCCCCAACGGCGCCGGCAAGACCACCTTGTTCAACTGCATCTCGCGGCTCTATCAGCCAAGCGCCGGCGACATCCGTTATGAGGGGCGCCTGCTTTCGCAGTCTCGCGTGCACGAGATCGCCGAACTCGGGGTCGCGCGCACGTTTCAGAATCTGGCGCTGTTTTCCACCATGACGGTGCGCGAGAACGTGGCGGTCGGCGCGCACGCCTGCGCGCGCGGCGGCTTTCTCGCCAGCGCATTCCTGGCTCCGTCGGCGCGACGGGCGGAGCGCGAGATTGCGGCGCTTGCGGATTCGTTGATTGAGGAATGTCAGTTGCAGCGCGTCGCCGACCGTTACGTCGGCGAATTGCCGTTCGGCGTGAAGAAACGGGTCGAACTGGCGCGCGCGCTGGCGATCTCGCCCAAACTGCTGCTGCTCGACGAACCGGCGGCGGGCCTCAATCACGAGGAGGTCGATGCGCTGGCCAGCGAGATCGTGCGGATGCGCGACAAGCGCGGCTTGAGCGTGCTGTTGGTCGAGCACCACATGAACCTTGTCATGCGTATCTCCGATCAGGTGGTCGCGCTCGACTTCGGCCGGGTGATCGCGGACGGAACGCCCGACGCGGTGCGCGGCCACGCGGATGTGATTCGCGCCTATCTCGGCAGCGCGGCATGAGCGCGCTGCTTTCCGTGCGCGGGTTGAAGGCGTTCTACGGGCCGATTGAGGCGCTGCACGGCGTCGATTTCGAGGTTGAGCAAGGCGGCGTGACCGCGCTGCTCGGCGCCAATGGCGCGGGCAAGACGACAACGCTGCGGGCGCTGAGCGCGATGATCCGCCGCGAGGGCGTGATTGAGTTTCGAGGGCGCCCGATGCGTGCGCGCGCGCCCGAGGAGGTGGCCCGCCTCGGCGTGGCGCATGTGCCCGACGGGCGCGGAACCTTCACCGATCTCACCGTCGAGGAGAACCTGAAGCTCGGCGCCTATGTCAGGCGCGACCGGGCCAAGGTGAAGGCCGATTTCGAGCGCGTGTTCGGCTATTTCCCCCGGCTTGCCGAGCGGCTCAAACAACAGGCCGGCACTCTGTCGGGCGGCGAGCAGCAGATGCTGGCGATTTCGCGCGCGCTGTTGCTGGGCCCGAGCCTGCTGCTGCTCGACGAGCCCTCGTTCGGGTTGGCGCCGCTGGTGGTGGCGGAAATCTTCCGCATCCTGCGCGCGATCAATCAGAACGAGGGGGTCAGCATCCTGATCGTCGAACAGAACGCCAATCTCGCGCTCGATCTTTCGACCCGCGCCTATGTCCTGGAAACCGGCCGGGTCGTGGTCGGCGGGGCGGCGGCCGACATTCGCGCCGACGATTCCGTGCGCCGCGCCTATCTCGGCTATTGAGGGGGATTGCCCATGGTTGAACTCCTCCACCAGCTCAGCTCAGGGTTCGCGCTGGGCGGCGTTTACGCCATCACGGCTCTCGCGCTGGTGATGATCTTTCAGGCGACGCAACTCGTCAATTTCGCGCAGGGCGAAATGGCGATGTTCTCGACCTATGTCGCCTGGGCGCTGATGCAGAACGGCTGGAACTACTGGCCGGCTTTCGCGTTCACTGTCGCGCTGTCGTTCGTCGGCGGCGTCGTGATCGAGCGCGCCGTGGTGCGCCCGTTCGCCCATGCGCCGATCCTGGCCTCGGTGATCGTGTTCATCGGCCTCGGCTTCATCTTCAACGCGCTGGCGGGCTTCTTTTTTGGCTACACGGTGCAGAGTTTCGACACGCCGTTCAGCGGGCGACCCTGGTATGGCAACAAGTTCATGTCGGCGCATGAATCGGGCTCGATCGTCGTCTCGCTGATCGTGCTGGCGCTGGTGTTCGCCTTTTTCCGCTTCACCCCGCTGGGTCTGGCGATGCGCGCGGCGGCGCAGAACCCGGCCTCGGCGCGGTTGGTGGGCGTCCGGGTCGGTTGGATGCTGGCGCTCGGCTGGGGCCTCGCATCGGCGATCGGCGCTATCGCTGGCATGATGGCGGCGCCGATCGTCTATCTCGATCCCAACATGATGGGCGGCATTCTGCTCTACGCCTTCGCCGGCGCGGTGCTGGGCGGCATCGACAATCCCTGGGGCGCGGTGTTGGGCGGCTTCACGGTCGGCGTGGCGGAAAATCTGCTCGGCGCCTATGTCGTCGGCACGGAAGTGAAACTGTCGGTCGCGCTCGTCATTATCGTCGGCGTGCTGGTCGCCAAGCCCTCGGGCTTGTTTGGCCGCCGCATCGTGGCGAGGGTCTGATGGCTTCGCTGACGCGACTCGCCTGGGGCCTCACCCTCGTGTTCGCCCTCTCGGCGCCGTTCTGGATGAGCGGCTACCACCTCTATCAGGGCGCTCAGGTGCTGATCTACGCCATCGCGCTGCTCGGTCTCAATCTGCTGACGGGCTACAATGGCCAGCTTTCCCTGGGGCACGGCGCGTTCTTCGCGATTGGCGGCTATGGCGCGTCGATCCTGATTGTCAAACTTGGGCTGCCTTACTATTTTGCGATTCCATTGGCGAGCGCTGTCTGTTTCGTCGCCGGCTTCCTGTTCGGATTCCCGGCGCTGCGGTTCGGCGGGCTCTATCTGGCGTTGGCGACCTTCGCGCTGGCGGTGGCGACGCCGCAATTGTTGGCCTTCAAGGGGCTCGATTTTCTCACCGGCGGCTCGGAGGGCTTGCATGTGCCCAAGCCCGGGCCGCTGTTCGGCCTGCCGCTGGCGATCGATCAAAGCGTGTATTGGTTGTGTCTTGCCGTGACGATCGCGTTGTTCGTGATCGCCGCGAATCTGCTGCACGGCCGGATCGGGCGCGCGCTGGTCGCCATTCGCGATCATCCGATCGCCGCCGAGTCGATGGGCGTGGACGCCGCGCTCTACAAGACGATCTGCTTCGGCATCAGCGCGTTCTATGCCGGCGTCGCGGGCGGGCTCGACGCCATCGCCGTCGGTTTCGTCTCGCCGGAAAGTTTCGGGCTGGCCCTGTCGCTCGCCTTTCTCGTCGGCATCGTGATCGGCGGCCTCGCCTCGCTCGGCGGCGTTATCTTTGGGGCCTTGTTCATCGAATTCGTGCCCAATTACGCCGACCAGCTCACCGTCTATTTCGGCGAAAACGCCAAGGCGCTGCCGGGCGCGGTCTATGGCCTGATGATGATCCTGATGATGGCCGTGGCGCCGATGGGAATAGCCGGGCTGTTCCGGTCATTGGCGCATAGGGCGAGAAAGGCGTAGAACGCGAGCAAGACTAGGATAGGGAGGACGCTGCGATGAACCGACGCGAGTTTATGACCTCCGCCGCGGCGATGGCGATGATGACCGGAAGCGCGCGCGCCGACGAGACGCCCGGCGTCACCGCGAGCGAGATCAAGATCGGCCAGACCATGCCCTATAGCGGCCCGGCCTCGGCCTATGGCGTGATTGGCCGCACGGAGCTCGCCTATTTCAAGATGATCAACGAACAGGGCGGGGTAAATGGACGCAAGATCAACCTGATCAGCCTCGATGACGGCTACAGCCCGCCCAAGACCATCGAGCAGGTTCGCCGGCTGGTGGAGCAGGAGCAGGTCGCGTTCCTGTGGCAATGCCTTGGCACGCCGAATTGTCTGGCGATCCGCCAATATTGCAACGAGAAGGAAGTGCCGCAGTTGATGTGCTCGACGGGGTCGAGCGCGCTCGACGATCCCGAGCATTTTCCGTGGACCTCGCCCGCCAATCCCATCTATCAGAACGAGGCGCGAATCTATGCGCGCTACATCCTGAAGGAAACACCCAACGCCAGGATCGCGGTGCTTTCTCAGAACGACGGGTTCGGCAAGGATTATCTGAAGGGATTGAAGGACGTTCTGGGCGCCGAACACGCGGGCATGATCGTGAAGGAGGCCACGTATGAAACCTCGGAGCCGACGGTCGATTCGCAGGTCGTGACGTTGCAGGGCAGCGGCGCCGATGTGTTCATCATCGCCGCGACGCCGAAATTCGCCGCGCAGGCGATCCGCAAATCCTACGATCTCGGTTGGAGCGCCACGCGCATCGTCAGCAATGTCTCGATCTCGGTGACCGCGGTGTTGAAGCCGGCGGGGCTTGACAAGTCGAAGGATCTGATTGCCGCGCAATGGGGCAAGGACCCTAGCGACCCGCGTTGGAACGATGATCCCGGCATGAAGGCATGGGGCGCGTTCGCCGACAAATATGTGACACACGCTGTCTTCTTCGATCAGTTCGCCCAATATGGCTACGGCAATGCGTGGGCGCTGATCGAAATTCTCAAGAGTTGCGGCGACGACCTCTCGCGCGCCAATATTCTCAAACAGGCGACCCACCTGAACGGGTTGGAATCGCCGACCCTGCTGCCGGGAATGTCGTTGAAGACCAAGCCGGGCAGCTACAGCGCGATCCGGCAGATGCAACTTTCGAGATTCGATGGCGCCTCCTGGCAATTGTTCGGAGATCTGATCGAGGCGTGAGGCGACTCACAACAGTGGAGAAAACGAACGTGACGACACGACGCACATTTCTTTCCGGCGCCGCCGCGGGTTTCGCGGCCGGCCTGCTGCCCGCCCGCGCCGCCGACATGCCCGGCGTCACCGCGAGCGAGATCAAGATCGGCCAGACCATGCCCTATAGCGGCCCGGCCTCGGCCTATGGCGTGATCGGCAAGACGGAAGCCGCCTATTTCAAGATGATCAACGAACAGGGCGGCATCAACGGTCGCATGATCAATCTGATCTCGCTTGACGACGCCTATAGCCCGCCCAAGACGGTCGAGCAGACGCGACGGCTGATCGAGCAGGAGCAGGTGGCGTTCCTGTTCAACCCGCTTGGCACTCCGCCCTGTCTGGCGACGCGCGAATATCTCAACCAGAAAGGCGTGCCGCAATTGTTCGTCGCCACCGGCGCCTCGACGTTTTCCGACCCCGAGCATTTCAAATGGACGGTCGGCTTCCAGCCCAACTATCAGACCGAGGCCGGCATCTTCGGCAAACACATCCTCGCCACCAAGCCCAACGCCAAGATCGCAGTGCTCTATCAGAACGACGGCTTCGGCAAGGATTATCTGATTGGCCTGAAGGCGGGCCTGGGCGCTGATAAGGCTGGCATGGTGATCAAGGAAGCGTCCTACGAGACCTCCGAGCCGACGGTGGATTCGCAGGTCGTGAGCTTGCAGGGGTCAGGCGCCGACGTTTTCCTGATCGCCGCGACGCCGAAATTCGCCGCGCAGGCGATCCGCAAGAGTTTCGATCTCGGCTGGGAAGCCCAGCGCTATGTCACCGACGTGTCGATATCGCTCGCCAGCGTGTTGAAGCCGGCGGGATTCGAAAAGGCCAAGGGGCTGATCACCGCCAATTACGGCAAGGACGCCAGCGACCCGCGCTGGAAGGACGATTCCGGCTTCAAGCAATATAAGGATTTCGTCGATAAGCAGATGACGGCGAAGGATCTGATCGATTCCAACGTGATCTATGGGTACGACGCCGCCATCTGCCTGGCGCATGTGCTGAAACAATGCGGGGCGGATCTCAGCCGTGAAAACATCCTGCGGCAGGCGACCAGCCTCAAGGATTTCGACCTCCCCATGCTGCTGCCGGGGATCAAGATCAACACCTCGCCGACCAACTACAGCCCGATCCGGCAGATGCAGTTGCAGAGTTTCAACGGGACGAGTTGGGAGTTGTTTGGCGAAGTGTTGCAGGGGTGAGGTCCAGCGAGGCGCGGACAGCGGCGGGCAAAGGGGGGAGGCCGCCCATGCCTGCCGCTTTCGCCGGCAACGCAATTTGAGGGTTCATTTTTTTGTCGCCTTGGCGCAAATTCGCCATCGAGATTGCGAACGAACAAGGGACAACAAATGAACCCGACGCCCGAACCCGTCGAACCGCGCCGTGGCCGCGAGGCGCGGCGGGCCGCGCGCGCGCGCAGCGGCGTGGCGTCGATTCCCTACATCACCCGCGCGATCCCGCTGACGGAGATTCTCAGCGAAGAGGGGCTGACCACCATCGAGGCCAATGCGGAGACGTTGCTGCAGGAGGTCGGCATCGAGTTCCGCGACTATCCCACCGCGCTCGAACGTTTCCGCCAGGCGGGCGCCGACATCAAGGGCGAGCGCGTGCGTTTCCCCAGGGGGCTCGCCAAGGCGCTGTGCGCGACGACGCCCCCGGTTTACACGCAGCACGCGCGAAACCCCGAGCGCAGCGTTGAGATCGGCGGCAAGACGACGGTGTTTGCGCCCAACTACGGCTCGCCGTTCGTGCATGACCTCGATCGCGGGCGGCGCTACGGCACGATCGAGGATTTCCGCAATTTCGTGAAGCTGGCCTATCTCTCGCCGTTCATCCATCATTCCGGCGGGACGGTATGCGAACCGGTTGATCTGCCTGTCAACAAGCGTCATCTCGAAATGGTTTATGCCCATATGCGGCTCAGCGACAAGCCGTTCATGGGCTCGGTGACCCACCCCGAGCGCGCGCGCGACACGGTGGCGATGTGTGAGATCCTGTTCGGCAACGAATTCGTCGATAACCACACCGTCTGCACCAGCCTCATCAACGCCAACTCGCCGCTGGTGTGGGATTCAACCATGCTCGGCGCGGCGGAGGTCTATGCGCGGGCCAATCAAGCCTGCATCATCACGCCGTTCATTCTGTCGGGCGCGATGAGCCCGGTGACGGTCGCCGGCACGCTGACCCAAGTGCTGGCGGAAGTGCTGGCGGGCACGGCGTTCTGCCAACTTGCGCGGCCCGGCGCGCCGGTGATTTTTGGCACGTTCGTCTCGACGCTTTCGATGCAATCAGGGGCGCCGACCTTCGGCACGCCGGAAGCCGCACTCGCGATCTATGGCGCGGGCCAGCTCGCGCGGCGCATGAACATGCCGTTCCGCACGGGCGGATCGTTGTGCGCAGCTAAGGTTCCCGACGCGCAGGCGGCCTATGAGAGCGCGCAGACGCTGCTGCCGACGATGTTCGCGGGGACGAATTTCGTGCTGCATGCGGCGGGTTGGATGGAGGGCGGGCTTTCCGCGTCCTATGAGAAATTCGTGATGGATTTCGACCAACTCGGCGCCATGCATGTTCTCGCCAAAGGCATCGACCTCAGCGAGAACGGCCAAGGCATGGAGGCGTTCAAACAGGTCGAGCCCGGCGGCCATTTCCTGGGCTGCGCGCATACGCAGGCCAATTTCGAGACCGCGTTCTATCGCTCCAGCATCGCCGACAACAATTCGGTCGAGCAATGGATGGAGGAGGGGTCGAAGGATGCGGCCATGCGCGCCAACGCTATGTGGAAGAAGATGCTGGCCGACTATGTTCCGCCGCCGATCGACGCTGGCGTCGACGAGGCTTTGAGGGATTTCATCGAACGTAAGAAGGCGTCGATGCCGGACGCCAGCTACTGAGATCGGGGGATATTGAAGATGCGCACCACTGCTCGCGCGGTCGTCATCGGCGGAGGCGTGGTCGGCGTCTCGACGCTCTATCATCTGGCCCGGAAAGGTTGGTCCGACAGCGTGCTGATTGAGCGCAAGGAACTGACCTCCGGCTCGACCTGGCACGCCGCGGGCCTGCTGCCGCTGTTCAACCTGTCCTATTCGGTCGGGCAATTGCACAAATATTCGGTCGGACTCTATGGCAGGCTCGGCGCGGAGACGGGGCTCGACGTCGGCTTCCGGCAGGTCTCCAACATCCGCCTCGCGCGCACGCAGGACCGGCTCGACGAGTACAAATATTACGCCGGCGTGGCGACCACCATCGGCGGCGTCGAGGTCAAATTCCTCACGCCCGACGAGGTGAAGCAGATCTGGCCGCTGTGCAACGTGGACGGCATTCTCGGTGCGATCCAGCATCCCCAGGACGGCTATATCCAGCCGGCCGATCTGACGCAGGCGCTGGCGCGCGGGGCGCGGGAGCGCGGGGCGGAGATCAATCGAAACACCAATGTGACGGCGATCGAGCGGCTCACCGGCGGCGAGTGGAAGGTTATCACCGACAAGGGCGAGATCGTTTGCGAGCATGTGATCTCGGCGACAGGAAATTTCGCGCGCCAGACCGGGCGCATGGTTGGACTCAACGTGCCGGTGATTCCGGTCGAGCATCAATATATCGTCACCGAGGCGATACCGGAGATCCAGGCGCGTCGCACCAGGGGGCTGCCGGAAATGGGCGTGCTGCGCGAATCGGATTCCTCCTGGTACATGCGCGAGGAGGCGGGCGGCCTGCTGCTTGGACCTTATGAGATCGGCGCGCCGGCCTGCTATGTCAACGGCCCCTCGAACGACAGCGAGTACGAGTTGTTTCAGGAGGATCTGGAGCGTCTCGGCCCCTATATCGAGACGGCGATCGCGCGCGTGCCGGTGTTTGGCGAGGTCGGCGTCAAGAAGGTTTATAACGGCGCCATTGCCTACACACCGGATGGTTCGCCGATTGTCGGCCCGGCGCCGTCTTTGCGCAATTTTTGGCTCAACGAGGGGCATTCGTTTGGCGTGACGGCGGCCGGCGGCGCCGGCTGGCAGTTGGCGGAATGGATCGTCGAAGGCGAGCCCTCGGTCGATATGCTGGGCGTCGATCCGCGCCGCTTCGGGCCTTACGCGCAACAGGGCTATCTGATCGAGAAGAACGAGGAGGCCTATGCGAAGGTCTTCACGGTTCACTATCCCAACGAGGAGCGTGGCGCCGCGCGGCCGCTCAGGCAGACGCCGTGCTACGAACGGATGAAGGCGCTCGGCGCGGTGTTCGGTACGGTCTATGGTTGGGAGCGGCCCAATTTCTTCGCGCCGCCCGACTACGCGCTCAACGCGCGCGATCTCGCCAAATCCGACGTGCTGCTGAACGAGAACCACCCGCAAGGCCCGCGCCCGCGCGAAAAATGGAGTTTCCGGCGCTCCAACGATTTCGATTTCATCGGCGCGGAATGCCGCAACGTGCATGAGAACGTCGGCTTGCAGGATATGTCGGCCTTCGCCAAGTTCGAAGTGTCGGGGCCGGGGGCGGAGGCGTGGCTCGATTCCATCTTCACCAACAAAATCCCGAAGGCGGTCAACCGAGTCACGCTGACTTATCTGCTCACCAAACAGGGCGGGGTGCGCGCGGAATTCACGTTGACGCGGATGGGGCGCGACCGGTTCTACCTCGTCGCCGCCGGCGCGCTGGAGACGCACGACTACGATTCGCTGCTGCGGCTCATGCCGAACGAAGGCTCGGTGCGGATCGACAAGGTGACGACGCAATATGGCGTGCTGGTGCTCGCCGGCCCGCGCTCACGCGAAGTTCTGGCGAAGGTGGCCGATATCGACGTCTCCAACGCCGCTTTCCCTTGGCTGACGGCGCGGCCGCTGTCGATCCGCGCGGCGGGCGCCATCGCCATGCGCGTCAATTTCATCGGCGAACTGGGCTATGAGATCCATCACCCTATTGAGATGCAGAACTATATCTTCGATGCGCTGATGCAGGCGGGGGCCGAATTCGGCATAAGGCCGTTCGGCATCCGCGCGATGGATTCGATGCGGTTGGAGAAGTCCTACAAGTTGGTGGGACGCGAGCTTTCGATCGAATACGCCGCCTTCGAGTCCGAACTTGCTCGCTTCGTAGATTTGAAGAAAGAATTTCTGGGCAAGGACGCGCTGTTGAAATGGCGCGACAGGGGCTTCGCCAACAAACTGGTGACGCTGGAACTGTTCGGCGTGAAGGATTTCGACGCGCGCGGCTCGGAGCCTTTGTTCAAGGACGGAGCCGTCGTCGGCCGCACCACTTCGGGCGGCTATGGTTGGCGCACCGGCAAATCGCTGGCGCTGGCGATGGTCAAGCCCGAGCTTGCGGCCGAGGGGACGGAGTTGGTCGTGCGCGTGCTCGGCGAGGATTTCGCCGCGCGCGTCTCCGGCGACAGCCCCTACGATGCGGACAATTCCGCGCTGCGGGCTTAAAGCCCCGCCTCGGTCCGTCGCGCGCGCAGCAACGCGCGATAGATCTCGTCGTCGCCGCACAGGCCCGCCATGCGGCCGAGCTGATCAACCAGCACGATCGGGTTGCCGGATCTGCGGCGCAACTCGATCGCCATCCGCATTTTCAAATCCACCGGGGCAACAATAATGTCCGCGCGCGCGCCCGCGCTCTCGGCCAGGGCCAGCGTTCCCGCGGCGCCGTTGAGCGTGCAACTCAGCGGGCGGCCCTCGGCGTCGAGCGCGACGCGGATGCGGCCGTGCTTGTCGAGCAGCATGTCCGCGCCGTCGCGCGCGAGCCCCGCCGCCGGGGTCATCATCGACCCGCCGCGCAGCACGTTGAGCGGGTTCATGTGTTTGACGAACTCCGCGACATAATCGTTGGCGGGGGTGAGCAGGATCTCCTCCGCCGTGCCCCATTGCACTACCCGGCCGCCTTCGAGAATGGCGATGCGATTGCCCAGCTTCATCGCCTCGTCGAGATCGTGGCTGACGAAGATGATGGTCTTCTTCAGGTCTGTTTGCAGCGCAAGAAGTTCGTCCTGCAACTTGTCGCGGATCAGCGGGTCGAGCGCGGAAAACGGTTCGTCCATCAGCAGGATGTCGGCGTCGGTGGCGAAGGCGCGGGCGAGCCCGACGCGCTGCTGCATGCCGCCCGACAATTCGTGCCCGAATTTCTCGGCCCATTGCGTGAGGCCGACCAGCGCGAGCTTTTCATCAACCACGCGCGCGATTTCGGATTTCGAGGCGCCGCGCAATTCGAGGCCGAGGCCGACGTTCTCACGCACCGTGCGCCAGGGCAGCAGCGCGAATTGCTGGAACACCATGGCGATGCGGCGCGTTCGCAGCGCCCGCAATTCCGCCGCGCTGCAATGGGCGACGTCAATCTGCCGGCCGTTGTCCTCCACCAGCACTTGGCCGCGTGCGACTTTGTTGAGGCCGTTGACGGCGCGCAGGATGGTCGACTTGCCGGAGCCGGACAGGCCCATCAGCACGCAGATCTCGCCCGGCTCGACGGAAAGCTCGATCCCGGCCGCGCCCAGCACGACGCCGGTCTCTTTCAGGATCTCATCACGTGTCTTGCCCGCGTCGATCAGCGCCAGCGCGTCTTTCTGGCGCTCGCCGAACACGATGTCGACATGGTTGAAAACGACAGCGGACATTTACGCTTTCCTGCGCTCGGGCGCGCGGCAGACGCGGTCGAGCACCACCGCGAGCAGCACGATCGACAGGCCCGCCTCGATGCCCATCGGAATATTGACGGTGCCGAGCGCGCGCACAACAGGGGTGCCGAGACCGGCGGCGCCGACGAGGGCGGCGATCACTACCATCGATAGGCTCAGCATGATGCATTGCGTCACGCCGGCCATGATGGTGGGGGCGGCATAGGGCAGTTCGACCTTCCACAGCAGTTGGCTCCTGGTGGCGCCGAACGCCTCGCCCGCCTCGCGTAGTTGCAGCGGCACCGAGACGACGCCGAGATAGGTCAGGCGGATCGGCGCGGCGATGGCGAAGATGACGGTCGAGATCAGGCCCGGCGCGGCGCCCAGATGAAACAACACCAGGGTCGGGATCAGATAGACGAAGGTCGGCAAGGTCTGCATCAGATCGAGCAGCGGGCGCACCGCCGAATAGAGCCACGGGCGATGCGCGCAGGCGATGCCGATCGGCACGCCGAAGGCGACGCTGACCAGCGTGGAGAAGCCGACCAGCGAGATCGTCTCCAGCGTCGCTTGCCAATAGCCGAGATTGGTGATCAGCAGGAAAGCCAGCACAACGAACAGCGCCAACCGCCAGGAGCGGTGCAGCCCATAGGCGCCGGCGGCGAAAACGGCGATCGCCACGGCGACGGGGACGGAGGACAGAACCTGCGTCAGACCATCGACGAGGAAGTCGATGATCGCCGTCACCCCATCGAAGAAGCCGGCGGCGTTTTCCTGCAACCACGTGATGCCCTGCTTGGCGAGCCAGCCGAGCGGTAGCTTCCAGACGGTGAACCAGCTTTCCAAGCGGGTCTCCTGCGACAAAAGCAGTGGATCGGTTCTCGCATCTTTTCGTCATGGCCGGGCTTGTCCCGGCCATCCATGTGGTGGAACGACGCGGAAGTCTTGGGAGTATAGCGCGTGTGTTCGTTTTCCCTAGGCCAATCACGCCCCGGCGCGGATGGCCGGGACAAGCTCGGCCATGACCACCGCTTTCCTCAGAGACCGAGGCTCTTCTTCACCGCTTCCAGCCCCGGCTTGCCGTCGAAGGTCGTCACGCCGGCGAGCCAGGGGCCGAGTTCGGGCGGGTTGGTCTTCAGCCACGCCTGCGCGGCCTTCGGCCCCTCCATGCCGTCGGTGAGGATCTTGTTCATCACGACATTCTCGATGTCGACCGTGAACACGAGTTGTTTGACGAGCTTGGCCGCGTTCGGGCATTGCTCGGCCCAGCCCACGCGCTCGTTGGTATAGACCACCGCGCCGCCGAAATTCGGCCCAAAGCTGTCGTCGCCGCCGGTCAGATACTGGATTTTGAAATTGACGTTCATCGGATGCGGCGCCCAGCCGAGGAAAACGACGTCCTCCTTGTGCGTGGTCGCGCGCTGCACTTCCGACAACATGCCTTGTTCGCTCGACTCGACAACCTGAAATGTCTTCAGGCCGAACTTGTCGCCCTTGATGAGGTCGAGGATCAAACGATTGCCGTCGTTGCCGGGCTCGATGCCAAAAATCTTGCCCTTCAGCGAATCCTTGAATTTCCCGATATCCTTGAAATCCTTCAGACCCTTGTCATAGGTGTATTGCGGCACGGCGAGCGTATATTTTGCTCCCGCCGGCAGGTTCGGGGCGATCTCGATCACCGACTTGTCCTCGATGAACGGTTTCCTGTCGTTTTCCATCGACGGCTGCCAGTTGCCGAGGAACACGTCGATGTCCTTGTTCTTCATCGAGGCGTAGGTGACGGGCACCGAAAGCACGGTCGCCTTCGGCGCGTAGCCGAGGCCCTTCATGATTTCGCCGGCGATCGAAGTCGTCGCGGTGATGTCGGTCCAGCCGACATCGGAGAAGCGCACGGCCTTGCAGCTGGCGGGGTCGCCCGCGGCGGCGGCTGTCGCGCCCAGCCCCAACATTGCGGCGGCGCATGCCGCGGCCTTAACGAATTTCATCACTGTCTCCCCTGCTGTGGCGCTTGCCGCTTGGCCTAAGCTAACGACGCTTGCGACCTCACGTCAATTTCCGACTATAGATTGCCGCGACGGCGCGGCGCGCATAAAAGGCGCGGCGCCATACCAAATTCGGGAGCCCCCATGTCCAGCGCGCCCCAAGTCAGCCCGCAGGAGCAGTCTGAAATCCTCATGCAGGCGCTGCCGCATATGCTGCGCTATGACGATTCGATCATCGTCGTGAAATACGGCGGCCACGCCATGGGCGGGGAGGGCGAGCGCAATTTCGCGCGCGACATGGTGCTGCTGGAGCAATCCGGCGTGAATCCGGTCGTCGTGCATGGCGGCGGGCCGCAGATCGGCGCGATGCTGAAGAAGCTCGGCATCGAATCGCGTTTCTCCGGCGGCTTACGCATCACCGACAAGGCGACGGTGGAGATCGTCGAGATGGTGCTGGCGGGCTCGATCAACAAGCAGCTCGTCGGCGCGATCAACGCGCAGGGTGGGCGCGCGATCGGGCTGTGCGGCAAGGACGGCAATATGGTGACGGCGCGCAAGGTGACGCGACCGCACGAAGGCGGCGACGGCGAGCCCCCGGTCGATCTCGGCTTCGTCGGCGAACCCGACAAGATCGACATCACCGTGCTGGAACAAGTGCTCGGCCGCGAGTTGATCCCGGTGCTGGCGCCGGTGGCGGCTTCCGCCGATGGCGAGACCTACAACGTCAACGCCGACACTTTCGCTGGCGCGATAGCCGGGGCTTTGCACGCCAAGCGCCTCCTCCTTCTCACCGACGTGCCGGGCGTGCTCGACAAGGACGGGAACCTGATCAAGGAGCTGAACGTCGATCAGATTCGTGAGCTGATCGCCGACGGGACTATAACGGGGGGCATGATTCCCAAGGTCGAGACCTGCATCTACGCGGTCGAGCGCGGCGTCGAGGGCGTCGTCATTCTCGACGGAAAAATCCCCCATGCGGTGCTGATCGAACTGTTGACCGACCACGGCTCTGGCACGCTGATCACGAGGTAACCTATGCGCGTGCTCGCCATCGACACTTCGCGCGGCGCCTGTTCGGCGGCGGTTTACGACGGCGCGTTGCGCTACACTTTCGCGCGCGAGAGCGTGGCCATGAGCCGGGGCCATGCGGAGGCGCTGGCGCCGATGGTGGACCGGGTGCTGAAGGCCAGCGACGGCGGCGCGGCCGAGATCAACAAGGTCGCCGTCGCCGTCGGTCCGGGCTCGTTCACGGGCTTGCGAATCGGCGTCGCCATGGCGAAAGCCATTGCGCTGACGTTGGAGATCCCCGTCGTCGGCGTCTCGACCCTGATCGCCTATTGCGGCCCGATGCTCGACGAGCCCAAATCAGGCGTGATCGCCTCGGTGATCGACGCGGGGCATGGCAATGTCTATTTTCACCTCATCGATTCCAGGGCCAAGCAGATCTTCTCGCCCCGCATCGTGACGTTGCGCGACGCGGTGCGCGCGATCGGCGGCAGTGCGGCGCGCATCGTCGGCGATGCGGCGAGCCTCTTGGCGGAGGAGGCGCGTCGGGCGGGGGTCGAGGTCGACGCCAGCGGAGCGAGCGCTTTTCCCGACATCGTCGCCATCGCCCGCATTGGCCTGGCGGCCGATCCCGCAGTCTGGCCGGCGCGACCGCTCTATATCAAGCCCCCCGACGCTCATCCCCCGCGCGACGAGGCAATTGCGCGCGCCGATTCATGATCTTCAACTGGCGTCGGCCCTCGCCCTCCACGATGCGGCCGCTGCGCGGGGCTGCGGCGGCCGATTGCGCGCGCATCCACGCGTCCGGCTTCGCCTACCCTTGGGCGCAGAGCGAGCTGGAAAGCCTGATCGCCGACCCCAACGCCGTGGGCACGGCGGCGCTCGATCCCGCCAATGCGCGCCTACGCGGATTCGCGCTGTCGCGGCTGGCTGCCGATGAGGCTGAGATTCTCACCATCGCCGTCGATCGGGCTTTGCGCAAAGCCGGCGTCGGCCGCGATCTGTTGCGCGCGCATCTGGGCCAGGTCGCGGCCGCCGGCGCGGCGCGCATCTTCCTGGAAGTTGACGAGCAAAACGCCGCCGCGCTGGCGCTCTATGCCCGTTTCGGATTTGTGAAAGTCGGCGAGCGCAAGGGATACTACAAGCGCCCCGACGGCGCGGCGGCCTCGGCGCTGGTGATGCGCCGCGACCTGAGCTGAGATCTGGCATGATGCGCGCGCGCGCGGCGGCGGGATTGCTGGCGGCGGCGATCTTCGTCGCCATCGCCGCGCCGTTGACCGCGCTCGCGCGCCGTCTCGGCCGGCCGCGTCCGGCGGCCTCGGTCGCGCTGCATCGCTGGTTGCTCGCGGTGTTGCGGGTGCGCCGACGGCGGTTCGGAACGCCGGGCGCGGGGCGGCGGCTGATCGTCGCCAATCACGTCTCCTGGCTCGACATTCTGGTGCTGGGCGCCTGCGAGCCGATGGCGTTCCTGGCCAAGAAAGAGATTGGCGCCAGCCGCTGGACGCGCTGGCTGGTCGATTTGCAGGGCGTGGTCTATGTCGACCGCGAGCGAAAGCGCTGCATCCCGCAAGTCAACGCCGACATCGCGCGGCGGCTGGCGGCGGAGACGCCGGTCACGCTGTTCGCGGAGGCGACCACCCACGACGGCACGCGGCTGCTGCGCTTCCGCTCCTCGCATTTTGAACCGGCGCGACAGGCGCGGGCTTGCGTGCAGCCGGTCTATCTCGAATATCCCAAAGTCGCCGGCCTCGCCGCGACGCGGGCCGAGCGGGCGAGCGTCGCCTGGTATGGCGACACGGCGTTCCTCCCCTCGTTGTGGCGCGTGCTGGCCTGCGGCGGCCTGCGCTGCGACGTGCATTATGGCGAACCCATCGCCTTCGACGCGGGCGCCGATCGCAAGGCGCTGGCGGGCCAAGTGGAGGCGGCGACGCGGCGGCTCAAGGAGCGGGCGCGGCGGGGCGCCTGACCGTCAGGCGGGAAAAATGGCGGGGCCGCTTCCGGGCGTTCGCGTTTCGCGCTACAAGCAGGCGGTCGTCGGCAAGGAGAATTCTTTTTTGTCCATTCGGGTTTCCCCCTCGGCAGAGGCATCGCCGGCCGAGGCGCGCGAAAAACGCGTATTCGTGAAATCGTTCGGCTGCCAGATGAACGTTTACGACTCGCAGCGGATGACCGATCTCGCGTTGAAGGAAGGTTATCGCGAGACCGCCGACATCGCCGACGCCGATCTCGTTGTGTTCAATACTTGCCATATTCGCGAGCGGGCGTCGGAAAAACTCTATACCGAACTCGGCAAGGCGCGCGAGATCAAGCAGAACCGGGCCGCGCTTGGCCGCTCTACGCAACTCGTCGTCGCCGGCTGCGTCGCGCAGGCCGAGGGCAAAGAGATCCTGCGCCGCCAGAGCGCGGTCGATGTCGTGGTCGGGCCGCAGAATTATCACCGTCTGCCGGCCCTCCTGCGCGCCGGCCGGGCGGTGGTCGATACCGATTTCGCCGTTGACGACAAATTCGACGCGCTGCCCGCCCCGAGCCCGCAAGCCGTGCGCGCGCGCGGCGTCAGCGCTTTTGTCACCGTGCAGGAGGGTTGCGACAAGTTCTGCGCCTTCTGCGTCGTGCCCTATACGCGGGGCGCCGAGGTTTCCCGCCCGGCGGGCAAGATCCTGGCCGAGATCGCGCGGCTGGCGGCGGCGGGGGCGCGCGAATTCACGCTGATCGGGCAGAACGTCAACGCCTATCGCGACGGCGAGGGGCAGGCGTTGGCAGGGCTGCTGGCGGCGGCGGCGGAACTGCCTGATGTCGCGAGGCTGCGCTATTCGACCTCGCATCCCAACGACATGGACGAGGCGCTGATCGAAGCGCACGTCCACAACCCCAAGCTCGCGCCCTATCTGCATCTGCCAGTGCAATCGGGCTCGGATCGCATCCTGAAGGCGATGAACCGGCGCCACGATGCGGCGGCCTATCTCGACATTGTCGCTCGGGTGCGCCGCGCCCGACCCGACATCGCCTTGTCCTCCGATTTCATCGTCGGCTTCCCCGGCGAGACGCCAGCCGATTTCGAGGCGACGCTGGCGCTTGTTCGCGAGGTCGGCTTCGCCTCGGCCTTCGCGTTCAAATATTCCTCCCGTCCCGGCACGCCGGCGGCGCAGGCGAGCGATCAGGCGCCGACGGAAGTGAAAGAAGAGCGGCTGAAACGCCTGATGGAATTGCTGGAGAGCCAGCGGCAGGCGTTCAACCGCGCCACGATTGGGCGCCGCTTCGGCGTTATCTTCGACAAGGTCGGGCGTCATCCCGGCCAGTTGATCGGCCGCTCGCCCTATATGCAGGCGGTGTTCGCCGACGCCCCGCCTGAAGCGATCGGGCGCATGAGCCACGTGGAAATCATCGACGTCAGGCCGAACTCTTTGCAGGGTCGGCTCGTCGAAGCGCTACAGAGCGAGGAGACCTGATTGAAGAGCCCGGACCCGACGCTGGCCCGCATCGCCCCCTTCAAGCGCGAGCCTGAGAAACCGGCCGCGCATGAGACGGCCTTCGCGTTCGACGACAACAGGCTCGCGTCTCTGGTGTTCGGCCACTACGACCAGAATCTCGCCCGCATTGAGCGGCGGCTGGGCGTTTCCGCCCACGCCAACGGCAATCAGGTGGTGATCCGCGGCCCGCGCGAGGCCTGCGAACAGGCGCGGCGCGTGTTGCAGACGCTATACACGCGCGCCCGGCTCGGACAGGCGGCGGAAGAGGGCGACGTCGAGGGGGCGCTGGAAGAATCGTCGCATCAGAAAAACCTGTTTCCCACCGCCGAAGCGGAAGGATCGCGCGAGACGTTTGGCGAATTGCGGACGCGGCGGCGTGGGCTGGTGCGCGCGCGCAATCCGGCGCAGGACCGATACCTGCGCGCGTTGCGCCAGCACGAACTGGTGTTCGCCGAGGGGCCGGCCGGCACCGGCAAGACCTGGCTCGCCGTCGGTCACGCCGTTTCGCTGCTCGAACAGGGCGTGGTCGAACGGCTGATCCTGTCGCGCCCGGCGGTCGAGGCCGGCGAGCGGCTCGGCTTCCTGCCCGGCGACATGAAGGATAAGGTCGATCCCTATCTCAGGCCGATTTACGACGCGCTGTATGATTTCATGGAGGGGCGGATGGTCGAGCGCGGCCTCGCGACAGGGATGATCGAGATTGCGCCGCTCGCCTTCATGCGCGGACGCACGCTCGCCAAGGCCGCGATCCTGCTCGATGAGGCGCAGAACGCCACCGCGATGCAGATGAAAATGTTCCTGACCCGGCTCGGCGAGGGCTCGCGCATGATGGTCAACGGCGATCCGACCCAGATCGATCTCGCGCCGGGCCAGACCTCGGGCCTCGGCCAGGCGGTGGACCTGCTGAGCGGGCTGGAGAAGGTCGGCCACGTCCGCTTCGCCCATGGCGACGTCGTGCGCCACGATCTTGTGCGCCAGATCGTCGAGGCCTACGAGAACGCCCCGGCGAAGGCGCCGATACGAAGCTGAATATGACCCCGCGCATCGAATTCGTCGAAACCGAGCCGCGTTGGCGCCGCGCGTTGCCCGCCCGTAAGCTCGCGCGCGAGGCGGTGGCGGCGGCGGCGCGGGAAACGAACGTCCAATGCGCCCGCGGCGCGGAAATGACGATCCATCTCGTCGACGACGCCCGCATTCGCGAACTTAACAAGACATGGCGCGGCAAGGACGCGCCCACCAACGTGCTGTCGTTTCCCGCCGCGCCCGCTGCGCGCCTGGGCAGCGCGAAACTGCTCGGCGACGTGTTCGTCGCGCTGCAAACGCTGGAGCGCGAGGCGGCCGACGAGGGCAAGCCGCTGGCCGACCATTATCGCCATCTTGCGCTGCATGGGTTTTTGCATTTGATCGGATACGATCACGAAACGCCTGGCGAGGCGGAAGCGATGGAGGCGCTGGAAACGCGGGCGCTGGCGCGGCTCGGGGGCGCCGACCCCGATGCCGGCACGGAGCTGGCGGCGCCATGAACGACGAATCTCGCCAGACCGAGACGAGCCTGTTCGAGCGGCTGCGCGGCCTGCTCGGCCTCAATCCGAACTCTGCGCGCGACGACATCGAGGAGGCGCTGGAGGAATCCAGCGGCGGCGCCGATTTTTCGCCCAAGGAGCGGGCGATCCTCAAGAACGTGCTGGCGCTGCACGACGTGCGCGTGGCCGACGTGATGGCCCCGCGCGCCGATGTGATCGCGCTGCCGCTCGACGCCACTGTCGCCGAGGCGCTCTCTACCTTCCGCACCGCCGGTCATTCGCGGCTGCCGATCTATCACGAGACGCTCGACGACCCGCGCGGCATGATCCACATCCGCGATTTCCTCGATTTCCTCGCCGCCCATCCCGCCTTCGGGCTGGTCGCCGCCGACCCGGCCCCAACGACATCAGCGAAAAAATTCGACATGGGCACGCCGCTGTCGGAGACGACGCTGGTGCGCCCGGTGCTGTTCGCGCCGCCCTCGATGCCCGCGCTCGATCTGCTTGCGCGGATGCAGGCCAGCCACGTCCATATCGCGCTGGTGATCGACGAATATGGCGGCACGGACGGGCTGGTGTCGATGGAGGACATCGTCGAGACGATCGTCGGCAATATCGAGGACGAGCACGACGAGGCCGAGGGGGTGCAAATCGCGCTGGGGCCGGACGGAAAATATACGGTCGAGGCGCGCACGCCGCTCGACGAGGTCGCTAAAGCCGTCGGGCTCAAAGTGGCCGGTCTGGAGCAGGCCGAGGATGTCGATACGATCGGCGGGCTGGTGGCGGCCTTCGCGGGACGGGTGCCGGCGCGCGGCGAGATCGTCGCCGGGCCGGACGGGTTCGAGTTCGAAGTGCTCGACGCCGACCCGCGCCGGCTGAAGCGCGTCCGCATCCATCCGCCGGCCCTTGCCGCCCCTCCGAGGCCGGAAATGCCGGCGCCAACGCGGGAAATGACTTGAACCCCGGCCTTACCCACCGTCATGGTCGCCGGAGCGATTCGGCGGGGGAAGGGCGGCTTTGACGGCTTCGGCATCGGCGGCGCGGGAAAGTTGGCCAGAGGCGCTGGCGGGCGCTATAATCCTTTCGGGCGGCTGGACGCGCCGGCTCATCGCGCTGGCGTCGGGGGCGTTCGGCGCGCTGGCGCTGTCGCCGTTCGAGTTCGCGCCGGCGATGATTGTGTCGATGAGCGTCGCGGTCTGGCTGATCGACGGCGCGGCGGAGGCCTCGCCGAGCGGCGCTACGGGCTGGGTGACGCTGAAAGCGGCGTTCGCGATCGGCTGGTGGTGGGGTTTCGGCTATTTTCTGGCCGGCCTCTGGTGGCTCGGCGCGGCGTTTCTGGTCGATGCCGATCAATTTCTCTGGGCCCTGCCGCTGGGCGTCGTCGGTCTGCCGCTGTTTCTCGCTTTGTTTCCCGCGCTCGGCTTTGCGTTCGCCCGCGCGATCTGGCCGGCCGGCGCGTGGCGGCCGCTGGCGCTCGGCGTTGGGCTCGCGTCTTCAGAATTCCTGCGCGCCAATATTCTCAGCGGCTTCCCCTGGAATGAATATGGCATGGCGCTCGGCGCGCATCTGTGGTCGGCGCAGGCGGCGGCCTATGTCGGGCTGCACGGGCTGACGCTGATCACGATCGTGCTGTGCGCGACCCCGGCGACGCTGCGTTGGCGGCCGATTGTGCTCGCCGCGCTCGGCGCCGCGCTGCTGCTGGGTTTTGGCGCAACCCGGCTCGATGGGCCGGCGCCGGCGCCGGTCAAGGGTCCGAAATTGCGGCTGATCCAGCCCAATGTCGCGCAGGGGCCGGATTTCTCGCCCGCCAACGGCGGCGCGATCCTGGGCCTCTATCTAAAACTGTCCGACCGCGCGACCTCGCCCGAGCGCAGCGGAATCGCCGACGTCACGCATCTGTTCTGGCCGGAATCGGCGTTCCCGTTCATTCTGACGCGCGATCGCGGCGCCATGGCGCGGATCGTGGATTTCGTGCGCAGCGGCGCGGTGCTGGTCACAGGCGCGGCGCGGGCGGAGGAGGACGGCGGCAAGACCCGCTATTACAACTCGATGCTGGCGCTCGATCGTAGCGGGCTGGCGGCCGAACGCTACGACAAACGGCGGCTGGCGCCGTTCGGCGAATACCTGCCGCTGCGCGCGTTATTCGACCGGCTGCACGTCTCCCAGTTCGTACATATGCCCGGTGGTTTCGATCCCGGCGTCGGGGCGGGCGCGCTCAGCGTGCGCGGCCTGCCCGACGCGCTCGCCATGGTGTGCTACGAGGCGATATTCCCCAATGAATGGCCGGCGCGGACGGGCGCGACGGCGCATGTCGGTTATATCCTCAATCTCACCGACGACGCGTGGTTTGGCCTGACTGCCGGGCCGTATCAGCATTTCGCGCAGGCGCGATTGCGCGCCGTCGAACTGGGATTACCGCTGTTACGTGTCGCCAATACGGGAATTTCCGCCATTGTCGATGCGAAGGGCAGGATGATCGAGGAGCGCCCGCTTGGGGTGGAGGCGGTGATCGATGGCGTGTTGCCGGGGGCGCTGCCGCCGACGTGGCAGGCGCGCTGGGGAGCGGCAAGCTTCTTGGCTTTGACGGCGCTCGCCCTGCTGATCTGCCTGCTGCGGCGGCGAAGCCATGTCGGTTGATCGACAATTTCATCCGCAAAAATATGATAAAATTACGGAATTTGAAACGCGCCGACGGAAAAGCGCAATATTTTGCCGCCTGAACCGCCGCCGCAAAGTTGCGCGACCCGCTACATTGGGCTAAAGACCGACGGGTTTACCCTAGGTAAGTCGACGGCGGGTCTGCACGCGCGCGGGAATTGGTTTTAAGATGAACAAAACCCCAAACCCGATCGACCGGCACGTCGGTGCGCGGGTGCGGATGCGTCGGTTGATGGTCGGATTGAGCCAGAGCAAGTTGGCGAATGCGCTCGAGGTCACGTTCCAACAGGTGCAGAAATACGAGAAGGGGGCGAACCGGATAGGGGCCAGCCGGTTGCAGCAAGTTGCGCGCGTGTTGGAAGTGCCGCCCTCGTTCTTTTTTGAAGGCGCCCCGGCGAGCGCGGCGCCGGGATTGGGCTTCAGCGAAGACCCCAGCAACACCTATGTCGTTGATTTTCTTTCGACGGCGGAAGGTTTGCAGTTGAACCGGGCGTTTTCCGCGATCAAGGATCCCAAGCTCCGCAAGACGGTGCTGGACCTCGTCGAGCGGATCGCCAACACCGCCGAGCCGACGCCGCGGGCTGTCGACGGTCTGGGCTGACCGAACATCTCCTCATCTTGACCCCGGCCGACGCGGCTGTCAGAAGCGGGCCGGATTTTTCTTAATCCGGGCGCGGTTCGCCGCGCGGGTTGCTGGAGACATCAGGAATGGCGCGTCAGAATTATCATTTCACCAGCGAGTCGGTGTCCGAAGGACATCCCGACAAGGTGTGCGACCGCATTTCCGACGAAATCGTCGATCTGTTCTTCCGCGAGGGCGCTTCGGCGGGCCTGAGCCCCTGGGAAATTCGCGCCGCCTGCGAGACGCTCGCCACCACCAACCGTATCGTGATCGCCGGCGAGACGCGCGGTCCCCGCCATGTCACCAAGGATTGGATCGCCCATGTCGCGCGCATGGCGGTGAAGGACATCGGCTACGAGCAGGACGGTTTCCACTGGGAGAAAGCGCAGATCGACGTGCTGCTGCATCCCCAGTCCGCCGACATCGCGCAGGGCGTGGACGCCCATCAGCCCGGCGACAATAAGGAAGAAGGCGCGGGCGACCAGGGCATCATGTTCGGCTACGCCACCAACGAGACGCCCTCGTTGATGCCGGCCCCGATCTTCTACGCCCACAAGATCCTCGAAGACCTAGCCCGCGCCCGCAAGTCCGGCAAAGGGCCGGCGGCCAAGCTCGGCCCCGATTCCAAGAGCCAGGTGACGGTGCGTTACGAAAACGGCAAGCCGGTCGAGGCGGCGCAGATCGTCGTTTCGCATCAGCACATCGTCGAAGACCTCACCTCCGCCGAGGTGCGCGAGATCATCGAGCCGTTCGTGCTGGCCGCGCTGCCGAAGGGCTGGATCACCAGGAACACGGTGTGGCACATCAACCCCACCGGCAAGTTCTTCATCGGCGGCCCCGATGGCGATTCCGGCCTCACCGGGCGCAAGATCATCGTCGACACCTACGGCGGGGCGGCCCCGCATGGCGGCGGCGCGTTCTCGGGCAAGGATTCGACCAAGGTCGATCGCTCGGCCGCCTATGCCGCGCGCTATCTCGCCAAGAACGTCGTCGCGGCCGGTCTGGCCGACCGTTGCACGCTCCAGCTCGCTTACGCCATCGGCGTCGCCCGGCCGCTGTCGATCTACGCCGACCTGCACGGCACGGGCAAGATCGACGAGGCCAAGCTGGAGGTCGCGCTGATGGACGTGATGAATCTGACGCCGCACGGCATCCGCGAGCATCTGCAACTCAACCGTCCGATCTATGCGCGCACCTCGGCCTACGGCCATTTCGGCCGCACGCCGGACGCCGACGGCGGCTTCTCGTGGGAGAAGACCGATCTCGCCGACAAGCTGAAGGGTCTCGCCTGACGCCGGGGGAAACCCGCCGCGCCCTGTTCGGGCGCGCGAAAGGCAAAACGTTGCGAGCGCATCAGGCCGAACTGATGCGCTCGTTGTTGCCGAGCGTGGCGGTGGACCTCGGCGCCCTGCGGGCCGGCACGCTGTTCCCGGGCCGCGAGCTTTGGCTGGAGATCGGCTTCGGCGGCGGCGAACATCTGCTCGCGCGCGCTTTGGAACACCCCGACGTCGGCTTCATCGGCTGCGAACCGTTCGTCAATGGCGTGGCGAAGCTGTTGGCGGGCGTCGCCGCGCGCGATCTCGACAACGTCCGCGTGCATTCCGACGACGCGCTGGCGCTGCTCGACGCGGCGCCGGAAGCGTGCTTTTCCCGCGCGTATCTGCTCTATCCCGACCCGTGGCCGAAGCGGCGTCAGCAGAAGCGGCGTTTCGTGTCGGAGCAAAACATCGCCGCTTTGGCGCGCGTGTTGAAGCCGGGCGGAGAGCTGCGCTTCGCCACCGACATCGACGATTACGCCGGCTGGACGCTGCGGCGGTTTCTGGCCTCGCCATCATTTGTCTGGGAGGCGCGCACGGCCGACGATTGGCGCCTGCCATGGGAAGGCTGGGCGCCGACGCGCTACGAGGCGAAAGCGCGCGCGGCGGGGCGGGGGTCGGCGTATTTGACGTTCAGGCGGAGGTAGAGGCCGCCCTCGTCCACCTTAACACCGGCGTCCGCGCCGCCCGGGTCTCGTCGAGCCGGCGTCTCGGCGCCAGTCGTGGCGCCCCGGTAAATAACTCGACTTCGCCGCGCTTGGCCCGCAGCGCCAGATCGCGCAGCGTCATCAGGAACAGGTCGAGGCTCGCCTTCGATTCCGATTCCGTCGGCTCGATCAGCATCGCCCCGTGCACTACGAGGGGGAAATACATCGTCATGGGATGGTAGCCCTCGTCGATCATCGCCTTGGCGAAATCGAGCGTTGTGATCCCGGTGTCCTTCAACCAAGCGTCATCAAACAGAGCCTCGTGCATACAGGGGCGGTCGCCGAACGGGGCGCTCATCAGGTCCGACAGCGTCACGCGCACATAATTGGCGGCGAGCACGGCGTCCTCGCTCGCCTGCCGCAAGCCGTCTGAGCCGTGCGACAGGATGAAGGCGAGCGCGCGCACGAACATGCCCATCTGGCCGTGGAAAGCGCTCATGCGGCCAAGTTCCTGAGCTTCAGCCTGTTCGACCAGTTCGAGCCGGCCCTCGCGCGCGACGACATAGGGGACAGGCGCGAACGGGGCGAGCCGCTGCGACAAAACAACCGGTCCCGCGCCGGGGCCGCCGCCCCCATGCGGGGTCGAGAACGTCTTGTGCAGGTTGATGTGCATCGCATCGACGCCGAGATCGGCCGGCCGCGTCTTGCCGACGATGGCGTTGAAATTGGCGCCGTCGCAATAGAAATACGCGCCCGCCGCATGGAGGCTTTCCGCGATCTCGACGATTTCGCGCTCGAACAAGCCGCAGGTGTTGGGGTTGGTCAGCATGATTGCGGCGACGTCGGAGCCCAAAGCCGCGCGCACCGCTGCGGCCGAAACCGTTCCGTCGGCCCCAGCGGGCACGGAGCGGACGGAAAAGCCGATCAGCGCGGCGGTGGCGGGATTAGTGCCATGCGCGGAATCGGGGACCAGCACGACGTTGCGGGTCGCGCCCTCGCCGGCGGCTGAGATGGCCGCCTTGATCGCCATCATGCCGCAGAGTTCGCCATGCGCGCCGGCTTTCGGCGGCATGGCGACGGCCTTCATGCCGGTCAGCGTCATCAGCGTCTGCGCGAGCTGGTGGATCAGGCCAAGCGCGCCTTGCACGGTCGAGACCGGTTGCAACGGGTGAACGTCGGCGAAACCGGGCAGCCGCGCCATCTTCTCGTTGAGGCGCGGATTGTGTTTCATCGTGCAGGAGCCGAGCGGATAGAGCCCGGAATCGATCGCATAGTTCTTGCGCGAAAGGCGCACGTAATGGCGCATCGTCTCCGGCTCGGTCAGGCCGGCTAGGCCGATGGGGTCGCGGCGGGCATGGGGGCCGAGCCGGTCGGCGTGGGCGGGGGCCTCGTCGAAATCGACGCCGGTCGTCTCCGCGCGTCCGATCTCGAACAGCAGCGGCTCCTCGATGTCGAGGCCGCGATTGCCGGTGAAGGTGCGCGGCGTCGCGGCGCCGCTCTCGGCGGGGCGGGTCGGGCGGCCCTGGTTGTTCATTGCAGCGCCTCGCGCAAAATGTGCGCGAAAGCCGCGCGGTCCTCGTCCGAATTGGTCTCGGTGCTCGCCACGATCAGCAGATCGTCGAGCGCCGCGCTGGGCGCGAGCCGGGAGACGGGGCAGCCGGCGATGATGCCGCGCCCAGCTAGCGTTTCGACCAGCGCCGCCGCGGGCTTTGGCGTTCGGATCGTGAATTCGTTGAAGAAATGCGTGTTGAGCAACTCGACGCCGGGGATGGCCTGAAGCCGCTCAGCGAGATCGACGGCGTGGGCGTGGTTGATCTCGGCAAGCCGCCGCAGGCCCGCCTCGCCCAGCAGCGTCAGATGGATCGAGAACGCGAGCGCGCACAGGCCGGAATTGGTGCAGATGTTGCTGGTCGCCTTCTCGCGCCGGATGTGCTGCTCGCGCGTCGAAAGCGTCAGCACGAAACCGCGTCGGCCGTCGGCATCGACCGTCTGGCCGGCCAGCCGTCCGGGCATCTGCCGCACATATTTGGTCCGGGTCGCGAACAGGCCGACATAGGGGCCGCCAAAGCTCAGCGCATTGCCGATTCCCTGGCCTTCGCCGACGACGATGTCGGCCCCCATGTCGCCGGGCGGCCGGCAGGCGCCGAGCGACACGACTTCGGTGAACACCGCGATCAGCAGCGCGCCCTTGGCGTGCGCCGCCTCGGCAAGCGCCGAGAGATCGCGCAGATTGCCGAACATGTCGGGGGTTTGCACGATGACGCAGCTGGTCTGATCGTCGATGCGGCCGGCAAGATCCTCACTGGCGAACGGGTCGGGCGGAGCGAGTTCGATCTCGTCGCCGGCGAAGCGCGCCAGCGTCGCGCAAACCTCAGCGTAATGGCTGTGCAGGCCGCCCGAAAGCACCGCCTTGCGGCGGCGCGTGACGCGGTGCGCCATCAGCATCGCCTCGCCGCAGGCGGTTGAGCCGTCGTACATCGAGGCGTTGGCGACTTCCATGCCGGTCAACAGCGCGACCTGGGTCTGGAACTCGAACAGGACCTGCAACGTCCCCTGCGCGATCTCCGGTTGATAGGGGGTGTAGCTGGTGAGAAACTCCGAGCGCTGGATCAGGTGATCGACGGTCGCCGGCACATGATGGCGATACGCGCCGGCGCCGAGGAAGAACGGGACCGAACCGGCCGCGACATTGCGGCTGGCCAGCGCGGAAAGCGCCCGCTCGACGGCGGGTTCGCTCATCGCGCGCGGCATCGGCAGCAGTTCGCTGAGGCGGCGATCTTCGGGAATATCGGCGAACAAGGCGTCGATGTCGGCGACGCCGATGCGGGCCAGCATCATCCGCCGATCGTCGGGTTGCAGCGGGAGATAGCGCATCACTCGACCGTCTTGAGATATTCGGCATAGGCGGCGGCGTCCATCAGCCCGTCGAGTTCCCCCGGCGCCGACAGCTTCAGCCGGAACAACCATCCGCCGCCCTGCGCGTCCTCGTTGACGAGGCTGGGGTTTCCGCCAAGCTTGTCGTTGACGGCGACCACTTCGCCCGAGGCCGGTGAAAACACGTCGCTGGCCGCCTTCACGCTTTCGACCACGGCGGCCGCGTCGCCTTTCTTAAATGTCGCGCCGAGCGCGGGAAGCTCGACATAGACGATATCGCCGAGTTGGCTCTGGGCGTGCTCGCTGACGCCAACGGTGGCGAGATCGCCGCTGGCTTCGATGAATTCGTGATCGCGGGTGAAACGCATGAAGGCCTCCGTTCAGCCTTTGACATAGGCGTGGGGGTGGAAGGGAAGGGCGACGATTTTGGCGCTGAGCGTCTTGCCGCGCACGACCAGGCCGAGCGCCGCTCCAGGCTGGGCGAAAGCGGCCTCGACATTGCCCATCGCGATGGGAGCGCCCACGCTCGGGCCGAAGCCGCCCGAGGTGACCATCCCGATCGGCGAGCCGTCGGGACCGACGATCCCGGCGCCTTCGCGGGCGGGCGCGCGGCCCTCCAGCGCCAGCCCGACGCGGCGCCGTTTCGGGCCGTGCGACAGCGCCGCCTGGATGCGCGCGGCGCCGGGAAAGCCGCCCTCGACGCGTCGCCGCTTGGCGATCGACCAGGCGAGGCCGGCCTCGACGGGGTCGATCTCCTCGGTCAGTTCGTGGCCGTACAGGCAGAGCCCGGCTTCCAGCCGCAACGTGTCGCGCGCGCCCAGACCGATCAGGGCGACCTCGGGTTCCTGTAGAAGCCGCCGCGCGAATCGCTCCGCATCCTCGGCGGGGAGCGAAATCTCAAACCCGTCCTCGCCGGTATAGCCCGAGCGTGAGACCTCCAGCCCGGCGGTGGCCTTCGTCGCCATGAAGCGCAGCGTCTCGAAGCCCGGCGCGACCCGCGCCAGAACGGCGGCGGCTAACGGGCCTTGCAGCGCCAGCAGCGCGCGCTCGGGGCGCTGGGTCAGCAGAATCGCGGCCGGCAGCCGTTGCGCCAGATGCGCGTAATCCACCGATTTGCGCGCCGCGTTGACGACCATGTTGAGCCGGCCGTCCGCGCCTTCGGGACGGTTCAGCATGAGATCGTCGATCACGCCGCCGTCGTCGGCGAGCCATTGCGTGTAGCGTTGGCGGCCGGGCGCAAGGCCGACGAGATCGGCGGCGCACAAAGCCTCGCAGGCGCGCGCGAGGCTGTCGTGATCGGGGCCGTCGAGCCAGGCCTGTCCCATATGCGAGACATCGAATAGGCCGGCGCGGGTCCGGGTATGGGCGTGTTCGGCCAGAATACCGTCACGGTATTGTATCGGCATGTCGTAGCCGGCGAAGGGCGCGAAACGCGCGCCGAATTCGCGATGCAACCCATGCAACGGGGTGATCTGAAATTCTGACATGGCGAGCCCAGAAGCCTTTCGCGGCGTTGGGCCCCCTCTGTCCGTTGACCTGAGAGAATCCCGCTCGCGCGCGAACGGTTACCCCCGTCGGTGGACGCCAGGCGGTAAGCCGGTCGTCACTTTCCAGAGCGTCATCACCCAGCGGTCCTTGGGCCTGAGCGTTTCCGGGGCGGTTGCGCCTTCGGCGCCGGCGTCAGGCGCCGGACTCTTCCGCTGGGTGTCTTGAACTGACGTGTGCAGATGATCGGATGGCGGCGGGAAAGTCAATCCGCTGTCAGCCGCGGTGGCGCCGCTGGCGGCGGTGAGCGACCACGCCGGCGCTGGAGCCGAAACCGACGGAAATGGAATAGTCGTCGTTGAGCCGCGCACGCGTGAGGGGCAGCAGGATGGGATCGGTCACGATGCGGAAGGCTACGTTGGCCGCGCCGCCGGTATCCGCTTTGACAGGGAAATTCTTGTCGAAAACGGGCTTGTTGTCGGCGTCGCGCGTCACGCGGACATGCAGAATGGTCGAATAGGCGCCGGGGCTGCCGGCCGGGCCGATCAGCAGCCGTCCGGCCACCCCGACCTTCAGCGCGAATTGCCCGCCCTGCGGATCGCATTCACGCGCGACGTCGCTGATGTCGAACTGATAGCGCACCGTCTGGCTGTTGGGGCCGCCGACGCGGGCGGTCGCGCCGCCTTCCGTCACGTCCACCTCGGGGCAATCGAGTTCTTCGGGCGTGGCCGGCAATTTGACGATGCGGTCCGATTCGCGGGCCTGGTTCTTGGGCAGCCCGGTTCCGCTCGGCCCGGCCTGCGGCGTGAGAAAGGGGGCGGATAACATCCCCTCGCTCGACGAACAGCCCGCCAGCGCCGCGATCGCGATCGCGACCGCCGCGAATCGGCGCCCCGTCGCCCGTCCTTGCACGCCCATGCTGTCTCCTCTTACGGCAGCGCCTCGAAGCCGTCCTTGAACCCGGCCAGAGCCGCGGGCACGCCCACGCCCTCCTCCGGGGTTTCGAACAGCACGTAGGTCACTTCCGTTCCGTTCTCTAGCTTAGCCAGCAGCTTGTCGTCGAGGAAAACCTCGGCGACGCAACCGTTCGGCAGACAGCGGACGAAATTCATCCGGCCGAGATCCTCCTTATCGACACGCAGACTCAGGCCGGTCGGCAGCAGGACGCCGAGCGGCGTGATGACGCGCATCAGCCGGCTCTTGCGGTCGGCGGTCTTGAGGGCGATCACCACCAGCGTGATATTGGGGCGGTCCTGATCGACCACGCTCTGGACAATGGCGCATTGCTCGGCCGAGGCGCCGGGCGGCGTCTCGCAGCGCGTCTCCCAGCCGCCGTGCTTGCTCTTGACCACGCCCTGCGCCCAGACGTCGCCCGCGCCCACGCCGGAGAGCGCCGTCGCCAAGGCGGCGATCCGACCGATCCACAGGCTGCGGCGCACCGTCTTTTCCATATAGAACGTCATTCCCACGCCGCTAGCGGCTTCGGGTTGCAAAAACCGCCGCGCCTGTCAAGCGTCGCGCCTTAAAACAGCGGGGTCGCGACGCTACGCGAGGATTGCAACGCGATAATGTTTGTGGTTTGCAGGGCGGCGAAGCGGCGCGGCAGGTCAAGGGCGCGCGCCAGTCCCATGCGCCGCCGGCAGGATTGCGGCGCTTGGGGAACGGGAGCGACGGGGCGAAAATGAAGGCTTCGAAAATGAAGGCTTGGGGAGTCGATCGGCTTGGGCTTGGGCTTGCGGCGGTGGTCGCGACGCTTGGCGTGACGGCGGCGCGCGCGGCGGAGCCGGGACATGCGGTTCCGCGCCAGATCGGCTTTCAGGAACCGGTCACCGAGGTGGACCGCTATCTCGTCTGGTTCCACAACGACATTCTGATGCCGATCATCACGATCATCTCGCTGTTTGTGCTCGGGCTGTTGATCTATGTCGTCTGGCGCTTCAACGAGAAGGCGAATCCCGTCCCGTCGAAGACGACGCACAACACCTTGATCGAGGTGCTGTGGACCGTCATTCCGGTCGTCATTCTCGTGTTCATCGCCGTGCCGTCGTTCCGTCTTCTGACGATGGAGCTGGTGACGCCGCCGGCCGACGTGACGATGAAGATCACGGGGTCGCAATGGCATTGGAACTATGCCTATTCCAAGGACGCTGGCGGCTTCAATTTCGATTCCTATATGAAGGACGAAAAGGAACTGAAGCCCGATGATTTGCGCCTGCTGGCGGTGGACAATGAAGCCGTCGTGCCCGTCAACAAGGTCGTCAAGCTTGAAGTGACCGCGGCCGACGTGATCCATTCCTTCATCATTCAATCCTTCGGCGTGCGCGTCGACGCCGTGCCGGGCCGCAACAACGAAACCTGGTTCAAGGCCGAGCGCGAGGGCGTCTATTACGGGCAATGCTCAAAAGTCTGCGGCAAGGATCACGCCTTCATGCCGATCGCCTTCCGCGTCGTCAGCGAGGACGCTTACAAGGCCTGGCTGGCCGATGCGAAGAAGAAATTCGCGGCGGCCGACGGCGCGACGCAACTCGCCGCCGGCGATCCCGCGCCGCGGCATTAAGCCGCACCCTTCGATTGACTTAACTCAACTCCGCTTCGGAAACGACAATGGCGACACCAGCAGCGATAGACACCCACGGCGAGGACCACGCGCATCCCACCGGTTGGCGGCGTTATCTGTTCTCGACCAACCACAAAGACATCGGCACGCTCTATCTGATCTTCGCCTTCATCGCCGGCGTGATCGGGTCGGCGCTGTCGGGCGCGATGCGTCTCGAACTGATGACCCCGGGGATTCAGATTTTCCCGACCATCTCGGCGATCCTGGCCGGCGACGGTTCGGTTGATGCGGCCAAGAACATGTACAACGTGTTCACGACCGCGCATGGCGTCATCATGATCTTCTTCCTGGTCATGCCGGCGATGATCGGCGGCTTCGGCAACTGGTTCGTGCCGCTGATGATCGGGGCGCCCGACATGGCGTTCCCGCGCATGAACAATATCTCGTTCTGGCTGCTGCCGGCCTCGCTGCTGCTGTTGGTTCTCTCGATGTTCGTCGAAGGATCGCCCGGCATGCACGGCTTTGGCGGCGGCTGGGTGATGTATCCGCCGTTCTCCTCGGTCGCCGGCACGCCCGGCCCGGCGATGGATTTCGTCATCCTGTCGATGCACATCGCCGGCGCTTCGTCGATCCTGGGCGCGATCAACTTCATCACCACGATCTTCAACATGCGCGCGCCGGGGATGACCATGCACCGCATGCCGCTGTTCGTGTGGTCGATTCTGGTGACGGCGTTCCTGCTGGTGCTGGCGCTGCCGGTGTTCGCCGGCGCGTTGACCATGCTGCTGACGGATCGCAACATCCACACCACCTTCTTCGATCCCGCCGGCGGCGGCGACCCGATCCTGACCAGCATCTGTTCTGGTTCTTCGGGCACCCCGAGGTCTATATCCTGATCCTGCCCGGCTTCGGCATCGTCAGCCAGATCATCTCGACCTTCTCGCGCAAGCCCGTGTTCGGCTATCTCGGCATGGTCTATGCGATGGTGGCGATCGGCGCGGTCGGCTTCGTCGTGTGGGCGCACCACATGTACACGGTCGGCCTGTCGCTCAACACGCAGCGCTATTTCGTGTTCGCGACCATGGTGATCGCGGTGCCGACGGGCGTGAAGATCTTCTCCTGGATCGCGACGATGTGGGGCGGGTCGATCTCGCTGCGCGCGCCGATGATCTGGGCGATGGGCTTCATCTTCCTGTTCACGGTCGGCGGCGTGACGGGCGTCGTGCTCGCCAACGCCGGCGTCGATCGCGCGATGCACGAGACCTATTACGTCGTCGCGCATTTCCACTACACGATGTCGCTCGGCGCCGTGTTCACCGTGTTCGCGGGGTTCTACTACTGGTTCCCCAAGATGACCGGCTACATGTACGACGATCGTTGGGCGATCCGGCACTTCTGGCTGTTGTTCATCGGCGTCAACCTGGTCTTCTTCCCGCAGCACTTCCTGGGTCTGGCGGGCATGCCGCGCCGCTACATCGACTATCCCGACGCCTATTTCCTGTGGAACTTCGTGTCGACGATCGGCGCGCTGGTCTCGCTCGTCGCGACGATCGTGTTCGTCTATACCGTTTACGAGGCGTTCCAGGTCAAGCGGGTCGCCGGCGCCAATCCCTGGGGCCCGGGCGCCGACACGCTGGAGTGGACGCTGCCGTCGCCGCCGCCGTTCCACCAATACGAGACGCTGCCGCAGATCACCGGCGCCGAGCATTAAACGACAGCGCGGCGGACGCTTCCGTCCGCCGCGCCTCGCGCTGAAGAATTTGGGTTGATCGCATGAGTTTGGCCACCGACAATTCCGTCCTGCTGCCCTCCGCGGCGGAGCCGTCCTACCTCGCCGGTCCGCGCGAGTTTTTTTCGCTGCTCAAACCGCGAGTGATGTCGCTGGTCGTGCTGACCGCGCTCGCCGGCATGATGATCGCGCCCGGCGCGCAGCACCCGATCGTCGGCTTCGCCAGCCTGACCGCGATCGCCATCGGCGCCGGCGCCTCCGGCGCGCTAAACATGTGGTGGGACGCCGACATCGACGCGCGCATGACCCGCACGCGGTCGCGCGCCGTGCCCAGCGGCCTGATCGCGCCGCGTGAGGCGCTCGGCTTCGGCCTCGTGCTGTCGTTTCTTTCCGTGCTGACGCTGGCCGCTGTCGCCAATCCGCTGGCTGCCGGGCTGCTGGCCTTCACGATTTTCTATTACGTCGTCATCTACACGATGTGGCTCAAGCGCCTAACGCCGCAGAACATCGTGATCGGCGGCGCGGCCGGCGCGCTGCCGCCGATCGTGGGTTGCGCGGCCGCGAGCGGCGGCGTGAGCTGGGACAGCGTCTGGCTGTTCGCCATCATCTTCATGTGGACGCCGCCGCATTTCTGGGCGCTCGCGCTGGTCAAGTCGCGCGACTACGAGCGCGTCGGCGTGCCGATGATGCCCAACGTCAAAGGCCCGGGCCGCACGCGGCGGGAGATTCTCGTCTATACGCTGCTGCTGACCCCGCTCGGCGTGGTTCCCTGGTTCACCGGCGTAGGCGGCTGGCTCTATGGCGTGGCCGCTTTGACGCTGGGCCTCGGCCTCTGCGCGCACGCCCTGCGGGTCTTTCTCGTGCGTGAAGGCGCGCAAGCCAACAAGCACGCAATGGCGATGTTCGGCTTCTCGATCCTCTATCTCTTCGTGCTGTTCGGCCTCCTCGTGGTCGAACATGGGTTCGGTCTGTTGGCGAGGTGGGGATTATGAACTCGGCGCCCCTCCCGTCCCCCGTCGTGGCGCTGACGTCAGCGCAGCAACGCAACCGCCGGCTACGCAATATCGCCATCGGCGTGGCGGTGGCTTTCCTGGCGGCGTTGTTCTATGCGATCACCATCGTTAAGTTGTCGCCTGGCCTGTTGCACAAGGCGATGTAGGCCGATGCCGCGATCCTCAAATCTCCGCCGCAATCTGACGGTGGCCGCCGTCGCGGGCGGTCTGGCGGCGGGCGCGCTCGGCCTCTCCTTCGCCGCGGTCCCGTTTTATTTCGCCTTCTGCCGCGCGACCGGCTTCGGCGGCACGACGCAGGTGGCGCAAGCGGAATCCGGCCTGCGCGGGCATCGCGTGATCCGGGTGCGCTTCAACGCCAATGTCGCCCCGGGACTCGATTGGACCTTTGCGCCGGAGACCGAGAGCGTCGATGTACGCACCGGCGCGACGACAACCGTGTTCTTCCGCTTTCAAAACAGGAGCGACCACGACACCTACGCGCACGCGGTCTATAATGTGACGCCGGAGATTTCCGGCGCGTGGTTCGACAAGATTTCCTGCTTCTGCTTCAGCGAGCAGCGGCTGGGTCCGCACGAAAGCGCGGAGCTGCCGGTCGTATTCTTCCTCGACCCTGGGCTCGAACAGGAGCGCGACATGAACGCGGTCGATGAGATCACGCTGTCCTATAGTTTGTTCACCTCGCCTGATTCGGGGAAGCCTGTCGCGCTGGCGCCTCCGGCTCAGGGGAGCGGGCCGAAACTTTGATCGAAGCGCGCTTGACGGCGCGCGTTGAAATAGGCAACCCGGTCGCGCAGACGCGACCACGAAGTGTTTGGAGAGGGGCGAAACATGGCGGACGCGCACGCTAGGCCGCATCACGATTATCATCTGGTCAACCCGAGCCCGTGGCCGCTCGTGGGGGCGATCTTCGCCTTCCTTCTGGCGGTCGGCCTCATCATGAGCATGCACTCGATGTCGTTTGGCGGCCTGAAGGCGGGCCCGGTCCTGCTCGGCATCGGCGTCGCCGGCATTCTTTATGTGATGGCGGCCTGGTGGTACGATGTCATTCATGAGGCCGAGACGGGCGACCATACCCGGATCGTGCAGATCAGCCATCGCTACGGCATGATCCTGTTCATCGCCTCCGAGGTGATGTTTTTCGTCGCCTGGTTCTGGGCGTTCTTCGACGCTTCGCTGTTCACCAACGAATCGATCCAGGCGGGCCGCGTCGCCTTCACCGGCGGCATCTGGCCGCCGAAGGGCACGGAAGTGCTCAACCCGTTCAATCTTCCGCTGCTCAACACGCTGATCCTGCTGACTTCGCGCACGACCGTCACCTGGGCGCATCACGCGCTGCTCCAGGGCGATCGCGCCGGGCTCAAGACCGGGCTGACGCTGACCGTCCTGCTTGGCATTGTCTTCACCTGCGTGCAGGCGTGGGAATACGCGCATGCGCCGTTCACGTTCGGCAACTCGATCTATGGCGCGACCTTCTTCATGGCGACCGGCTTCCACGGCTTCCATGTCATCATCGGCACGATCTTCCTGATCGTCTGTCTCGTGCGCTCCTATGCCGGCCAGTTCACGCCGCAGCAGCATATCGGCTTCGAATTCGCCGCTTGGTACTGGCACTTCGTCGACGTGGTGTGGCTGTTCCTGTTCTCCTGCATCTATGTCTGGAGCTCCTGGGGCGCGACGATCGAGGGCGCGGCGCATTGAGGCATTCCCAGGCAGATGTTTTCGAACTGGGAAGAAAGCTTCGAAATGGCGGATGAGGGTCGGCGCTTTCCTCCGATTTCCGCCGTCAGCACCGGCCTTGCCGGCCGGTGTCCCCGCTGCGGCGAGGGGCCTATGTACAAGGGCTTCCTCACCCTGGCGTCGCGCTGCGACGCCTGTGGGCTCGATTTCGGCTTTGCCGACGCCGGCGACGGCCCGGCGGTGTTCGTCACGCTGATCGCCGGCTTTCTCGTGCTCGGCGCCGCGCTGGCGATCGACGTCGCCTACGAGCCGCCGTTGTGGATTTACATCGTCATTTTCCTGCCGCTGACCCTGCTGGTCTGTCTCGGCCTGCTGCGGCCGCTCAAAGGGCTGCTGGTCGCCTCGCAATATAAGAACAAGGCCGCGCCCGGGCGTCTGGATGAACCGTGAGGACGGGTCGGCTGGCGCTTGGCGGCGCGGCGGTGTCCGCTGGCGTCGCGATCCTTGTCGGGCTCGGCGTCTGGCAACTGAAGCGGTTGGCGTGGAAAGAGGCGCTGATCGCGGCCGCCGAATCCCGCGCCCACGCGGCTCCCGCGCCTTTGCCGCCGGCCTCGCAATGGTCCGCGCTGAAACCCTCGGACTATGAATACCGCCGCGTCGAAGCGCGGGGCGTGTTCGACTACGCGCATCAGGAACATGTGTTCGGCGCGCTCGAAGAGCCGCGCGGCCGCTATGGCGGCGTCGGCTTTTACGTGATGACGCCGCTGCGACTCGCGGGCGGCGATGTCCTCATCGTCAATCGCGGCTTCGTGCCGGATGCCTTGAAGCCGCAAGCCGACAAAGGCCCGCTTGGGCAGGTCGACGTCGTCGGCCTGATGCGCGCCAGCGAGCCGCGCAACCCGTTCACACCCGCCGACGATCCCGCGCACCGCCTATTTTACACGCGCGATGTCGAGGCTTTGGCGAAGGCGATGCAACTCGGGCCGCACGCGCCGTTCGCGCTCGACGCCGAGGCCGGAGCCGACCCGCTGCCGCAAGGCGGCGAGACGCGGCTCAGCTTCGTCAACAATCACTTGTCCTACGCCTTCACCTGGTTCGGACTGGCGGCGGCGTTGCTGGGCGTGTTCGCGACTTTCGCCTGGGGCCAGCGGCGCGGCTGAGGCTTTTTAGGGCTCCCTGGCCATGGCGTCGAGCGCCTGCGGCAGCCCGCGCAGCGAAATCGCGAAATTGAACGCCTGGCCCCCGGCGGATTTCGATTCGACCTTGGCCGATTTGGCTTCCCGCCACGCGCGCTGAGTTTCGGCGCCGAACGTCGCGTCGGCGAAACAGCCAGCTGGCACGCATTGCCGCCACGCCAGTTCCAAAGGATCGGCGGCGTCGAGCGCGATTTTCGGCGCACTGGGAAAGCTCACATTGACAGGCAGCACGAGGGTCATTCGCAACGGATCGGATTTCTTGACCCGGCCGATCGCGATTTCCGCCAAAGGCGCATTCTGCCCCGTGGCGGTGACCGTCAGCGCGACTTCGCAGATCCGGTTCGCCTCGCCATTCGCGTTGACCCGCTGGCAGCGCTCAATCCAGTCGCCGAACGACGCCGTGGTCATTTGCGGATCGTTGGAAACCGCCTCGACCTCCTTCTTCGGCGCAGGCGCAGGCGCGACCTCCGGCCTAACCTCAGGCTTAGGCTTGGGCTTGTCCGAGGCGGCTTGCGCGGCGCCTGCAATCGCAAAGCAGAGGAGGAAAGAACAGACCCGCGTAATCATAGAGAACCCCGGCGATGCAAGCCGCTTGTAAAAGTCCGGAACAAGCCTGGCCCCGAATGGTGGGCGCTAGAGGGATTGAACCTCTGACCCCTTCCATGTCAAGGAAGTGCTCTACCGCTGAGCTAAGCGCCCTCACGCCAAAGGCGTCGGATCGCGCGGGGTATAGACAATCGCCCGTCGCGGCGCAATGGCCTCACCATGCAAATTGCGCCGCTCGTTCCCCGCCCCGCCACCAAGGCGGATCTCGACGCGATCCTGGCGATCGAGCGCGGCCCCGGCTACGAAAGCCTGGTCGGACGCTCGACGCGGGAAGAGCACGAAGCGATGCTGGCGGGGCCGCGCCACGCCTATTTCGTCGGCGAGCGGGACGAGATTGAAGCCTTCGCCATCCTGCGCGATCTCGACGACGTCAACGGCAATGTCTATCTCAAGCGGATCGCCACGGCGCGGCCGGGGCAGCGGACGGGCTCCGCCTTTTTCGCCGCGTTGATCGACTGGACCTTCGCGAACACGCGCGCGCATCGTTTCCATCTCGATTGCTTCGACGACAATCTTCGCGCCCAGGCGGCTTACGCCAAACTGGGCTTCACGCGCGACGGCTTGGCTCGCGAGGCCTATCTCGGGCCCGACGGTCGGCGCCGCGACCTCGTCTTGATGGCGTTGACGCGGCCGGAATGGTTCAGCCGCGCCGCTCCAGCACGATGAGCGCGCCGTGAATGCGCCGATGCGCCTCCAGCCGCAGAAACGCCCGCTTGCTCGCGCGCAGGCTGAACCACGGCGCGGCGGCCGCGATCGTCGCGCGCGGGGAATGGGCGAAGCGGCCGGAGGTGGTCAGCTCATAGGGCGAGCGCGTGGTCGCCTCCAGCGTGAGGGCGAGCGAACCGCCGGGCGCCAGCGCGCCCGCCGCGGCCTCCAGCAGGGCTGAGAGATCGCCGAGATAGATCAGCGAATCGGCGGCGAAGATGAGGTCGAACGCGCCCCGCCGCGCGGCGAGATATTCGATCATGTCGGCTTGGTCGAGATCATCGTAAACCCCCTTGGCGCGGGCCTTGTCGAGCATGTTGGCGGAGAGATCGACGCCGACCAGCCGGCTCGCGCCCGGGCGCAGCAGCGCGCCCGCCGCGCCCGTGCCGCAGCCCAGATCGAGCGTGCGGGCGCTCGGGCTGCCGGTCGCAGCGACCAACCGGCTGAGCTTGCGCGGCCCGCAATATTGCAGCACCTCGAACATCTGCGTGTCGAAGCTTTCGGCGAAGCGATCGAAATAGGCGGCGACATATTCGGCCGGCGCCCGGCTCACCGGCTCGGCGGTGAGCGCCGCAATCTGATGTCGATGCACGGGATCGTCGGCGTCGCTGGCGAGAAACGCGCGCGCAACGCTAAGCGCGGTCGCGACGTAGCCGTAACCCGCGAGCAGGGGCACCGCGTTGCGGGCGATCAGCGTGATCGACGCGGCCGGGTCGCCAGACGCCAGCTGATAGGCCGCAAGCGCGCCTTCGGGGCCGCCGTGAATGGCGCCTTCGAGGAAGCGCACTAACGTCAGGCGGCGGGTGATCGCCGCGTCGCCGGGCGCGGTTTTGAGATATTCGGCGAGCGAATGCGCGGCGGCGGCGAACTCGCCAAGGAAGAATTGGCACTGGCCGAGCCCGAGCCAGAGGCCCGGCGCGGTGTAGCCGCGCTCGACCAGCGCGCGCCATTGCCGCGCCGCTTCGGCGTAACGACGCGCTTCAAAGCAGAGCAACCCCAGGACGTAAGTCGCGTCGTCGAGCGCGGGATCGAGCGACAGCGCCTTTTCGAGCGCCGCCTCGGCGCGCCGGATCTCGCCAAGATCCTTGGCGGTCAGGCCGACCGCCAGCCAGATGCGGGCCATGTCGGGGGCGAGGTCGGCCGCGCGCTCGAACGCCGCCAGCGCGGCGGGCGTCTGGGCCGCCGCGCGGCGCGCAAAGCCGAGATCGAGCCAGGCGGCGGCGTCGCCGGGCTCCAGCGCGACCGACTCGGTGAGCGCCTCGGCCGCCGCCTGCGCCTCGCCCGCCGACCAGAAGGTGAGCCCAAGCCGACGCAGGGCGGCGCTCGGCGACACGCCGGCGCAGATCAGCGCGTCGACGGCGGGAAAGGCGGCCCGCCATTGCGCCAGCCGGTCGGCGGCGGCGTTCGGCGGGGCGACGACGGCGGGAAGCGGGGCGTCTTGCGGGCGAAGTTGAACAGCGAGCATGGGGCGCGATCCGTAAGGGGGCGCCTGACGGCGCGGAGGCGCCCAACAGAGCCGATTCGCCCCGCGCGGGGCTGACCGCTCAATCCCAGCGCCGGTGCGCCCACATCCACTGCTCCGGCGCCTCGCGCAGGAATTCCTCGAACAGCGCCTGAAGGTTAGCGGTGGCGGCGACGACGTCGGCGTCGCGGTCTGCTGTTTGAGGAACCTCGACCGGCTCGATCCGGATCGTGAATCTGACGCCGGGCTTGCGGACCACCCGCGCCGCGTAGAGCTTCAAACCGTAGTTGCGCGCGATCAGCGCCGGCGCGGTGTTGGAATGGGCCGGGCGGCCGAAAAACGACACGGCCGCCCCTTTGCCCTCGCGCAGATCCGCCATGAAACAGAGCGAGCCGCCGTTCCTGGCGATCTTCATCAGCTTACGCAGGGTCGCCGGCGAGCGCGGGAACAGGCCGAGCGGGTAGAGCGGCGCGCGCAGGCGTTGCAGCGCGGCGTCGACGAGCGGATTGGTCAGCGGTTGATAGACCCCGGCGAGGGGACGGACGAGATTGACGGAGACGCGCGCCATCAGCTCCCAGTTGCCCATGTGCATGCCACAGACAACGTAAGGCCCGCCCTGCTGCACCCTTTTCAGCTCATCCGCCGATTCCATCGTCACCCGACCCTGCGCCACAATGTCGTCGAGATGAAAGAATTCGCCGAAGGTGCGGCCCAGATGCCGCCACATCGCCCGCGCGATCCGCTCGCGCTCCTCCGGCGTCTTGTCGGGAAAGGCGCGTTCGAGATGAGCGAGCGCGCGGGCGTGGCGGGTGAGGCGCGGGGCGACGGCGCCCCACAGCGCCGCCATCAGGTTGGAGGCCGTCTCCACCGGCAACGCCGAAAGCAGCCCGGCGACGAGCCGGAAGCCCAGATATTCCGCTTGGCTTTTCGCGCCCAACGCCTCGCCCCGTTCCCGCTCGAACCGCCGCGCACTAGGGGCGCGGACGGCGACGGTCAAGCCGAGCCTTCCGGAAGGGTCGCCACCGCGCTATGTTGACGTTGGCCGCGCGTCTGCGCGCTGAGGGAGGATCGCTGTGAAGAAATTTCTCGTCGTCTATATGGCCGACCGCGCCGGGTTCGAGACCATGATGCGCGAGTCGACGCCGGAAATGCAGAAGGCGGGCATGGCGGCGTGGATGAAGTGGATGACCGAGAACCAGTCCGCGCTTGTCGACGGCGGCGCGCCGTTGGGAGCGACAAAACGCGTCAACGCCTCCGGCGTCAGCGACGTCCGCAACGAAATGGGCGGCTATTCCATCGTGCAGGCGGAAAGCCACACCGCGGCGACCGCGATGTTCGGCAAGGATTTCCCGCATCTGCAAATGCCGGGGGCCTGGATCGAGGTGGTCGAGATCATGCCGATCCCCGGCATGTAGCCGCAAGTCCGCATTCAGCCTTCCCGGTTACCTCGCGCTGTCCTTTGCGCGTTGGCGCCGCGACCTTGCCACGAAGCATATTTGCGCCTATATAGGCGCAAATATGAGTAGGCACGGTGGGCGCTGTCGAGACAAATCGCGCCAAGATCACTCGCCGCCTGGTGAGTGAGGGGTGGCGCATGTTGCGTAACGGCGCCGAGCACGACGTCTACGATCATCCGCGCAAGGCGGGCGTATTGACCATCCCGCGTCATCGGACGTTGTCGCCGGGCGTCGCCAGAC
>JANLPL010000358.1:0-2074 GCA_031367195.1 Bradyrhizobium sp.
GGGGAGAGCCCGGCGTCGTCGGTAGCGGCAGGCGCGTCGTAAGCGCATAGACGCCGAGTTGGCGCAAGGCATGGCTCGACGTGTCGCCGCCGGCGATGACAGCCCGGCGCAAGCCCGCCCGTTCGATCAGCGCGCCCTGGACGTCGCCCAACGCGCGGCCGATCGCGTGACGCGCGCCTTCGGTCTCGAATTGAGCGCCGACATCGGTCTCCGGGCCAAGCGCGGTGTAGAGTGCCACGCTGTGTCCCTGCGCGAGGCTCTCGCGGCCTGTCTGGATGGCGTGGTCGATGAAGCGATCCGTCCCCGGTCGCAAGGCCCTTGGGATCGACCGCGAACACGTCGAACCCGTGCGCCTCGGCGTAGCGGATCTGGCGCTCCGTCGTCGCCGAGCAACTGCCCGACCCGACGGCGATGCGATCGATCGGACCCGGCGCGTCGAAGCGGGGCGCGTCCGCAAGCAAGCCGGCGCGCGCCCACTCGGTCAACAGCGCGTATTCGACCCCGGACGACCCGACGACGAAGGCGCCGCGATCCTGGCGCAGGCGCGCGAGCTGTCGCCCCACGGTCTTCTGCGATGCGATGCCGGCGACATCGAACAGCACGATCTGCGCGCCCCGCGAGACGACGGCGTCCACGCGTTCGTCGCAATCCTCGCTCGCGAGCAGGGTCAAGTCGACCAGGCCGATGGTTTTGTCGGTCTGCCTGCCCAGGTGAAGGCAAAGGTCGGCCTCGGTCATCGGCGTCACCGGATGGCGCGCCATCACGGGATGGCGATTGATGCGGTAGGTCCGCCCCTGATAGGCTGCGAAGAGATTGCCGAAAGCAGTGTAGCGCTTCAATTGCGGCGCGCCGACCACGAGCGGAATGTTGGCTTGTGCGAACAGTTTTTGGCCGATGTCGATCGCGCGGCCGATGCTTCCAATCGAAGGGCTGGAGTCGAAGGTCGAACAGATCTTGTGGTGGCAAACGGCCGCGTCGAGCGTCTTCAGCCATGCCAGCGCAGGGGTCAGATGTTCGTCCATCCAGGCCGGCGTTTCGCTGCGGCTGGAGCCGGCGAGCCCGATCGCGCGAGCATCTGAAAACCTGGCGCTTTGCGCCGGGGTCGGCCGCCGGGTGAAGAGAACCGTGGGCACGCCACGCGAGGCCAGCGCCTCCATGACGTCGGTGGACCCTGTAAGGTCGTCGCCGTAATAGGAGAGCAGCCTAGGCATCGTTCTGGGCCCCGCCGAACCTGGCGATGGATTGTGCGAGTTCGCGATGGTCGCGGGCGTAGGTCTCCCGCGAAATGCCGGCGACCGCCGCCTCCCAGGCTTGCCGGACGGCTCTCACGCCCGAAGCAGGGCCGCACGGGATGGCTGATCACGCCGCCGCCGCACAAATAGAGCAGATCCTGCGTGCGGCCGGTCCGCGCGAATGTCTCAGGCGCCTGGCCGCCCCATTGGCCCGATCCCGCCACCGGCAATGGCCGATCGCCCGGCGCGAACAAGGTTTGCTGAAGGGCCTGGAACGACCGTACGAAGGACTCGTCGGGTTCCCAATATTTGGCGCCGACGCCGTTGATCTGGAACTGGTCGACGCCCAGCAGGCGCCAGAACTGCTGATAGACGCGAAAATCCAGCCCGAGGCCGGGATGACGCGTGAGAATGTCCCAACCATTGCGGTGAGCGTGCAGAACCAGGCGCGAACGCTTGCGCAGAAACGAGAAACCGCCATAGCCGATCGAATTGATGTTGACGACCGCGGCATTGCCGCCGGCGCCGGCGACGATGTCGTGATTGCGAAGCATGACTTCGGGATCGGCGTGGGAAATCCCAAAGGCGTACATCGTCTTCTTGCCGGTCTTCTGTTCGCGATCCAGTATGATCGGCCAGATTCGAATAGGCCGGGCTCATCAACTTCTCGTCGTCCTTGATGAAATCGACATCCGCGTCCACCAGCTCACGCACCATCGCGGCGGTCTCCTGCGGGCGAAGGCCGAGCGCGGGCTTGACGATCGAACCGATGATCGGCCGCTCCTTCACGCCTGTCAGCGCGCGGCTTCCCGCAATGCCGAATTGGGGACCGGGATGCGCCG
>JANLPL010000087.1:0-7827 GCA_031367195.1 Bradyrhizobium sp.
GCGATCTCAAGGCGCATCACCTCGCCCACCAGACCTTCGCCGATGATGATGCTCTTGACCAAGCCATCCACAAAGCGGTCGAAGCCCTCAACAAAGAGCGCAAACCCGTTCCGTTGGACAGGTTACGAATCTCTGCTTAGCGGCTCGGCCAGCTTGTCGCAGGCGCGGCCAAGGAATTCCGCTCTATCCTTCCCGACTATAGTCGTGGCCTCGGCGATCTGCGAGCGGCGCCATTCGGCTGCCCGAGACTGCCGCTGCATTTCGGAAAAGCTACCCGTTACGGATTGAGAGACGCTGAAGCGATCATTCAAAAGACGCCGCCGCAGACGATCACGATAGCAGCGGCGGTATACATGATCCATTTCATGCCAATTCACATTCGCGCTGCGCTCAGTGCGCGTCCGCCCAGACGCGCTTCTTGACCATGTACATCAGCGCGGACAATACGAGCAGGAACACGATGGCGCGGAAGCCGATGTTCTTGCGCTCGGTCATGCTCGGCTCGGCCGCCCAGCTCAAGAACGCGGCGACGTCCCTGGCGTAATTCTGCACCGTGGCCGGCGTGCCGTCGGTGTATTTGACCGCGCCCTCCTGCAACGGGTTCGGCATCGCGATTCGATGGCCGGGATAATACAGGTTCCACTGCGGATCGTCCTTGTGGGTATAGCCGGTCATGATCGCATAGATGTAATCGGTCCCGACCTCCTGGTAGGCGTCGAAGATGTCGAACACGAACCAGGGGAAGCCGCGCTCGTATTTGCGCGATTTGGCGAGCAGCCACATGTCCGGCGGCGCCTTGCCCATCGCGGCCGCCGCGGCCTGATCGTTGGGGAAGGCTTCAGGCGGCGGGAACAGGTCGGCCGGCGTGCCGGGGCGCTGGACGATCTTGCCCTGATCGTTCGGCTCGTCGTTGGTGACCTTGTAGCTGGCCGCCAGCGCCTTCACCTGCTCCGGCGAGAAGCCGGGGCCGTTCTCGTTCTCCAGCGTGCGGAAGGCGATGCTGAGACGGTGGCAGTTGGAGCAAACCTCCCGGTACACCTGGAAGCCGCGCTGCAGCTGCGCCTGGTCGAATTTGCCGAACACCCCGCTGAACGACCACGACTGGCGCGCGGGCTTGGGTTGATCCTCCACCGCGTCCTGGGCCACGGCGACTTGAGCGCCGGTGACGAGCAGGGCAAGCGCAAGGAAGGACGCTTTAAAACGGTTCATCTTATCTGTCCTCTTGGGCGCGTCTCTTGTCGATCTCATTCGGCCGCAGCTGTGCCCTTGGGCAATACGGCGTCGGCGATCGAAACGGGAACCGGCTTGGTCTTTTCGACCAGCCCCAGCACCGGCAGGACGACGATGAGATAACCGAAATAGCCCAGCGAGAGAATGCGCGTAACCAGGGTGGCCGAATCCGACACTTCCTGCGAGCCCTGATAACCCAAGCCGACGCAGCAGATCACGAAGATCCAGAAGAAGAAGCGGAACAGCGGCCGGTATTTGCCTGAGCGGATCGGCGAGGTGTCGAGCCAGGGCAGGAAGGCGAGCAAGCCGATCGCGGCGGCCAGCGCAAGAACGCCCATCAGCTTGTTCGGGATGGCGCGCAGGATCGCGTAGAACGGCAGCAGATACCATTCCGGCACGATGTGGGCCGGCGTCATCAGCGGGTTGGCGGGGTTCGAATTGTCGGCGTCGAGCAGATAATTCGGGATGTAGAACACGAACCAGGCGTAGAAGACGAAGAACACACAGGCCGCGAACATGTCCTTGATCGTCGCATAGGGCGTGAACGCGACGGTGTCGCGCTTGACGTCCTTCACCTCGACGCCGTCGGGGTTGTTCTGGCCTACCACATGCAGCGCCCAGACGTGCAGGACGACGACGCCGACGATCATGAACGGCAACAGGTAATGCAGCGCGAAGAAGCGGTTCAGCGTCGGATCGCCGACGGCGTAGCCGCCCCACAGCCAATGCGAGACGCCGGCGCCCACCAGCGGAATGGCGGTGAACAGGTTGGTGATCACGGTCGCGCCGGCGAAGCTCATCTGGCCCCAGGGCAGCACGTAGCCCATGAACGCGGTCGCCATCATCAGCACATAGATGATGACGCCGAGGATCCACAAAACCTCGCGTGGGCTCTTATAGGAGCCGTAATACATGCCGCGGAAGATGTGCATGTAAACGGCGAAGAAGAAGAACGACCCGCCGTTGGTGTGGAGATAGCGAATCAGCCAGCCGTAGTTCACGTCGCGCATGATATGCTCGACCGAGATGAAGGCCATCGCCGCGCTCGGCACGTAGTGCATCGCCAGGATCACGCCGGTGATGATCTGGATGATCAGCATGAACGACAGGATCGCGCCGAAGGTCCAGAAGTAGTTGAGGTTGCGCGGCACGGGATAGCTGACGAACGAGGAATGCATGAGGCCGACGATCGGCAGCCGCGCCTCGAACCAGCGCGCAATCGCGCTCTTGGGAACGTAGGTGGAATGTCCGTCCATGTTGCGATCTCTGGAAATGTCTGGGGAAAACGAAGGCGCGGGGAGAGGCGCTTCAGCCGATCTTCACCTTGGTGTCGGTCAGGAACATGTATTCCGGCACGGCGAGGTTGAGCGGCGCCGGCCCCTGACGGATGCGGCCGGAGGTGTCGTAGATCGAGCCGTGGCACGGGCATTTCCAGCCGTCGTACTGGCCCTCGTGGCCGAGCGGCACGCAGCCCAGATGCGTGCACACGCCGACGACGATCAGCCATTCCGGCTTTTGCACGCGCGACTGGTCGGTGGCGGGATCCTTCAGATCGGCCATCGGGACGGCCTCGGCCTCCTTGATCTCCTTGGCCGTGCGGTGACGCAGGAAGACGGGTCCGCCGCGCCACTTGACGGTGAGGATCTGTCCTTCCTGGATCGGGGCCAGATCGACCTCGATCGAAGACATCGCCAGCGTTGTCGCGTCGGGGTTCATCTGATCAATCAGCGGCCAGGCGACCGAGGCGGCGCCGACGGCGGCGACGGCGCCGGTCGTCAGGAACAGAAAGTCCCGGCGGCTTGGATTGATAGCTTCCGCGTGCGACAATTCGACCCCCGTGCGCTCGCGCGGCGTATCGCGCGTTTCTCGTGTAGTTGGAGCCGCCGGAGCGGCCAAGCGCCCTGTTGCGCCCCAAATTCGGCCGCTATTTCGCACCGATCCCCTTGGTTGTCCATAGGGCTAAGGCGCGAGAATTCGTCGCACACAGGGCTTTTCGGCGCTGCCGCCGCGGGGTTGTCGGCACGTCAGATTCGAGCGATGCCAGCATAATCCGCGCGTGCCGCTGCGGCGCCTGGAACCCTTGCCGATGCCGCGCCGTAACCTCGTTCTCGCGCTCTACCAGCCCGACATCGCCGCCAACACTGGGGCGATGCTGCGCAGCTGCGCCTGTTTCGGCGCCGACGCGGCGTTGATCGAGCCGGCGGGATTCGTATTCTCCGACCGTCGTTTCCGTCGCGCCGGCATGGATTATCTCGATGCGCTGCATCTGGAGCGGTATGCTTCCTTCGCCGCGTTCGAGGAATGGCGCGCCGCTGAAGGGCGGCGGCTGGCGCTGCTGACGACGCGCGGCGACGTCGATCTCTGGGATTTTCGTTTTTCTGACGGCGACGTGCTGATGGTGGGGCGCGAATCGGCGGGCGCGCCGGATGCGGTGCACGATCTGGCCGACGCGCGAATAAGGATCCCAATTCGCGCCGCCTTGCGCTCGCTCAACATCGGCGTCGCGGCGGGAATAGCGCTGGCCGAGGCGACGCGGCAGGTTTGGGGATAGCGCTCAACTTCGCCCGGCGGCGGGCAGCCACGGGCAGGTCGCGGGCGAGGGCGTAAAACACCTCGCCGTCGCTCTCGGCGGTGTCGAGCCAGACGAGGTTGCGGTCGGGAAATTCCGCCTCAAGCCTGGCGCGGCCCTGGCCGAGTTCGCAGATCAGCGCGCCCTTCGGCGTCAGATGGCAGCGCGCCTCGCCCACGATGCGGCGCACGAGGTCGAGCCCGTCCTCGCCCCCGACATGGGCGAGTTTCGGCTCGGCGGCATATTCGGGCGGGAAGGCCGCGGCAACGGCGGCTTCGACATAGGGCGGATTGGTCAGGATGACGTCGTAGCGCGCGCCGCCCAGCGGGGCGAACAAGTCGCCCTCGAACAGATGGATGCGGCCATCCAGCCCGTGCTCGGCGACATTGCGGCGCGCCACCGCGAGTGCGTCGTGGGAAATATCGACCGCGTCGATCTCAGCTGCGGGAAACACGCGGGCGGCGAGAATCGCCAGCGAACCGCCGCCGGTGCAGAGATCGAGCACGCGGCCGACCTGCTCGGGCGCCTCGATCAGCCCGCCCTCGCCGATCATTCCGCCGAACAGCAGTTCGCCGATAAAACTGCGCGGCACGATCACGCGCTCATCGACATAAAACGGCACGCCCTGGATATAGGCGCGGTTGAGCAGATAGGCGGCGGGCTTGCGCGTGACGATTCGCGCCTCGATCAGATCGTGCAGCCGGCGCCGCTCGGAGCGCAGCAGCCGCGCGTCGGCGAAGGGATCGAGCGCGTCGATCGGCAGATGCAGCCCTTCGAGCACGAGAAAGGCCGCTTCGTCGACGGCGTTGCTCGCGCCATGGCCGAATACGAGGCCGGCGGCGGAAAAGCGGCTGACGGCATAGCGGAACCAGTCGCGCGGCGTCAGCAGCGTCGCCAGTCTTTCCTCTACGTCATCCGACATGTGCGTCATCTAACCAGGACGCCCCCTCAAACGCGGCGGCCGGCTCGCGCCCGCCGATCTGACGGCCAGGGGGGAGAGGCGCTTACTTCTCGCCTTTTTTGCACTTCTCGCGGAACTTCCGGCGGTCCTTGCCGTGTTTACCCAAAGCGTCGGCCTCCTTTGAGCATTCCTGCGATCGGGCGTGCATGTCCGCCTTGTCGGGCTTGGCCGTCATGGTCGGGGTCGGCGTCGCCGTCGCCGCCGCTGCCTTGGGCGTCGCGGTCGGGCTCGCCGGCGCGGCGGCGTCAAGGGCGAAAGCCGAAGTGGACACCAAACCGACGACGCCGAACACGGCGGCGATTATCGAGGTTTTCATGGGGGCTGGATCTTTCCGAACGTTAGACATCCGCTGAGCCGCATCGACGCAAAGCTCGCGCGCCTCATAGGCGAAGCGCGCGCCCCGCACAAGTTGGACGGCCAGTATTGCCCAAAAAGGAGAGGGCGGCCAAAATTAATAAGCGCCGCGGCCCCGGGGACGCGGCTCTTCCATTGTCGCGACCGAACTCAAGCCGCAAAATCCACTGAAATCGTCTCTATCCGCGGTAATCCCGCGCACAGAGGTTCCAGGGCCTTCCGGACTCGCTCGGCGAGTGACAATGAGACACTGGATCACCTCCTTTCGGTTGTTGACGACAGGAACAAGATTACCGCGATTCCGCCTTATGCCAAGCTTTCTTTGCGGGCTTGCCGCTGTTTTCGTCGGCGCGGCGCCCAAGAGGTGGGCGGATCAGGCCGCCGCCTTGGCGACGGCGTCGCAGACTTCGGCCACCAGCGTATCGACCAAAGCCCGATCCTCCGCTTCGGCCATCACCCGGATGACGGGCTCCGTCCCGGAGGGGCGGATCACCAGCCGGCCGCTCGCGCCGAGCCTCTCCTTGGCCGAGGCGATCGCGCGCACGACGTTTTCGCTCTCCAGCGGCCGGCCGCCGCTGAAGCGCACATTGCGGAGCACCTGCGGCAGCGGCTCGAAACGGTGGCAGACCTCGCTGGCGGGGCGGCCGAGCTTCTTGACCATCGCCAGCACCTGCATCGCGGCGACGAGGCCGTCGCCGGTGGTGGAATAATCGGTCAGGATCATGTGGCCGGACTGCTCGCCGCCGACATTGTAGCCCTTCTCGACCATGCGTTCGAGCACGTAGCGGTCGCCGACCGCGGTGCGCTCCAACGTGAGGCCGAGGCCGGCCAGATGCCGCTCCAGACCGAAATTGGACATGACGGTGGCGACGACGCCGGGCTTCGACAAGCGCCCGTCGGCGCGCCAGCTCTCGGCGATGACGGCGAGGATCTGGTCGCCGTCGACGATATGGCCCTTCTCGTCCACGATGATCATCCGGTCGGCGTCGCCGTCGAGCGCGACGCCGATGTCGGCGCGCATCTCGCGCACCTTGCGCGCCAGCGATTCGGGCGAGGTCGAGCCGACCTCGTGGTTGATGTTGAGGCCGTCCGGCTCGACGCCGATCTTGATGACCTCCGCGCCCAGCTCCCATAAAGCCTCCGGCGCGGCCTTGTAGCCCGCGCCGTTGGCGCAATCGACCACGATGCGCAGCCCCTCGAACGATACATCGCGCGGCAGGGTGCGCTTGGCGTATTCGATATAGCGGGCGACGACGTCATCGACGCGGCGCGCCCGGCCGAGGTCGGGCGAATGGGCGAGCTGCGAGGTCATGTCGGCGTCGAGCAATTCCTCGATTCTGCGCTCGATCTCGTCGGAAAGCTTGAAGCCGTCGGGGCCGAACAGTTTTATGCCGTTATCCTCGAACAGGTTGTGGCTGGCCGAGATCATCACGCCGAGGTCGCAGCGCATCGAACGCGTCAGCATCGCGACCGCCGGCGTCGGCACCGGGCCGAGCAACAGCACGTCCATGCCCACGGAAGCGAAGCCGCCGACCATCGCGTATTCGATCATGTAGCTGGAAAGCCGCGTGTCCTTGCCGATGACGACGCGATGGCGATGATCGCCGCGCTGGAACACCAGACCGGCGGCCTGGCCGACCTTCAGCGCGAGTTCGGCGGTCAGCTTGCCGTTGGCGCGTCCGCGAATGCCGTCCGTGCCGAAATATTTGCGAGCCATGTGCAGGCGATCCCCAGGGCGTCCCGGAGGCGGGGTTTACCGCATCCGAGCGCCGAAATCCCGCAAAAAGGCTTACAGTAATTAACGACGGGCGCGGGGCGCCCTTTCGCGGTCCTTAACGACGGGCGGCGTGCGTCCATTGGTCATTCCGTAATATCGCGCTATATCATGGTAAATCCGGGGAAACTTCATGATTGGAATCGCCGTCGCCTTCGTCGCCCTTGCGGCGCTGCTGTTCGCGTCGCGGGTGGTGCCTGACACGGTGACGGGGTGGCGACGGGTGGCGGCGGTCTCGGCGCTGCGTTTCGCCTTCGCCCTGGTCGCGCTTTACGAAGTGCTGGCGACCAGCATCATCACCATTCCCGCCGACAAGGTCGGGATCGTGCGAAAGATATACGGCCTCTCCAATCTGAGCCCGGGCCATCTGATCGCGACTCACGGCGAGACCGGCTATCAGGCCGACATCATCCCGCCCGGTTCGTTCCGCATCTCGATCTTCTTCAACGTGCTCAACCAGATCGACCTGGTCCCGGTTGTCGTCGTGCCGAACGGATTTTACGGCCGCATCACCGCCAGCGACGGCGATTCGCTGGGCGCGGGGCAGATCATGGCCGATTCCTGGCCCGACGACCAACAGCAGAAATTTCTCGACGCCGAATATTTCATGACCCATGGCGGTCAGAAGGGGCTGCAACTGTCGATCCTGAAGCCCGGCGTCTATCCGCTCAACCTCGCGCTGTTCCAGGTGAAGATCGGCTACATCAATAACGCGCGCGACGTCACCAACAGCGATGACGAGGTTTTCGACCTGCGCGGCAGGACGCGGGAATCCTCGCCGCTCGACACCTCCATCACCCGCGTGCCGGCGGGCTCGGTCGGCGTGGTGCGCTCCTCGGTGCAGCAGAAGGGCGTCGATTGCCATGCCCGCACCGCCGTCACCGACAATGGCGGGTTGGCGGCCGAACTGGTGACGATGAACTGCAAGGGCGTGTGGGA
>JANLPL010000362.1:0-16070 GCA_031367195.1 Bradyrhizobium sp.
GCCAGAATGATGTCCTTCGACGTGACGCCTGCCGGCAACACGCCGTCCACGACGACGCGCATGTTCTTGGCCTTCGACTGGATCAGCGTCTGGGTGGCCAGCACATGTTCGACTTCCGACGTGCCGATGCCATGCGCCAGCGCCCCGAACGCGCCGTGGGTGGAGGTATGGCTATCGCCGCACACAATCGTGGTGCCCGGCAGCGTAAAGCCCTGCTCCGGGCCGATGATGTGGACGATGCCCTGACGGCGGTCGAACTCGTTGAAATATTCGACGCCAAACGCCTTCGCATTCTCCGCCAGTTGCTCGACCTGCAACCGGCTCTCGGGGTCGGCGATGCCGGCGCGCCGGTCGGTGGTCTGGATGTTGTGATCGACCACGGCCAGCGTCTTTTCCGGCGCGCGCACTTTGCGGCCGGTCAGGCGCAGCCCCTCGAACGCCTGCGGGCTCGTCACCTCGTGGACGAGATGACGGTCGATGTAGATCAAGCTCGCACCGCCGGTCTCGATCACGTGGTCGTCCCAGATTTTGTCGTATAGCGTGCGCGGCTTGGCCATAACCTGCTCCGGCGCCCGTCGGCGCTTGCGTTTGGAAAAGAGCCGTTATCTAAGCCGATCGCGGGCTAAGGGAAAGAGCCCTCGGGCAGGAGCGCAAACCCATGAAATTCTATTTTAACGGTTCGCCCAATCCGACCAAGATCGCGCTGTTCCTGGAGGAGGCCGGCCTCGCCTATGAGCCGATCCCGATCGACACCCGCAAGGGCGATCAGTTCGCCCCCGCCTTTCTCGCCGTCAATCCCAACGGCAAGGTGCCGGCGATCGTCGACGGCGACGCGGTCGTGTTCGATTCCAACGCGATCCTGCTTTATCTCGCGGAGAAGACGGGCAAGTTTCTTCCGCCGGCCGGCGACAAGGCGAAGGCTGAATTGCTGTCGTGGCTGATGTTCGTCGCCACCGGCCTGGGTCCGTTCTCGGGCCAGGCCGTGCATTTCAAGCATTTCGCGCCGGAGAAGATCGATTACGCGCACAAGCGCTATCAATTCGAGGCTGGCCGCCATTTCGGCGTGCTCGACGCGCGGCTGGCTGAACGGCGCTACCTCCTCGGCGAGACCTACACCATCGTCGATATGGCCGCCTGGAGTTGGATGCGGATGCTCCCTTTCATCCTCGGCGACGACGCCTGGAGCCGGTTTCCGCACCTGAAACGGCTGCACGACGAGATCTCGGCCCGCCCCGCCGCCGTGCGCGCGGTGGCGCTCAAGGACAAGTTCGCCTTCAAGGCGACGATGGACGACGAGGCGCGCGCGGTGATGTTCAAGCATCTGGCGAGTTAAGGGCGCTTTGCTCGGACGATTGGCGGTCGGCGGGAAAATACAGTAATGTCAAGGCGCGTGCGGATTCGATCAGGGACGACTTAACTCGATGCCGACTCTGGTCGACGATTTGCGTCAAATCATCGAGCGCGATCAATGGGCGGCGCGGCCGCTGCTGCACGATCTGGTTGAGCGGTTGCCCAAATCGGTCGAGGCGCGCGCCCTGCTCGCGCAATCCTACCTGCGCAGCCTGGAGGCGAGGCCGGCGCTCGAACATTACCGCATCGCGCGCGACCTCGAACCCAAAAACGTCGCCATCCCGCTTCAGATGGGGCTCTGCGCGACGGCGCTGGGCGATTACGAAGAAGCGCTGACCATCTTCCGCGACGCCAACGCCATTGTCGCGAACGAACATGCGCAATGCATGTCGGGCCTGTTGCTGCACCGGCTCGGCCGCGCCGGCGAGGCGATCAAGACCTATTCCGACCTGCTCGGCAAGCTCAAGCGCGACAATGTGGAACTGCCGCACGCGCTGCGCGGGCTGGCGATGGCGCTGCGCGACGCGAGCTTGCCGCTCGCCGCCGACCGTATCCTTACCGAACTCGTCTCGCTCTACCGGCTCGATCCGCTGCGTATCGCCGGCTTGATCTCGGAACGCGACAATTCCATCGACCATCCCGGCTGGACGCAATTCGCCAGCAAGTCCGAGCTCGCTTTGGCGCTGCGCCGCACGCTCGACAAGCCCTGGTCGCCGCGTTTTCCCGCGACCTTTCTCATGCCCGAGGATCGCGACGCGCTGCTGGCTCACGCGACCGCCGAGCCGAGCGCGCTCTTCATCGCCAAGCCGCGACGCGGCACCGGCGGACAGAATATGACGATCTCGCGCGATGCGCGCGCACTCAGCGAACGCGCCGACGTCGTCGTGCAGCGCTATATCGACCGGCCCTATCTCGTTGATGGACGCAAGGGCCATGTGCGGCTGCACGGGCTCGTCACCGCGCTTGATCCGTTCCGCGCCTATCTCCACGCCGAGGGCATCGTCCGCTTCGCGCCGCAACCCTACGATTCCAGCGATTCCGCGCTGGCCGACGTGCACGCCCACATCACCAACACCGCCCTGCATCAGGGCCATCCCAACCTCGTCGTCAGCCAGAAGGCGGAAGAGGAGAATGTCGGCGCGGTCTGGTCGCTGAGCGCCTATCTCGACCGCCTGAAAGCCGATGGCGTCGACGTCGCCGCCCTGCGCGAGGAGATGAAAGTTCTCGCGCGCGGTTTTTTGCGAATGGTGCACGCGGAAGGCGTATTCGGGCTCCAGGCGAAATTCCCTCGCCGCGCCTTTCCCGCCAAATTGTTCGGGCTCGACGTTCTGATCGACGCCGACGCAAAACCCTGGCTGATCGAGGCGCAGCGCAAGCCGGCGATGGCGGGTTCGCCGCTGGTGCAGAAGATCGCCGGCAAGGCGCTGACGACGATTTTCGAGATGGGCGCCGGCTTCGTGTTCGACGATGCGATGCCGGCCGAGCGGATCGCCGTCCTCGCCAAGGACCACGCGGCCCTGATCCAGCGCGAGCAGGAGCACGAAGCGGCGTTCCGCGGGCAATTCGAGCCGCTTTAACGGCGCCTATCGCGACACAAGCGGGAATGTCGTTTTATTCTTATATACGTGGCGTTAATACAGGTTTGCAAAAGGTTGACGGACGCATGATTGCGAGAATCCGGCGCGCCCGACGGGCTGGGAATGCGGAGTGAGGCGAGGAGCGCCGAAAAGGGTTCGCCATGGTCGAAATTGCGTTGAAACCTAGCGAAGCCGCTGCGGCTCAGGCCGAACCGCCGACCACGGCGGTGGATTCCGGGCTGATGGGCCTTGCCCTGATCGCCGGCTATTATCGCATCGCCGCCGATCCCGCGCAGATGAAGCATCAACTCGCTCTGATCGGTCGCTTCGCCAATTCCGAGGATCTTGTCCGCGGCTCCAATATTCTCGGGCTCAAATCGCGGATCCTGCAGCGGGTCTCGGCCAAGCGGCTGGGCGCGGTTCCCTATCCCGCGCTGATGCGCCGCAAGGACGGCGCCTATATCGCGCTCGGCGTCGGCTCGGCCAAGGGCCGGGTGCGGCTGGTCGATCCGGTCAGCCGCGTGGCCAGCGACGTCACCCTGGAAGAGGCCCACGCGCTGGGCGAGGGCGAGCTTGTGCTCGTCACCCGCCGCCTCGCCGGCGCCGGCTTCGATCCGACCACATTCGGCTTCCGCTGGTTCCTGCCCTCGATCCTGCGCTATCGCAAGCCGCTGACGCAGGTCGTGATCGGTTCACTGTTCGTGCAGCTGTTTGCGCTCGCGACGCCGATCTTCTTCCAGCTCATCGTTGACAAGGTGCTGGTGCACAAGGGCTATTCGACGCTCGTGGTGCTGATTATCGGCATGGTGACGCTTGGGGCGTTCGAGACCATCCTGCAATTCCTGCGCACCTATACGCTCAGCCACACCACCAACCGGATCGACGTCGAACTCGGCCGGCGTCTGTTCCACCATCTGTTCCGGCTGCCGCTTTCCTATTTCGAGACCCGCGCCGCCGGTCAGACGGTAGCGCGCGTGCGCGAGCTGGAGACGATCCGCAGCTTCCTCACTGGCCAGGGCCTGACCTCGGTGCTGGACCTGTTCTTCACGCTCGTGTTCTTCGTCGTGATGTTCATTTATTCGCCGAAGCTGACGCTGGTCGTGCTGGGCTCGATCCCCGTTTACATCGTCATCGCGGCGGCGATCCGACCGGGACTGCGCGAACTCATCAACGAGAAGTTCAACCGCGGCGCGCGCTCGCAGCAATTCCTGGTCGAGTCGATCGTCGGCGCGCAGACCCTGAAGGCGGCCAGCGTCGAGCCGGTGATGCAGGCGCAATGGGAGGAGCGGCTGGCGGCTTACGTCCGCACCTCGTTCGATGCCGGCATTCTCGGCGCGGTCGGGCAGAACTCGATCCAATATGTCTCCAAGGTGACGACGGCGCTGATCCTGTTCGTCGGCGCGGAGGCGGTGATCCAAGGCTCGATGACGGTCGGCGAATTGATCGCCTTCAACATGATCGCCGCCCAGGTGGTGCAGCCGATTCTGCGGCTGTCGCAATTGTGGCAGGATTTCCAGCAGGTGCAGGTGTCGGTCGCCCGCCTCGGCGACATCCTCAATTCGCCGACCGAACCGGTGCCGCAAAGCCTGTTGACCCTGCCGCCGCCACGCGGCGCCATCGACGTGCGCGGCGTGACGATGCGCTATCGCCCCGACGCGGCGGACGCGCTGAAGAACGTCAACCTCAACATCGCCGCCGGCGAAGTGATCGGCTTCGTCGGCCATTCCGGCTCCGGCAAGTCGAGCCTCACCAAGGTGATCCAGCGGCTCTACAGTCCCAATTCCGGCCAGGTGATGCTGGACGGCGTCGATATCGCCCAGCTCGATCCCGGCTGGCTGCGCCGCCAGATCGGCGTGGTGCTACAGGAAAACGTCCTGTTCAACCGCACCATTCACGAGAACATCGCGCTCGCCGATCCCGCCATGCCGCGCATCGTCGTCATGCAGGCGGCAAGGCTGGCGGGCGCGGATGAATTCATCTCGCAACTGCCGCAGGGCTACGACACGCTGCTGGAGGAGCGCGGCGCCAATCTCTCCGGCGGGCAGCGCCAGCGCATCGCCATCGCCCGCGCGCTCGTCACCAATCCGCGCATTCTCATCTTCGACGAGGCGACCTCGGCGCTCGACTACGAGAGCGAGCGCATCATCCAGGAGAACATGAAGTCGATCACGCGCGGGCGCACCGTGCTGATCATCGCCCACCGGCTCGCGGCGGTGCGGCCCTGCCATCGGATCGTGGGGATGTCGAAGGGCGAGATCGCCGAGATCGGCACGCATGAGGAGCTGTTGCGCCGACGCGACGGCGTCTATGCGCGGCTGTGGGCGTTGCAAGGCGATGGGAGGTTCTGATGAACGAACGCGCCGCCCCGCCGACGGCCCCAGAGGCCGCGCAAGCGCCCAGGAAGCCGGCTCCGCCCTCGCCGTTCGTCTCGCCCGTGCGCGGGCGCGACCGCGAATTTCTGCCCGCGGCGTTGGAGATTCTCGAAACCCCGCCGGCGCCCCTGCCCGTCGCGCTGATGCTGACCATCTGCGCCTTTTTCGCCGTCGCGCTGACCTGGTCGTTCTTCGGTCGGCTCGACGTGCACGCCGTGGCGCCGGGCAAGATCGAGACGGTCAGCCGCGCCAAGGTGATCCAGCCGTTCGACAGCGGCAAGGTCGCCGCCATCAACGTGACCAACGGCCAACGCGTGAAGGCCGACGACGTGCTGCTGGAGCTCGACCCCGCCGACGCGACCGCCGACGCGCAAAGCGCGAGCGACGCCCGCTACGAGAGCCTCGCGGAAGTCGCGCGCCGCCGTTATGCGGTTGCGGCCGCGCAGGATCTGATCGTGCAGGAGAACGCGCCCGACCTGCCCAGGGGCTTCGAGCGGGCGGCGATCGATAAGCAGATCGTCGAGGCGGAGGCCAAAATCGACTTCGCCCCCGAAATCGCCGAGACGATCCGCCTGAGACAGCGCAGCGTGCTCTCCGCCGATCTCAACCAGCTGGCCGACCAGCTTGTCGCGCTCGACAAGCAGATCGCGCAGAAGGAGGCGACCCGCCAGCGCCTCGACATGAGCATCGCGTTCCAGAACCAGTTGATGGTCACGCTCGGCGACAGGGTGCAGACGCGCCAGGACGCGATCGACCGCAAGGTCGGCACCAAGATCAATCTCTACGACGCCAAGGAGGAGTTGCAGAAATCGCAGTCGCAACTCGCCTCCGACCAGGGCCAGTTGATCGAGACCGAGGCGGCGCTCAACGAATTGCGCAGCGAAAAATTCAAGGCGCTGTCGCAATTCGTCGCCGACAACGAGAACAAGGCGGTCGACGCCGCGCGCAAGGGCGGCGACGCCAAGCAGGCGCTCGCCAAGGCCAACGCCAAGCTGGCGCGCACCAAGCTGTTCGCGCCGATCGACGGCGTGGCGCAGCAACTCACCGTCACCACCATCGGCCAGGTCGTCACCACCGGGCAGCAACTGCTGCTGATCGCGCCCAACGAGGGGCCGTTGCAGGTGGAGGCGCTGGTCGCCAATCTCGACATCGGCTTCGTCAAGCTCGGCCAGGACGCCGTCATCAAGGTGGACGCGTTCCCGTTCACCCGCTTCGGCGCGCTGAAAGGCAAGGTGGTGCGGATCGCCCAACAGGCGGTCGACGAATCGGAAGCCAAGCGCTCGCTCGCCAACGTCACCGCGCCGGCCAACAATTCGCCGTCGCAGACCAGCGCGCCCGGCCAGCCCGAAAGCTTCGTGTTTCCTGTCACGATCGAATTGTCGCAGACGTCGATGAAGATCGATTCTGTGGAGATGCCGCTCAATCCGGGCATGACCGTCACCGCCGAGATCAAGACCGACAGCCGGCGCGTGATCGACTATCTCCTGTCGCCGCTCGCCCGGGTCGGCTCGGAGGCGATGCGCGAGCGTTGAACCTGGCGATCGCCGCGCCGCTTTCTATTTGCGGCGAAAATGCTAAGTCGTCGTGACGGCCCGCGAGGTCGCGACGCGCGTCCTCTTCCGGACGGCTGCTAGATGGAGCGGAGCGGCTTGGCGAAAATCCTGATCGTCGAGGACGAGCCCCTGATCGCCATGCTCGTCCAAGACTGGATCGCCGATATGGGCCACGAAACCGTGGGGCCGGCGTATTCGCTGGAGCAAGCGCGGGCGCTGCTCGATGCGCCGCTGGACGGGGCGATCGTCGATCTGACCCTCGGCGGCGAAAGCGGCAGGCCGATCGCGGAAGCCCTGGCCGCACGGGGCGCGCCCTTCGTTTACTCCACGGGACGGGCCGAGGACCAACTCGACGATTTGCCCACCGCCGCCTGTGTTCTCCACAAACCCTTCAGCTACGAGGCCCTTGAAGCGGCCGTCCGGGCGATGCTGCCGCCCGACTGACACCAGCGCCTGCGCGCGAAAGCGATGACAACATGAAAACGGGTCGAAAATTCCGAGCGCGCGAAGCCGAACGTCCCGAGGGCCGGCGCGGCTCCGAAGTCACGCGACTCTATGGGTTTCACGCGGTCACCGCCGCGCTGAACGCCGAGCGCCGCACGCTGGTGCGGCTCTACGCCACCGCCGCCGCGGCCGAGCGGCTGGCTGGGGAGATCAAGCGGCGCGGCGTAGAGACGCGCATCGTCACGGCGGAAGAGATCGCCGGGCGCTTGCCGCGCGACGCCGTGCATCAGGGCCTGCTGCTCGAAGCCGAGCCCCTGGCGCCGCTCGACGTTTCCGAACTGCCGGAAAACGGCCTCGTCGTCGTGCTCGACCAGATCACCGATCCGCACAATGTGGGCGCGATCCTGCGCACTTGCGCCGCTTTCGCGGTGGATGCGCTGCTGACGACCGAGCGCCATTCCCCGGAATTTTCCGGCGTGCTCGCCAAGGCCGCGAGCGGCGGGCTGGAGCATGTGCCGATCTGCGCCGTCACCAATCTCGCCCGCGCGCTCGGGGAGATGGGCGACATGGGCTATTGGCGGATCGGCCTCGATTCGGAGGCGCCGACGGTGCTGGGGACCGAACCGCTGCGCCGGCCGCTGGCGCTGGTGCTTGGCGCGGAGGACAAGGGGCTGCGGCGGCTGACGCGCGAGAACTGCGACGCGCTGGCGCGGCTGGAATTGCCCGGCGCGATCAAGAGCCTCAACGTCTCCAACGCCTGCGCGATCTCCCTCGCGCTGGCGACGCGCGCGGTTATTTGAAGGCCGCCGGGACCGCCTTGGCGGAAGTGAGATCGTAGGTCTTGTTTCGCAGCGGGTCGAGCGACGTGCCTTCGGAGGCGTCGAACGCGCGCGGCTGGGTTCCCGCCGGGGCCGGCGCCGCCAAAGCGGGACGCGTAGCCGCGGTGAGGCTGGCGTCGATCGTCCCGCCGCCGTAACGCGCCGCGCGCGCGCGCTGATCGGCGAGCGCGGCCGCCGAGAGGGGCGAACTGGCGACCGGGCCGTCGTCCGGCGGCGCCAGCGAATCATCGCTCCCCGGAGGCGGGTCGTTGACGCCCGTCACGACGAGTGAATCGATCGCGCTGAATTTCCCCGCCGACAGGCGGCCGCCCGCGCCGACCAGCGCATCGACCTTGCGGCGGGAATCGGCGACCTTGGCGAGCTTGGCCGCAAGCGCTGAAATCGCGGGCGCGGCTTGCGAATGTTCGGCGAACGCGAGCGCGCCGAACGCCTTGTCGTCGCGCGGCGTGGGCGCCGATAGCACGCCATATCGGCTGGCGCCCATATCGGGCGCTTCGCCGCGGATATTGGCGGGGGGGGCCGTCTCCGGGCTCAGACGATCCTTGCCCTCCTTGGCGTCCTTCTCGATCTGGCGCCAGCGCGTCACGTTTTTCTGGTGCTGGTCGAGCGTTTCGGCGAAGGCGTGGCCGCCGGCGCCGTCGGCGACGAAGAACAGATCGTGGGTATGGGCGGGATTGGCGACCGCCTCCATCGCCGCGCGGCCGGGATTGCAGATCGGGCCCGGCGGCAGACCGTCGATGAAATAGGTGTTGTAGGGCGTCGCCTCCTGCAACTCGGCCTTGGTGATGGAATGGCCGAGCGTGCCCTTGCCGAACACCAGACCATAGACGATGGTCGGGTCCGATTGCAGCTTCATGTGCTTTTGCAGGCGGTTGACGAACACGGAGGCGACGCGCGGGCGCTCGTCGGACTTGCCCGTCTCCTTCTCGACGACCGAGGCCAGCGTGACCAGTTCGCCCGGCGATTTGATCGGCAGGTCGGGCGCCCGCCTGGCCCAGATGAGCGCCACCATGCGGGTCTGCTCGGCCGCCATGTGGGCCAGCAGCGCGTTGCGCGAATCGCCGCGCTCGAACACATAGGTGTCGGGGTAGAGCGAACCCTCGCGCGGCAAATCCTTGATGTCGCCGGTCATGAGATCGCTGTCGCGCAGGCGCTGCACGATCTGCTCGCTGGTGAGCCCCTCGGGAATGGGCAGCTTGTGTTTGACGACGCGGTGATGGGCGAGCATCTCCTCGACGTCGCGCATGCTGGCATGGGCCGGGAATTTGTATTCGCCGCGCTTCAGGGCGGAACGCTGCCCGTCAAGCAGCGCCATGATCGAAAACATCATCCCGTTTTCGACGACGCCCGATTTCTCCAGCTGATCGGCGATCGGCCCGTCGTCGTCCTCGCGGGTGAGCACGACCACCTTTTCCTGCTCCAGCGGCCCGCCGCGCCGCTCGGCCAGCAGCAACGCCACGAAGCCGCCCAGACCGACGAACACGCCCACCAGCACGAAGGAGAGCAAAGCGCTGAGCCCCGACAGACCCGACCTGCGCGGGCGCTTGGACGGTTCGCGCGGCGGCGGGGGCGACGGCTTAGGCGCGCGCGAAAACAGGCTCGCCCTGGCGGCGGGCTTAGGGGCGCCGGAAAGATTGGGGGCGCTGGAAAGAGGTGTGTTCGCGTCCATCGCTCGGCGTCGGTTGGCTTGGCTTAAACCCTCCGCAGCGCATAGCATCAAAACCGCGCGCGGCGAAATCATGTCGCCGGCGTTTGGGCGTGTGACGCCGCATAGCTTCACAGAGAAATTTCCCCTAAACGGAAAAACGCGGGTCTTGCGCTCGGTTGCATGGGGTCGAGGCGCAAGCGCAAACGAGACATCGGTTCGGACGCTGATGTCCAAGGCAAAGGGGAGCCGAACGATCTTGACGACGCCAGCGCCTGCCGAACGCTACCTTGCCGAACAGTTCCATAGAGTTAAGGGCGCCTCGTCAAAGATCGGCGCGATCGTCGCCACGCGCGTGCTCGCCGCCCAAAGCGCGGCCGGCGTGCGCGGCCATGTCGCGGAGATCGGCGTCTTCGAAGGCCGCTTCTTCATCGCCCTCGCGCTGTGCGCGCAACCCGGGGAAAAGTTGATCGCGACGGATGTCTTCACCTGGCCAGACGAAGGCGTCGCGGAACGGTTCCTGGCCAATTGCCGCGCCAACGGCGTCGACCCGGAAAACGTCATCGTCCAGAAGACGGCGACCCAGCACCTGACGCCTGAGACCTACCGCAAAGCCATCGGCGGCCCGGTGCGATTTCTGCACATCGACGGCGCCCACAAATACGATTCCGTGCTGCACGATTTACAACTTGCCAAGGCCGCGCTGCATCCCCAGGGGGTGATCTGCCTGGACGACGTGCTGCACCCGCTTTACCCCGCGCTGACGATCGCGGCCGGCGACTGGCTCAAGGCCAATCCGGACTTCGCCTTGTTTGGGGTCGTCGATCGGGAATCCTTCGCTTCCGCGTGCAAATTTCTGCTGTGCCGGCGCGAGCACGCGCAATTCTATAGCAAGGCTCTGGTCGCGTCTTCGCCCGAGCTGCTCTTCAAACATCGCGCGCAATACTTCGGCGACGAGGCGCTGATCTTTTCCGCGCCAGCGGCGTGAGCCTCACTCCGCGCGTCGGAAGATCAACGAGGCGTTGGTGCCGCCGAATCCGAATGAGTTCGACAGCGCGATGTCGATGTCGCGTCGCTTGGCGACATGCGGCACGAGATCAATCGCGGTCGCCACTGAAGGGTTGTCGAGATTGAGCGTCGGCGGCGCCACCCCGTCGCGGATCGCCAGCACCGAGAAAATCGCCTCGACCGCGCCGGCCGCGCCGAGCAGATGACCGATCGCGCTTTTCGTCGACGACATCGACACCGTGGCGGCCGCGTTGCCGAGCAACCGCTCGACCGCGCGCAATTCGATCTCGTCGCCCATCGGCGTCGAGGTGCCATGCGCGTTGACATAGTCGATGTCGGCCGCCGTCAACCCCGCGCGTTTCAGCGCCGCGGCCATCGCGCGATAGGCGCCGTCGCCGTCCGGTGCGGGCGAGGTGACATGATAGGCGTCGCCCGACATGCCGTAGCCAATAATCTCGGCATAGATGCGCGCGCCGCGCGCTTTGGCGTGTTCATAATCCTCCAGCACGACGCAGCCCGCGCCTTCGCCCATGACGAAGCCGTCGCGGTCGCGGTCGTAGGGGCGCGACCCCTGTTTGGGCCGGTCGTTGAAGCCGGTTGAGAGCGCCTTGCAGGCCGCGAAGCCCGCCAGCGCCAGCCGGTTGATCGAGGCTTCCGCGCCGCCCGCCACCATCACGTCGGCGTCGCCCAGCGCGATCAGGCGGGACGCGTCGCCGATGGCGTGCGCGCCGGTCGAGCAGGCGGTGACGACGGCGTGATTGGGGCCTTTCAGGCCGTGGCGAATCGAGACCTGGCCACCGGCGAGATTGATCAGGCTGCCGGGGATGAAGAACGGCGAGATGCGGCGCGGGCCTTTCTCGTGCAGCGTCAGCGTGGTCTCGGAAATGCCCTGAAGGCCGCCGATCCCCGAGCCGATCATCACGCCGGTCGCGATCTGATCCGCATAGGATTTGGGCGCCCAATGGGCGTCGGCGAGCGCCTGCGTCGCCGCCGCCATCGCGAAGATGATGAAATCGTCGTTGCGGCGCAGTTCCCTGGCTTCCATCCATTCCTCGGGACGGAACGCGTGCGGGGCGTCCCCGCGCGGCGCCTGCGCGGCGATCTTGCAGGGCAGGTCGGAGACGTCGAAATGCTCAACCTTGCTCGCCGCGGCCTCGCCGGCAATCAGACGCGTCCAGGTGGCCTCGACGCCGCAGGCCAACGGCGAAACCATGCCGAGACCCGTCACCACAACCCGTCTCATTTAGAATCCTCGAAAACCGGCCGCTCCATCCCGCGCGCAGCCCGCTCGCATAGGCCGAAAGGGCCGGGAAACCCCGGCCCCCGCAATGGAGCTGCGAAGACCAGCCTTATTTGGCCGAGGCCGAAGCCTTTTCCAGAAACTTGACGGCGTCGCCGACGGTCGTGATCGTCTCGGCCTGATCGTCGGGGATCTCGACCCCGAACTCTTCCTCGAAGGCCATCACGAGTTCGACCGTGTCGAGCGAGTCGGCGCCGAGATCGTCGATGAAATTGGCGGCTTCGACCACCTTGTCCGCATCGACGCCGAGATGCTCGACGACGATCTTTTTCACGCGTTCCGCGACATCGCTCATTTTTCAGTCCCCAGTGCGGCCAAGTCATCCCTCGGCCATGATTGCAAGTTATCTGTTTCGCCGCCCGATTGCGACGACCGATCCCCCGCCGCGCGCGCCCCGGTTTACAGTCGAGCCGCGCGGCTCCCTCGAATTTCCGCCGCCCTTTCAGGCAACGCGGCTCTCTAGCATATGGGTAGCGATAATGCGAGGGGCCACATTTGGTCCCAACACTTGGCCTCAGATCATCGCCATCCCGCCGTTAACATGCAGAGTCTGCCCCGTGACATAGGCGGCCTCACGGCTGGCGAGATACACGACCGCCGCGCCGATGTCTTCGCCAGAACCGAGTTTTCCCTGCGGGACATTGGCGAGAATCGCCTCGCGCTGTTTTTCGTTGAGCGCGTCGGTCATCGGGCTGGCGATGAAGCCGGGCGCGACGCAATTGACGGTGATGCCCCGGCTCGCGACTTCCTGCGCCAGCGCCTTCGACATGCCGATCATGCCGGCCTTGGCGGCGGCGTAATTGCCCTGGCCGGGATTGCCGGTCACGCCGACGATCGAGGTGATGCCGATAATGCGGCCGTGACGGCGCTTCATCATGCCCCTGAGCGCGGCGCGCGACAGCCGGAACGCGGCGGTGAGATTGACCGCGATGACCGCATCCCATTCCGCGTCCTTCATCCGCATGAACAGATTGTCGCGCGTCATGCCGGCGTTGTTGACGAGAATGTCGAGCCCGCCCATCGCAGCTTCCGCCGCCGGAATAAGCGCCTCGACCGCAGCCGAATCGCTCAAGTCGCAGGGCGCGACATGCGCGCGCTCGCCCAGATCGGCGGCCAGCCGCTCCAGCGCATCGCGCCGCGTGCCCGACAGCGCGACGATGGCGCCCTGCCCGTGCAACGCGCGCGCGATGGCGCCGCCGAGGCCGCCCGAAGCGCCGGTCACCAGCGCGCATTTGCCCGTCAGGTCGAACATCGCGTTTCCTTCACTTGCCGCCCTTGAACGCCTCGACATCGGCCGGCGTCCCGATGCTGAGCGCGCTCGTCCCCTCCGCGATGCGCTTGACGAGGCCGGCGAGCACCTTGCCGGCGCCCACTTCCACAAATCGCGTCACGCCCTGCCCCGCCATATAGGCCACGCTCTCGCGCCAGCGCACCGCACCCGTCACCTGTTTGACGAGATTTTCTCGAATGAGCGCCGGATCGGTCACGGCGCTGGCGCTCACATTGGCGATAAGGGGAACCCTGGGCGCGACGATCGCCGTGCCGGCGAGCGCCCTGGCCATGGCCTCCGCCGCCGGCGTCATCAGCGAGCAATGGAACGGCGCGGACACGGCCAGCGGCAGCGCGCGCTTCGCGCCCGCCAGCTTGGCCAGCTCCATCGCCCGCTCCACCGCCGCTTTCGTGCCCGAGATGACGACTTGGCCGCCGCCGTTATCGTTGGCCGCCTCGCAGATGGCGCCTGTGAGATAGAGATCGCGCGCCGCCTCATGCGCGATCAGCGAGACTTTCTCGAAATCGAGCCCGAGGATCGCCGCCATCGCGCCCTCGCCGGCGGGAACCGCCTGTTGCATCGCTGTCCCGCGCAGCCGCAGCAGCTTGGCCGTATCGGCGAGGGTGAGCGCGCCCGCCGCGCAAAGCGCGGAATATTCGCCCAGCGAATGGCCGGCGACGTAGACCGCGTCGCGGGCGAGGTCGAAGCCGGCTTCCGCCTCCAGCGCCCGCAGCGCCGCCAGACTCGTCGCCATCAGCGCCGGCTGGGCGTTGGCGGTCAGCGTCAGTTCCGCCTCCGGCCCTTCGAAGATCAGCTTCGACAGCTTTTCCCCCAGCGCCGCATCGACTTCCTCGAACACCCGCGCGGCAACGGGAAACGCAGCGCTAAGCGCCTTGCCCATGCCGACGCTCTGCGAACCCTGGCCGGGAAATACGAGGGCGGTCTTCAAGCCCGAAACTCCTGCGACGGCCCCTTGAGGGGCGTGGGACTGCGATGGCGCGCCCTGAGACACGCGCGCGCGTTTTCTGTCAAGCGGCGTGCTCACCTGTCGTCGTGGATCGCCAAGGCGACGGCGAGCAGCATCAGCGTCGGAAACACCTTGACGAAAGGGCCAAGCGGGTCGCCCCAAAGCGCCGGCGCCAGCGCGGTTCCGCCTATGAGATAGGCGAGCGCGAGGCCGAGTCCGGTCCAGAGGCCGATCCGGCACGTGCGCCTGACCGCGATCGCCGCGCCGACCGCGAGATCGAGAGCCGCGGTCACGATCACGAACATCGTCGCGCCGGTCGCGGAAAAGCCGCGCGCGGTCAGCTCGGCCTCGGCCGCGCGAAAACCCGCCGACAAGGCGATCAGCCCGGAGACCCCATAGAAGGCCGACAGCGTGGCGATCACTCCCGCCTTCAACAGATAGAGACGCGCGAACCCGCGCTCCTGCACGCCGGGCGCGACCGCCTCCATCGCTTGGGACAGCGTTTTTCCCGCCATGCCGGTTTGCGCCCGCCAGCCAAGGGAATCGCTCGTCACGCCGCGTTGCATCTCGGCGAGCGCGGGCGAGCGGATCGGCGCGGCCGATCCGAGCACGGCGAGCGCATCCGCCAGCCGCGCGCCCAGCCCCAAAAACGCGCGCGGAAAATCGGCCACCGGCCTCGGACCGCCGAGCCGGCGTCGCAGCGCCTCCACGACTTCGCCGACTGAAGTTGGCTCCGGGCTCATGACGTCGAAATCAGCGGCGAATTCGCGCCGGCCCGCCGCCCAGGCCCCCGCCGCCCAGGCCACGGTCCCCATCACATCGGACATAGCCGTGACTTGTAACGGCCGCGCCCGCTCCTCGCGGGGCAACCGCAACGGCAAGACCGCAAGCGCGCGAATCAGCGCGGAGCCGCCATAGGCGGTCGGTCCGATCACGAAGCCCGGCCACAGCAGGACATAGGGTAGCCCCGAGCCTTCAATCGCGAGTTCGGCGCGACGCTTGGTGCGGCTGAATTCGGTCTCGCCCGTATCGGCGCCGGGAATGGAGAGGTGAATCAGCAGCGCCGGCAGATCCATCGCGCGCAGGGCGGCGACGAGCCTTTGCGGGAACTCGACATGCGCCGTCTCGGCGCTCCCGCTCGGCCCGCTTTGCAGCACGCCGACGGCGTTGACGACGATCTCGACGGCCCTCCCCGCCAGCATTTGCGCCAACGCCTCGGCGCCGAGCCGTGCGAAAGGCGTTTCGATCCTGTCCGCCGGCGCCCCTTCGCGTTTCCCCGCGCCAAACCGCCGCGCGATCGCCAGCACGGGAACGCCACGGCGGCGCATATCGGCGACGACGACGTCGCCGATCAATCCAGAAGCGCCCAACACGGCGACGCGGGGCATTTCCATTTTATACCTGCGGCTTCGCGATCATCCGCCAGACGATCGCCAGCGTTGCGCCAAAACCGGGAAAGCCTAGGGCGAACCAGAGGCGATACAGCCGGTGGTAGCGGTCCGGCAACGGAACGCCGTCGCGCGCGGCCTGACGAGCGAGGTCGCGCAAACGGATCTGGATGAAGACCACCGGCAGCCAGAACGCGCCCGCCGCCAAATAGAGCGCAAGCGCCGCCGCCAGCCAGGAATCGGACAGCGACGCGCCGATTTCGCGCGCAAGCGCATAACCCGTGATCGGCTGCGCCACGATAGCGGTCGCGGTGAACCCCGCATCGGCGATCACAACGACATGCGCTGTCTCCGCGA
>JANLPL010000021.1:0-7169 GCA_031367195.1 Bradyrhizobium sp.
TACGTCTCGCTGATCGTGTGCGTGTTCGTCCCCTGGGGTCTGGCCATCGGCGACGCGAGCGTGCAGGCGCGGCTGATCGGCGCTGGCGTCTATGCGGGCAAGCTCGCCGTTGCGGCGGTGGCGCTGGGGACGTTCGAGACCTCGATCGCCAAGATGCGGGTGTTCCGCGTGCCCGATTTCCTCGGCGCGGCGCTGATGCTCGGCCTGCTCGGCGCGCTGCTGTTGTTCGTGTCCAGGAGCCTAAGATGATTGGCCTCAGATGAACGGCCTCGACTTCGACATTTCGCACATGCTGGCCGGCGGCCTCGTGCTGTTCGGCTTCATGCTGCTGTACCAGACCCGGCTCTACGCGCTGATCAATGTCTATGCCGCGCAGGCCATCGTGCTGAGCCTCGCGGTCGCCTGGCAGGCCTATGTGCAGGACAAGCCGCATCTCTACGCCACCGCCGCCATCGCCTTCCTGTTCAAGGCGGCGCTGATCCCCTACGCGCTTCATCGCGCCATCGTGCGGCTGGGCGTGGCGCGCGAGGTGGAGACGGTGGTCGGCGTCGGGCCGACCATGCTGGCGGGCCTGGCCTGCGTCGCGCTCGCCATCGTCGTGATGTTGCGAATCGCCAACGAGACGGATGCGTTGGCGCGCGAGGATCTCGCCTTCGCGCTGTCGGTGATCCTGCTCGGCCTGCTGATGATGGTGGTGCGCCGCAGTCAGGTCAGCATGGTGATCGGCTTCATGTCGCTGGAGAACGGCCTCATCCTCGCCGCGGCCGGGGCGAAGGGGATGCCGCTGGTGGTCGAATTCGCCGTCGCCTTCTCGGTCGTGGTGGCGCTCGTCGTGATCTGGGTGTTCCTGTTTCGCCTGCGCGATTCGTTCGGCGCGCTCGACGCCGAGGCGCTCGACGCCTTTCAGGGCGAGCGCCGGTGAGCGCTTCGTTTCACGCCGTCCAGGCGATCCTCGCGCTGCCGCTCGCCGCCTCCGCCGCGCTGGCTCTGATCCCCGATTACCGCCTGTCGGCGCGGCTCAATGTCGCCGCTGCGTTCGCAACCTTCGCGGTCGCCTGCGCTTTGTTCGGCCTCGACGGATTCGAGCGACCCTATCTCCTGATCGACGATCTCAATGTCGTGTTCGTCGTGCTGAACACCTTCGTCGCCTTCACGACCTCGGTGTTCTCGGCCAGCTATATCGGCCACGAGGTCGAAAACGGCCGGGTGACGCTGGGAAACCTGCGCTTCTATCACGCGATGTACCAGTTTCTCGTGTTCGCGATGAATCTGGCGCTGACCGCCAACAATATCGGCCTGATGTGGGCCTCGCTCGAAATGGCGACGCTGACGACGGTGGCGATGGTCGGCATCTATCAGACCCGGGAAGCGATCGAAGCGGCGTGGAAATATTTCATCCTTGGCAGCGTCGGCATCGCGCTGGCGCTGTTTGGCACGATCCTCGTCTTCATCGCCGCGCGTCCGGTGATGGGGGAGGGGTTCGACGGCATGATCTGGACGCTGCTGATCCGCCGCTCCGCCGAATTCGACCCCGCGCTGCTCGATCTCGCCTTTGTGTTCCTGCTCCTGGGTTACGGCGCCAAGGTCGGGCTCGTGCCGTTGCACGCCTGGCTGCCCGACGCCCATGCGGAAGGGCCGACGCCGATCTCGGCCGTGCTGTCGGGCCTGCTGCTCAATGTCGCGCTCTATTGCGTGCTGCGCTTCAAGCTCTTGATCGACGCCAATGCGCGCGCCATCGCGCCAGGGCCGTTGCTGGCGACGCTGGGGCTCATCAGCGTGGTGTTCGCCGCCTTCATGCTCTACCGCCGCCGCGACGTGAAACGGCTGTTCGCGTTCTCCTCGATCGAACATATGGGGCTGATCGTATTCGCCTTCGGCATGGGCGGCCCGCTCGCCAATTTCGCCGGCCTGCTGCACATGGTCATGCACAGCCTGACCAAATCGGCGATCTTCTTCACCGTCGGCCATATCGCGCAGGTCAAGGGCTCGCAGCGAGTAGCCGATATCAGGGGCCTGACCGTCAGCCAGCCCTGGCTCGGCTGGACGCTGGTCGCGGGCGTGTTCGCCATTGCCGGGCTGCCGCCGACCGGAGTGTTCACCAGCGAATTCCTCATCGTCAGCTCGACCTTCGCCCGCTCGCCCGCGCTGGCGCTGATTCTCGTGTTCGGCCTGCTGGTCGCGTTCGGCGCGCTGTTGTCGCGGTTGCAGGGCATGGCGTTCGGCGAGCCGGGCGGGCCGGAAAGACGCTCCACCGCGTCGTCCGCCCCAATCGTCGCGCATCTGGGGCTGGTGCTGCTCGCCGGCATTTACCCGCCGCCGCCGCTAGTGACGTGGTTCCAGCATGTGGCGGCGATGTTACGCTAGGGCGGGGTGTTGAAGTTATCCCCGTTTTTGCCCTTGCGCTTTCCCCCCGACTCGGGGAATCCTGTCCAGTGGTAGCCTCGCGTAATCCCCCGTTAACCGATTTCATCCACAACATGTTGTGTCAGGGGCCGAAAAGGCATACTATTTGTTGACCCGAGCGTGACAATTTCGTAACGAGGCTGCTCCTTCGATCGGCGTGCGGGAGCGGTGTCCGGCGGGATTTCGGACTCCATGGCCGGGGCAAGCGTTGTACATAAGTTGGCGCTGCTTTGGCCTCGCGGGATAGCGCGGCGAAGCAGGCGCGCGTCTGTGGATTTCGACAGCGGCCCGGCGCCGCGGCATACAGCAAACGGGACGGACATGCGGATCGAGCGGCACTACACGGAAGCCAACGCCAACCCCTATGATTCCATCGCCTTCGCGACCACGAAGTCGGAAATTCGCAACCCCGACGGCTCGGTGGTTTTCTCGGCGGAAGGCGTCGAGGTTCCCGCCGCCTGGAGCCAGGTCGCCGCCGACGTGCTGGCGCAGAAATATTTCCGCAAGGCCGGCGTGCCGACGCGGCTGAGAAAAGTCGAGGAGAACGGCGTCCCCTCGTTCCTGTGGCGCTGCGTGCCCGACGAAGCCGCGCTCGAATCGCTGCCCAAGGGCGAGCGCACTACGGGCGAGAAATCCGCAAGGCAAGTGTTTGACCGGCTCGCCGGCGCTTGGACCTATTGGGGCTGGAAGGGCGGCTATTTCGACGCGCAAGAGGACGTGCGCGCCTATTACGACGAAATGCGCTTCATGCTGGCCAGACAGATCGCGGCGCCCAACTCCCCGCAATGGTTCAACACGGGCCTGCACTGGGCCTATGGCATCGACGGTCCGGGGCAGGGCCATTATTACGTCGATCACGAGACGGGCAAGCTGACCAAATCGAAGTCGGCCTACGAGCATCCGCAGCCGCACGCCTGTTTCATCCAGTCGGTCGCCGACGATCTCGTCAACGACGGCGGCATTATGGATCTGTGGGTGCGCGAGGCGCGCCTGTTCAAATACGGTTCCGGCACCGGCTCCAATTTCTCCGCTTTGCGCGGCGAGAACGAAAAACTGTCGGGCGGCGGCCGCTCCTCCGGCCTGATGAGTTTCCTCAAGATCGGCGATCGCGCCGCGGGGGCGATCAAATCCGGCGGCACCACCCGCCGCGCCGCCAAAATGGTGGTCGTTGACGTCGATCACCCCGACATCGAGGCCTTTATCGACTGGAAGGTGAAGGAGGAGCAGAAGGTCGCGGCGCTGGTCACGGGCTCGCGCATCCTCAAGAAGCACCTGAAGGCGATTCTGAAGGCCTGCGTCAATTGCGAAGGCCCGGGCGACGATTGCTACAACCCGGAGAAGAACCCGGCGCTCAAGCGCGCCATCAAGGCCGCGCGACGCGACGAGGCGCCCGACGGCATGATCAAGCGCGTGATCCAGTTCGGCAAGCAGGGTTTTCGCGACATCGCGTTCGACGCCTATGACACCGATTGGGACTCGGAGGCGTACTTGACCGTCGCCGGCCAGAACTCCAACAATTCCGTGCGCGTGACCGATGAATTCCTGGCCGCAGTCGAGAGCGACGGCGACTGGAACCTGACGCGCCGGCTCGATCACAAGCCGCATAAAACCTTGAAGGCGCGCGATCTCTGGGACAGAATCGGCTACGCCGCCTGGGCCTCGGCCGATCCCGGCCTGCAATATCACACCACGATCAACGATTGGCACACCTGCCCCGCGTCCGGCCCGATCCGCGCGAGCAATCCGTGCTCGGAATATATGTTCCTCGACGACACCGCCTGCAATCTGGCCTCGCTCAACCTCCTGCAATTCCGCGATCCCCAGGTCAAAGTGTTCGACGTCAAGGCCTACGAGCACGCTGTCCGGTTGTGGACGCTGACGCTCGAAATCTCAGTCATGATGGCGCAGTTCCCGTCGAAGGAGATCGCCAAACTCTCCTACGATTTCCGCACGCTCGGCCTGGGCTTCGCCAATATCGGCGGGCTCCTGATGTCCTGCGGCATTGGCTATGACAGCGACGAAGGCCGCGCGATCTGCGGCGCGCTCAGCGCGATACTGACGGGGCGCGCCTATGCGACCTCGGCCGAGATCGCCGCCAAGCTCGGGCCTTTCCCCGGCTACGCCCCGAATACGCAGGCGATGCTGCGCGTGATCCGCAACCACAAGCGCGCCGCCGACGGCGCCGCCGACGGCTACGAGAGGCTGCATGTCGCGCCGACCCCGCTCGACCACGCCTCGGTTATCCGCGCCGGCTCAGGCTTCGCGGGTCTGTCCGACGCCGCACGCGCCTCCTGGTCCGACGCGCTGAGCGCCGGCGAGCGGCACGGCTATCGCAACGCGCAGGTTTCCGTCATCGCTCCGACCGGCACCATTGGCCTGGTGATGGATTGCGACACCACCGGCATCGAGCCCGATTTCGCGCTGGTGAAATTCAAGAAGCTCGCGGGCGGCGGCTATTTCAAAATTATAAATCGAGCCGCGCCCGAGGCGCTTCGCACGCTGGGCTATGACGAGGCCCGCATCGCCGAAATCACGGCTTACGCCGTCGGCCACGCCTCGCTCGGCCAGTCTCCGGGCGTCAATCTGGCGAGCCTTCGCACCAAGGGTTTCACCGACGCCGCGCTGACGAAGATTGAGGCCGGCCTGGCCGGCGCGTTCGACATCAAATTCGTCTTCAACAAGTGGACCCTCGGCGCTGATTTCCTCACCGGAGCGCTGAAGATTCCGGCGGAGAAGATGGAGGAGCCGGGCTTCGACCTGCTAAGCGCGCTGGGCTTCAGCAAACAAGAGATCGAGGCCGCCAACACCCATATCTGCGGCGCGATGACGCTGGAGAGCGCGCCGCATCTTCGCAAAGACCACTATTCCGTGTTCGACTGCGCCAATCCCTGCGGGCGCACGGGAAAACGCTATCTCTCGGTCGAGAGCCACATCCGCATGATGGCGGCTTCGCAGCCGTTCATTTCGGGCGCGATTTCCAAGACGATCAACATGCCCAACGACGCCAGCGTCGAGGATTGCAAGGACGCCTATATGCTGTCCTGGCGGCTCGGCCTGAAGGCCAATGCGCTCTATCGCGACGGCTCGAAACTATCGCAGCCGCTCAACAGCCAGTTGATCGAAGCGGATGAGGACGACGACGAGGCCGTCGACACCCTCGTCCAGCTCAACGCGCCCGCGCGCGCGGCTGCGGTGGCCGAGCGGATCGTCGAGCGCGTGGTGGAGCGGATCGAACGCAACCGCGAGCGCGAAAAACTGTCCGATCGCCGCAAGGGCTACACTCAGAAAGCCGTGGTCGGCGGCCACAAGGTCTATCTGCACACCGGCGAATACGAAGACGGGCGGCTGGGCGAAATCTTCATCGACATGCACAAGGAGGGCGCCGCCTTCCGCAGCCTGATGAACAATTTCGCCATCGCGATTTCGCTCGGGCTGCAATATGGCGTGCCGCTGGAGGAATACGTGGAAGCCTTCACCTTCACGAGATTCGAGCCGGCCGGCCTCGTGCAGGGCAACGACGCGATCAAGAACGCGACGTCCATTCTCGATTACGTGTTCCGCGAACTGGCGATCTCCTACATCGGCCGCCACGATCTCGCGCATGTCTCGCCGGAGGAAATCGGCAATACCGTGATGGGCGGCGGCGTCGCGCAGGACAAGGCGCCTGGCGGCTTTTCGCCGGGCACGCCCAGCGTGGTCTCGCGGGGCCTCGTGCGCTCCAAGACCGACAAGCTGATGCTGGCGCCGGGCGGCGCGGTGGTTGCGCTGCGTGTGGCGGGCGCAACGGCGTTAAAGGGGGAGCTGGCGCTTGAGCCCGAGATGTTCGCCGGCGTCGCGTTCGCTGAGCCCGCCCCCGACCGCCGCGCCGAGGCGCGCGCGAAGGGCTATGTCGGGGAAGCCTGCCCGGAATGCGGCAATTTCACGATGGTGCGCAACGGGACATGTCTGAAGTGCGACACGTGCGGGGGGACGACGGGATGTAGCTGAAGAAGATGATGTCGCACCTCGATTAGGTCAGTGCTAAAAATTCTGCCCTTGCTTCCTCCCAATGGCATGCAGACTTGACAAACCAAATTCTGCAACAATCACGTGAGAATCCGCTATGCCTACACCACCCCATCCGAATATTAATCCTCGTCAGAGAAATGTATTAATAGAGGGGGATGGATTCTCTGACCGCGTGTCAATTGATCTTATTAACAATTTGTATCAAAAGCTTACGACGGAAGATCACAAAATATCGAAGATATACACTGAAAAATTCAAGTCAATTTTGACAATATTAAAAATCAAGTTTTAGAATTAGATAGATTTACACCCTTAAATAATAGTGAAATGTTAGAAGATATAGATGGAGAGTATGTGTTACTTTCTTCTGTTTTAAATCTTTTTTCGCCGAATAAAAATAAAATAGCAGAATTTAAAAGTATAAACAAATTTACCATAGTAGGCAGAGGAACAGTGTTTTTAGTTACCTTACAATCAGAAGAAAACCTAATAGGTAAAACTGTTGTAATAGATGGTTACAAATATGAAGTTAGAGGCATTGAACAATATGCTGTACAGGAAAAATATGGAGTTTATAAAATAGGTCAAGAAGTAGGACTACTGGTTCGTAAAATTGAAGAATAAAATTATATGTTATTAGGTGAAGCAGTTAGGAAGTTGTTTTCTTAATCTTTTTTCGGCGAAAATAAAAAATAAGTAAAATGAATAAGTATAAAATAATATTTGAATCGAAATTAGCATTTAAAGATAAAATAGAT
>JANLPL010000106.1:0-8802 GCA_031367195.1 Bradyrhizobium sp.
AACCGGCCCTGCACCGTCCTCACCCGACCCACCCCGATCCAACAAAAGGCCTTCGACCTCCTGCGATTTCCAATCGCCTGTACCCAGTAACAGCAGCGCCAAAACCGCTCGCCTCTAGCGAGATCAATGACTTACGCTACGAAAAAGTAAGAAGTTCCGTTTAGACCGCGCGCGTCCGTATAGTGGTATAAATTTGCGTCAATTGTGTTTTTGGTCTGCTCTGATGCTACATGCTGGTTAGACCATGCACCAAATTTAGCAATGGCTTCTTCGAGAACCTGCGGCATAACGTTTTCTGACATCGAGGCAGCTTTTCAAGCGAACTCAGATGGGGAATTGTAATCTTTTGCCGCGTTCAAGGCGAATCCGCAGAGTGCGTCCAAGTGCCAAGTGCAGAAGTCACGACTTTCGAGTCGTTTCCCAACCCAAATCGAATCAAGACGTTAGGCGGCCCGAAAGAGCCCACGAAACTGAACTGGAAAGCAGCCGTTACGATAGACGGGCGAGCGCGGAAGTCCCGCCGCCAATAGGCCCCCCTCAAGCCGCCCCCACCGTCTCGAACAGCGCGAATTCCATCGCCTCGCGGGGGCTTCGTCCCGCCCACAGCACGAACTGGAACGACTGGAAATAGGTCTCGCAGGCCTTGATCGCGGCTTCGACCAGACTGCGGCACTGGGCTTCGCTCGCACGCGCGCCGCCAGTCAAACAATGGGCGTGGCGGAACATCACGATGTTCTCGTGGCTCCACAGATCGAAATGGCCGAGCCACAATTGCGCGTTGACGAGCCGAATCAGTTCGACGATCTCGGCGCGCTTGCGGTCGGGAACTTTGAGATCGAAGGCGCAGGAGAAATGCAGCGATTCGACCGGGTGGATCCAGGTGATCGCCACTTCGTAATGCGCCCAGACGCCATTGACGAGAATCGCGATCTCGTCGTCGTCCTGACGGTCGAACGCCCATTCGTTCAGCGCGGCGAGGCGTTCGACTACATCGACCGGGTGCTCCGGTCGCTCAGTGGCCTCGGTTTCCATGGCGTGCATTGCAAGACTTTCGGAAAGACATTTGGAAGGCGTTAACTTTACGCGCGCACCAACTCCCCCAGAAGCGCATCCGCGAACGGACGCATCGCTGGAACAAGTCCCTACCTTCCAGATTCGCGGCCCGACGTACAGGCGCCGCGAAAGTCTTCCACAGAATCACTCAATCGAATCAATCGGGTCGATGATTCACTCGTGCGGCGGCGGCGCGGCGGCGAGCTTGGACTCCAGTTCGGCGAGGCGCGCCTCAAGCTTGTCGTTTTGCTCCCGCGCCCGCACCGCCATTTCGCGCACCGCCTCGAATTCCTCGCGGCTGACCACGTTCATCGTCGCCATCAGTTTTTCGAGCCGGGCGCGCGCCATCGTCTCCATTTCGCGCTTGGCGCTGTCGGCCAGACCGGCCGCGTCGGTGAACAGGCGCGATACGTCGTCGAAGAATTGTCCGCGAGTCTGAGGCATGGTCGGCGTCCTTTTCTGGCCTGAGCGCTACTTGGCGCGTGGGGCGCTGCGCCGCAAGTCTCGACGCGGGTCGATTTCCCGTGCCAAAGCTCAAGGCGCCAAGGAGCTTTCATGCCTCAACCCCCGGCGCCGCCCGCCGCGCCCAAGCGGCCGCGCGAGGTTCACGCTCAGGGCCAAAGCTGGTCCGACGATTACGGCTGGCTGCGCGCCGACAACTGGCGCGAGGTTTTACGCGATCCCGCCGCTTTGCCGAGCGACATCCGCGACTGGCTCGAAGCGGAGAACGGCTATTGCGACGCGATGCTCGCGCCCTTTTCCGGTTTGCGAAAACAGCTCGCACGCGAAATGCGGGCGCGACTGAAGGAGGACGACAGCGAGCCGCCCTCCCCGCACGGTCCCTGGAGCTATTATTCGCGATTCCGCCACGGCGGCCAGCAGCGCCTCTATTGCCGCCGCCCGCGACAGGGAGGCAAGGAAACGCTGCTGCTCGACGGCGAGGCGCGGGCGGGCGAAAGCGGCTTCTTCCACCTTGGCCACGCCCGCCATTCGCCCGATCACCTGCGCTTCGCCTGGAGCGCCGATGGCGCCGGCTCGGAAATCTACGAGATCCGCGCGCGCGAGATCAGTTCGGCCGCCGACCTGCCCGACGTCATCGCCAACACCACGGGCGATTTTATCTGGACCCGCGATTCCAAGGCCCTGCTCTATGTGCTGCAAGACGGGCAACATCGACCGTTCCGCGTCATGCTGCACCGGCTGGGAGATGCGCCCGAGACGGACGTTGCGATCTTCGAGGAGCCGGACCCGGCCTGGTTCGTCAGCTTGCGCGCGACCCGGTTGGGCAGCCGCGCGTTCGTGCATGTCCATGGCCACGATTCCCAAGCCTTCTACGTCGTCGATCTCTCCGCGCCGCGCGAGCCGCCGCGCCTGATCGCGCCGCGCCGGCCCGATTTCCGCTATGAGCCGTTCGACCACGGCGATGTCTTTTTCATCAAGAGCAACGCCGGCGCGCGAGACTACGAGATCGTCGTGGCGCCGTCGGACGCGCCGGAGGAGGCCAACTGGCGCCCGTTTCTGCCCGGCGTCGAGGGCCGGTTGATCGAGGATATCTCGGTGTTCCGCGATTTTCTCGTCGTGCTGATGCGCGCCGACAACCGCCCGCGCCTGGCTGTGCGCGATCTCAACAGCGGCGAGACGCATGAGATCGCCTTCGAGGCCAAGACTTATTTCCTCAAACTGGAGACGAGCTTCGAGTTTGACGCCTCCGTCTGCCGCTTCAGCTATTCCTCGCTCGCCAGCAGTCAGGAGACCTACGATTACGACATGGCCTCGCGGCAGCGCTTTCTCGTCAAGAAGCAGGCGACCGCGCCGGGTTACGATCCCACCGCCTATATCGTGGAGGCGATCGAGGCCGAGGCCGACGACGGCGCGCACGTTCCCCTCTCGATCCTGCGCCGGCGCGATACGCCGCTCGACGGCTCCGCGCCGCTGATGATCCACGGTTACGGCGCCTATGGCCATTGCCTCGACGCCAGTTTCGGGCCGAACCGGCTTTCGCTGGTCGATCGCGGCTTCGTGTTCGCGCTCGCCCATGTGCGCGGCGGCATGGAGAAGGGTTTCTCCTGGTACGAAGGCGGCAAGCTCCTCAACAAGCCCAACACGTTCGCCGACTTCATCGCCGCCACGCGCGCGCTGGTTAGCCGCGGTTATGCCCATCCGCGACGTATCGTCGCACAGGGCGGCAGCGCGGGCGGGCTGTTGATGGGCGCCATCGCCAATCTGGCGCCCGATCTCTACGCCGGCATCGTCGCCGACGTGCCGTTCGTCGACACGCTCAACACCATGCTCGACGAAACCCTGCCGCTGACTCCGCCCGAATGGCTCGAATGGGGCGATCCCGTGCGCGACGCGCAAGCCTTCGCGACGATCAGAAGCTACAGCCCGTACGAAAACGTCCGGCCGCAGCCTTATCCCGCGATTCTGGCGCTGGGCGGCCTCGCCGATCCGCGCGTGACCTATTGGGAGCCGGCCAAATGGGTCGCCAGGCTGCGCGCCGAAATGACCGACGGCGGCCCGATCCTATTACGCACGTCGATGGGCGCGGGCCATGCCGGGGCGCCGGGACGGTTCGACCGGCTCGACGACATCGCCCGCATCTACGCTTTCGCGATCGCTGTCGTGGAAGGACGGCTCGCGGGCGGCTAGGACGAAGGGCGGGTTGATCCGAACCGCTTGCGCGAGGCCTTGGTTCTGGTATCGCGCAGGACGCGAAAACAGGAGTGGCGTCGATGGCTGGCGAGACCGAACTGCCCGTGCGCGAGGCGATGGAATATGACGTTGTCGTCGTCGGCGCCGGTCCCGCCGGCCTTGCCGCCGCCATCCGGCTCAAGCAACTCGACGCCGAGCGCGGCGTCGTCGTGGTCGAGAAGGGATCCACGGTCGGCGCCCATATTCTTTCCGGTGCGGTGATCGACCCCATCGGCCTCGACCGGCTCGTCCCCGATTGGCGCGACGATCCCGAGCAGCCGCTGACGACTAAGGTTACCGAGGACCGTTTCTATCTGCTCGGCCCCTCCGGCGGCGTGCGGCTGCCCAACTGGCCGATGCCGCGCCTGATGAGCAATCACGGCAATTACATCGGCTCGCTCGGCGCGCTGACGCGCTGGCTCGGCGCCAAGGCCGAGGCGCTCGGCGTCGAGATCTATCCCGGCTTCGCCGCGACTGAAGTGATTTACGGCGACAAGGGCGAGGTGCTGGGCGTCGCCACCGGCGACATGGGGGTCGGCCGCGACGGCGCGCCCAAGGATTCCTTCACGCGCGGCATGGAGCTGCGCGGCAAATATACGCTGATCGCCGAGGGCGCGCGCGGCTCGCTGGCCAAGCTCTTGATCGCCAAATTCGCGCTCGACGCCGGCCGCGAACCGCAGAAATTCGGCATTGGACTGAAAGAGATATGGCAGGTCGAGCCGTCCCGCTTCCACAAGGGGCTGGTGCAGCATAGTTTCGGCTGGCCGCTCGGGCGCGGGGCGAGCGGCGGCTCGTTCCTCTATCACTACGGCGACGGGTTGATGGCGGTCGGCTTCGTGGTGCATCTCAACTACGACAATCCGACGCTGTCCCCATTCGACGAGTTCCAGCGTTTCAAGACGCATCCGATGATGCGCGACATGTTCGAGGGCGGCAAACGCCTGTCCTATGGCGCGCGCGCGATCTCCTCGGGCGGCGTGCAATCCGTGCCGAAGTTGACCTTCCCCGGCGGCGCGCTGGTCGGCTGCTCCGCCGGCTTCGTCAATTTCGCCCGCATCAAGGGCTCGCATAATGCGATCCTGTCGGGGATGCAGGCGGCCGACGCCGCCCATGCCGCGTTGTCGCAAGGGCGCGAACATGACGAGTTGACGGCTTACGAGGCCGGCTGGCGCGGCTCCGAGATCGGTCGCGATCTCAAGCTGGTGCGCAACGTCAAGCCGCTGTGGACCCGGTTCGGGCTGGCGCTCGGCGTTCCGCTCGCCGGCTTCGACATGTGGACCAACGCATTGTTCGGCGCCTCGCTGTTCGGCACGCTCGGCCACGGCAAGTCCGACGCGAAAGCGCTGAAACCGCTGTCGGAGGTGACGCCGATCGACTATCCTAGGCCGGACGGAAAAATCTCGTTCGACAAGTCATCCTCGGTGTTCCTGTCCAACACCAATCACGAGGAGGACCAGCCGGTCCATCTCAAGCTCGCCGATCCCGCGATTCCGATCCGCGACAATCTGCCCCGCTTCGGCGAGCCGGCGCGGCTCTATTGCCCGGCCGGGGTTTACGAGGTGGTTTACGCCAACGAGGCGGCGAAGACCGATCCGCGCTTCGTCATCAACGCGCAGAACTGCGTCCACTGCAAGACCTGCGACGTGAAAGACCCGGCGCAGAACATCACCTGGGTTCCCCCCGAAGGCGGCGGCGGGCCGAACTATCAGGACATGTGAGCCGGCGCTCACACCCCCAGCAGCGCGCCATAAACGTCGAGCGTGTCGCGGGTCATCTGCTCCAGCGAGAAATGGCTCTCGACATGAGCGCGCGCGCGCCGCGCCAGCGCGTCGCGCGCCGTGGCGCCCAGGCTCAGAGCGGCCTTCAGCGCCTGCGCCAGCGCATCCACGTCGCCGGCGGGAACGCGCCAGCCCGTGCGGGCCTCAGCCCCGACCTCGGGCGGCGCCAGCACGGTTTCCGGCACCGCGCCGAGATCGGAGACGACGACCGGCGTGCCCATCGCCTGCGCCTCCACCGCGCTGCGCCCGAACGCCTCCGGCTCGGTCGAGGGCACGGCGACGACGGAAGCGGCGAGAAAGGCGGCGGGCATGTCGCGGCAATGGCCGACCCGGCTCACCACGCTCCTCAGCCCCCTGGCCTCGATCAGGCGGTCGATCTCGCGCACGTAGCCGTCGCGACCCTGCGGATCGCCCGCCAGAACGTAGCGCACGCCCTCCAGATGCAGCTTGGCCGCCGCCTCGATCAGCACCCGCTGGCCTTTCCAGCCGGTCAGCCGGGCGGCGAGCAGCACGACGCGCTCGTGCGGCGCGACGCCCCAGGCCTCGCGTAATTGGGTGACGCGGGCGGGATCGACGGCGCCGGCGGAGAAGGCGCTGAGATTGGCGCCACGATAGATCACCCGCAACTTGTCGCGCGCGAAGGGGAACAGCTTTTCGATCGAATCGGCGGTGTAGTGGGAATTGGCGATCACGGCGTCGCCGCGCGCCATCACCGAGTTGTAACGCAGTTTCAGCGCTGAGCCGCCGGCATAGGCGCCGTGATAGGTAGTCACCAGCGGCCGCTCGACGATGCGCGTCGCCCCCAGCGCGACCCAGGCCGGCGCGCGCGAGCGGGCGTGCACGACATCGACCCGCTCATCGACAATCAGCCGCGCCAGCTTGCGGACGTTGTAGAGCATCCGGAACGGGTTCTTGGCGGCGGCGGGAAACGGCAGCCAGACGCCGCCGAGCACTTGCAATTCGCTGACCAGCCGGCCGCCGTCGCAGGCCACCAGCGCCCGCCCGCCCGCCTGCACGATGGCCGCGGCGACGTCGATCGTCGTGCGCTCCGCTCCTCCCGCGTCGAGCCGGGGCAGGATTTGCAACACCGTGCGGCCGGCGAGGCTCGGCCGGGATTGGGCGAAAGCGCGCGTGGGGGCGATCATATCGCGAGGCCGTGCGCGATTGGCTTGCGAGCGGCGACGGGGCGCGTCACGCTCGCCTCTAAACATCTAAAACGAATCATGGAGCTATGAAAGCGTGGATTCCGGAAAACCGCAATTTCTCGACATCAGCGAAGCTGTGGATTCGGGCGAAGCTGTGGATTCGCGCCGGATCGCCTATCGCGCCCGCCCCGGCGCGAAGCGGCCGGGCGTGATCTGGCTCGGCGGCTTCAGGTCGGACATGGAATCGACCAAGGCGCTGGCGCTCGATGCGTTCTGCGCGGCCCAGGGCCGCGCGTGCCTTCGGTTCGACTATTCCGGCCATGGGATCTCGGGCGGCGATTTCGAGCACGGCACGATTGGGCGCTGGTGGGAGGAAAGTCTCGCCGTGATCCGCGCGGCTTCCTCCGGCCCCCAGGTGCTGGTCGGCTCGTCGATGGGCGGCTGGATCGCGCTGCTGGTCGCGCGCGAACTGGCCGCGCTTGGCGAAACGGACCGGCTCGCCGGCCTCGTGCTGATCGCGCCCGCCGTGGATTTCACGGAGGCCCTGCTGTGGCCGCGCCTGCCCGAGGAGGCGCGGACGGCGATTATGCGCGACGGGCGTTATGAGCGCGCCTCCGCCTATGCGCCGGAGCCCTATGTCTATACCCGGGCGCTGATCGAGGACGGGCGCAAGCATCTGTTGCTGGGCGGAAACGTGCGGTCTTACGCGCCGGTGCGGATATTGCAGGGGATGAAAGACCCCGACGTGCCCTATGCCCACGCCCTGACGCTGGTCGAGCATATGGCGATGGACCCGGTGACGCTGACGCTCATCCGCGACGGCGATCACCGGCTGTCGCGGGACGAGGACATCGCGCTACTGATCGAGGCGGTGGAGGGGATGGGGTAAAAGTGGCCGGGACAGACCGCGATGCAAGGGGATGAACGGGTTAGGCGGCCAGAACTGTCGCGCCCGCGCCCTGCGCCGCAGGCATGGGCTTGTCCATGGCAACCAGCGTCTGCCAGAAAGGGGTGTGTTGGGTATTGTCTGTCCCGTCGGTAAATCTTGGCGGCGTAAATCCAATTTCGGCCGCCCACCTGCGAATCCAGTCGCGATGAAGGAACGTATCGAGGTGGCCCCAAACATCGGGCCCTTTGAACTTGGCGACGCGATCCGTGAATATTTTGCGATGACGCTCATCTTCCAATTCCAGAAAAGAAAACACCAAACGACCGCCGGGTTTCAATGATCGCATGATTTCATGCAGATAGATGTAACATTCCTCGATATACAAATGCGTGAATACGCTCCAGTGAAACACCATATCCAGGGCGGTCTCAAATTTGAAGTGCAACACCCGGCCTCTGGATTTCATTGTAGAAGACTTCCTTGGGAGTTTGAAATCCGAGGCAATGCGCGCGGCCTCGTGTTGAGGCTGTCGGCGATTTTTTCGAGATCGCGGTGTGAGTATGGGCTCAGATCGACGCCCTTGGGCAGATACTGCCTTACGAGGCCGGTTGTGTTTTCGTTGGTCGGGCGCTGCCACGGGCTGTGCGGATCGCAGAAATAGACCTTGATTTTCAGTTGCTTGGCGAGTTCGGCGTGGCGCGCCATTTCCTTGCCCTGGTCGTAGGCGAGGCTCGTTCGCATCGCCTCCGGCACTTTGCGGAGCGCCCTCTGGAAGCCATCGAGCGCCGCATCTGCGCCGCAGTCTTTCATTTTGACCAGGATCGTGAAGCGGCTCTTGCGCTCGACCAAGGCGCCGATGGCGCTGGCGTTGCCGGCGCCCTTGATCAGGTCGCCCTCCCAGTCGCCGAACAGTTCGCGGGTCAAGACCGAGGCCGGGCGCTCAACGATGGGCGTCATTCCCACGAGCCCGCCACGCCGGTCTTTGCCTTGCCCGCGCGGGCGCCGCAACCTGCGGCCCTGACGCAGCAACGCAATGAGTTGATGACGGATTTCGCCGCGCGGCAGGACGTAGATCGTGTGGTAAATCGTCTCGTGCGAGACACGGCCAAGGCATTGCGGCATCGACGCAAGGGCGCCAGATATCTGTTGCGGCGACCAGCCCTTGCCGATATGCGCGAACACGTGCCCACGCAGCGCCGAACCCTCGCGCAATTTGACAAGGCCGCGGCGGCGGCGACCGAGCGCG
>JANLPL010000133.1:0-17248 GCA_031367195.1 Bradyrhizobium sp.
GCTACAGCCCCGGCCGGCGCGCTCTTTACGTGCGCGCGCGGCGCGTGTCAACGAGGGGCGACCTCCAGTGGAGATCCCCTCCAGGGGGAACTTATGCAGCCGATTCTTATTGTACTTAGCTATGCCCTCGATCTCTACAAGTTCGTCATTATTGCTTCCGCAATTATGTCTTGGCTGATAGCGTTCAATGTCGTCAACGTTCGAAACGAAGTCGTCCGGTCTATCTGGAACACTTTAGTCGCATTGACTGAGCCGGTGTTGCGTCCGATCCGACGCCTCTTACCTAATATGGGTGGCGTCGATATTTCACCGGTGATCGTATTCCTCGCCATTCTTCTGATTCAACTATATCTTGAAAAACTCATTCGGGCCGTTCCGTTCTGAGACGGGGGACAACCAATGTCCAAAACCGCGTCCGGCCGCTTTTTCGAGGATTTTCGCGTCGGCGAGACGCTGCGTCACGCGACGCCGCGCACGCTCAATTCCGGCGACGCGTCGCTCTATTCCGCGCTTTACGGCTCGCGCTTCGCCGTGCAGAGCGCCGACACGTTCGCGCAAGGGCTGGGCTACCCTCGCGCGCCGATCGACGACCTGCTCGCCTTCCACGTCGTGTTCGGCAAGACGGCGCCGGACGTGTCGCTCAACGCCATCGCAAATCTGGGATATGCCGAGGGGAGGTTCGTGAAGACCGTCTATCCCGGAGATACGTTATCGGCGACTTCGGAAGTGATCGGTCGCAAGGAAAACGCTAACGGTCAGAGCGGCGTGGTCTATGTACGCACGACGGGGTCCAACCAGCGCGGCGAGACCGTGCTCGACTATGTGCGCTGGGTGATGGTGCGTAAGCGCGACCCCGACGCGCCCGCGCCGCTTGCCTTCGTGCCGAAGACGGCGCCGCGCGTCGCGCCTGAGACGCTGGGCGCGGCTTGCCCGATCATCGACCTCGGCGCCTACGACTTCGCCCTCTCCGGCTCCGCGCATCGCTTCATCGACTACGAGCCCGGCGAGAAGATCGATCACGTCGACGGCGTGACAGTGGAGGAGGCCGAGCATATGCTCGCCACCCGTCTCTACCAGAACAATGCGAAGGTGCATTTCAACCAATTCAGCGAGGGGCAGGGGCGGTTCGGCCGCAGGCTCGTCTATGGCGGCCACGTCATCTCGCTCGCGCGCGCCTTGAGCTTCAACGGGCTCGCCAACGCGTTTCATGTCGCCGCGATCAACGGCGGCCGTCATGTCGCGCCGCTGTTCGCCGGCGACACCTTGTTCGCCTGGAGCGAGGTGATCGAAAAGGCGGAATTGCCCGACCGCGCGGACGTCGGCGCGATGCGGGTGCGAATGGTGGCGACCAAAAACCGCGCCTGCGCGGATTTCCCCGATAAAGCAGGCGAGGGTTATGATCCCAGCGTCGTGCTCGATTTCGACATGTGGGTTCTGATCCCGAGGTAAGCCCATGCGCCTGCCCACCGATGCGACCTTGCTGGCCGGCGAAGGCGCCGACCCCCTGCTTGAGCGGGTCTGGCGCGAGCAGCAATTGCCGGTGGTCACGCTGGATTTCGCGCTTGATCGACTGGAGGCCGTATTGGAGGCGGTCGGGGCGACCACGGTGGTTGCTTGCGGCGCGAATGCGGCCGCCGCGGCGGCGGTCGCGGCCGGGTTCGGCTTCAGATCTTTCTGCGTTGGCGCGCCGGCGAGCCGGGAAGGCGTCGTCGGCGTGTCCACGGCGCAGGCCATCGAAGCCGCCCTTGGCGCGCGCGCGAGGGAGCGCTGGAAGGCCGCCAGACAGGGGAATTAACCAGGCGGTGACGCATTCGCCGGGAAAACTACAATTGAACCGATTGTGTGCAGAGTTTTCCAACTCCCCCACCCTAGTCATGGTCGTGACACGGGTCTGAGGAGGAATAGCTTTATGAGACACGCGCATCTGGAGAGCGGTTCGGACCATGGTTTGAGCGCGAAATTCGATCTGACAGGCGCCACCTTCGCGTTCCTGGGCGTCGATGGATCCGGGACGACCTCGCCGGCGGGCGACGGGACCGTGACCGAAACGGTCAGTCTCGCCAGCGGAACAGGCGCCATCGTGTTCCAGGCCGAGGCCGGCGCCGCAGGCCTATTCCAAATCTCGTCGCTAAGCCTGGGTAGCCACACTCTCGTGGTGACGCCGGAAGCCTCCAGCCCGACCTTTGCTTTCGCCTACGACGCGCTCACCCAAACCACCACCATTACGGAAACCATCACTTCGACGGCAGGCGTCGAGGCGCTCACGTTCGCCTCGACCGGAGGCTCCATCGCGCTGACCAGCGACATCGTCACCCTCTCCGCTCCGAAGCAGGATCTTCCGACCGGCGCCAAATTGGAATTCGAATTTGGCGCCGACGGCTCCATGACGGAAACCTTAACGCGCGGCGGCCATAGCCACAGCCGCGTCGAGCGACACAATCCCACCGAGAGCCTCACCGGCCTGGACAGCAATCAGGGCGTCACCGAGAATACGATCACCCACACCGCCGAACGCGGCGCAACGGTCACGACGACGACATTTGTCGGCGACTCCGAAGATGGCTACGCCCTTGCGGGCACCGAAACTCATACGGCGGCCGCCAACGGCTCCGGCCCCGCGCTGAACCTCAACCCGTTTCATCGCGTCGATTTCGACTTCGCACATGACACGGTTGCCCGCGTCCTGTCCGACGGGACCGTGGAGGCGGCGCGCTCGATGAGCGGCAATTCGCACCGATCCTATGTCGATCTGGGGTCGGCTGGGCTTGCCGGAGATTTTATCGGCGTCACCATAACGCACGCCGCCAACGAGGTCTTCCAGTTGTTCTATTCCTCCGCCGATTCCGGCGGCGAATATATGGAGGTTGCGCGCGGGACAGGGTCAGCCGCGTCGCTCGACCTCTCCAACATCGCCGGGCAGATCTCGTCGCTCGACGCCATTCATCACCTGATCACTTGACGCCGCTGCGTCAGTCTAGCTGCTTCTCCAGCGCATCCAGCGTGCGATAGCAGGCCAGCACGTCAGCCACGCTCGCGTTGGGCTCCCGGCCCTCGCGAATGGCGGCGAAGAACTCGCGGTCCTGCAACTCGATGCCGTTCATGCTGACGTCAATGTTGGACACGTCGATCTTCTCGTCCTTGCCGGTGAAGAGATCGTCGTAGCGCGCGATATAGGTCGCGCTATCGCCGATATAGCGGAAGAACGTGCCGAGCGGCCCCTCGTTGTTGAACGACAGCGACAGCGTGCAGATCGCGCCGTTCGCGCACTTCAACTGGATGCTCATGTCCATCGCGATGCCCAGCGTCGGGTGGATCGGACCCTGCAACGCATTGGCCTTTACGACGGGGCTGCGCGCCTGATAGGCGAACAGATCGACGGTATGCGCGGCGTGATGCCATAGAAGATGATCGGTCCAGGAGCGCGCCTGTCCAAGCGCGTTCATGTTGCTGCGACGGAAGAAGTAAGTCTGCACATCCATCTGCTGGACGTTGAACTCGCCGGCCAGGATGCGCTTCCGCACGAACTGATGGCTCGGGTTGAAACGCCTGGTGTGGCCGCACATGGCGACGAGGCCGGTCTTGCGCTGTATTGCATCCACCGCCTCGGCGTCATGCAGGCTGTCGGCGAGCGGGATCTCGACCTGAACGTGCTTGCCGGCTTGCAGACATTGGATCGTCTGGCTCGCGTGCATCTGCGTCGGCGTCGCCAGAATGACGGCGTCGAGGCCAGGAACTTTCAGCGCCTCGGCGAGATCGGTGGTCGCAAGGGCGACGTCATATTTTTTCGCCGCCTCTTGAGTCTTGTCGAGTTCGCGCCCGACGATGGCGACGCATTCAACGCCGTCGATCAGTTTCATCGCGTCGAGATGTTTGAGCCCAAATGCGCCCGCGCCGGCGAGGGCGACTTTCAGGGTTTTGGTCACGCGGCGTTTTCCAGGATGAGATGCCCGACCGCCGTGTTCGACGCCGGCACGTGGTAGAAGCGATGAACCACTTTCGGCTTCGCGCCGCCCGCGCCATCCGCCATCGCGCCCCGCGCGATCAACCACATCACCAGTTCGATGCCTTCCGAGCCCGCCTCGCGGACGTAGTCGATGTTGGGCATCTTCGACAGGCCCACGGGGTCGTCGATCAATCGATCAAGAAAGGAATTGTCCCACTCCCGGTTGATCAGGCCGGCGCGAGGGCCCTGTAATTGATGGCTCATGCCGCCGGTGCCCCAGATCTGGACGTTGAGATCCTCGGGAAAGCTGCGGATCGCCTTGCCGATCGCCTGGCCCAGGGCGAAGCAACGCGCCCCCGACGGCACGGGATGCTGCACGACATTGACCGCAAACGGAATGATTCTGCACGGCCAGGCGTCGACCTTGCCAAACACGCAACTCAGCGGCACCGTCAGGCCGTGATCGACGTCGATCTCGTTGACCATCGTCAGGTCAAAGTCCTGCTGGATCACTTCGGAAGCGATGTGAGACGCCAACTCGGGATGGCCGATGACCTTGGGCACGGGCCGCGCGCCATAACCTTCGTCGGCCGGGCTGAATTCCGGGCCGGTCATGATCGCGAAAGTCGGGATCATCTGGAGACTGAAGGCGGTGGCGTGATCGTTGTACACGAGGAAGATCACATCAGGCGTATGCGCCTTCTCCCATTGCTTGGTGAAGTCGTAGCCGGCGAACACCGGCTTCCAATAGGAGTCCTGCGTCTTGCCATGATCGAACGCGGCGCCGACGGCGGGGATGTGCGAGGTGTAGATCGAGGACGTGATGCGGGCCATTTCGTTTAATCCTTCGCCGGACGCTGCGCGTCGCCGTGCTCGCCAATCTTCCGGTTGCCGTCGATCTTGCGGCCGCCGTTGATCATCATTGCGCGGTACTCTTCCTCGCTCATCCCGGTCATCGAGCCCGCCATCTGCTGAAAACTCTTGCCGTCGGTGGCGCCGATCTTGGCGAGAAAATAGATGTTGCCGCCCAGCGCCATCATGCGGTTGAGATCGCGAGCGAGCACCGCCTGTTTCTGCTCCTCGGTGAGCTTCCACTCATCGAGATAGGCGCGCTCGTTCGCCTTGAATATCGTCCGATTGTCGGCCTTCATCAGCGACATGCAGAACTGGTTGAGCCAGTAGCCCTTGCGCGATTGCTCCGCGTCAAACACGATCGTGCCGGGAATTTCCCGGAATTCCTTGTCGAGCGCCATGGTTCAATCTCCCTTTTCGCCTGGCCAGTACAGCCGCATCGGATTGTCGACCAGCAGTTTGCGCTGCATTTCCGGCGTCGTCGCGATGTGGGGGATGAAATCGACCAGCAGGCCGTCGTCAGGCATGTGGTCTTTCAGATTGGGATGCGGCCAATCCGTGCCCCACAACACGCGGTCGGGAAACTCTTCCACCACGCGGCGCGCGAACGGGACGACGTCGCGATAGGCGTCGCGCTCGCCGTTGAGCGCCGTCGGCCCAGCGACGGATAGGCGCTCCGGGCAGGACACCTTGCTCCAGACATTCTTGTGGCTTGCCATGAATTTCATAAACAGCGCGAATTCCGGCCCGTCGATCGGCTGGCTCACGTCCGGCCGGCCCATGTGATCGACGACGACCGTCGTCGGCAGCGCGGTGAAGAAGTTCCACAATTCGGGCAGATCGGCCGCCTCGAAATAGATCACGACATGCCAGCCAAGTTTCGCCACGCGACCGGCGATCTCCATCAGTTCGTCGCGCGGCGTGAAATCGACCAGACGCTTGACGAAGTTGAAGCGCACGCCGCGCACGCCGGCGCGATGCAACCGCGCAAGCTCCGCGTCGGAGACCGCCCGCTTGACGGTCGCCACGCCCCGCGCGCGGCCGTTACTGGACAAACAGGCGTCGACCATCGCGCTATTGTCGGCGCCGTGACAGGTCGCCTGAACAATCACATTGCACGAGAAGCCGAGCCGATCGCGTAAGCCGAACAGCTCCTGTTTGCTTGCGTCGCATGGGGTATATTTGCGCGTCGGGGCGAACGGAAACTCGCCGCCCGGTCCGAACACGTGGCAATGCGCGTCAACCGAGCCAGGTGGCGGCGCAAAACGCGGCGTCGACGGTCCGTCAAACCAATCAAGCCAGCCTTTCGTCTTCTCGAACGGTCCGCTGACCGGCTTGCCCTCAGTCGACATATTTGAGCCCCGCTTTGGCGAGCGGCTCGCGCATCTTGTACATGTCGAGGCTGAGCGCGCCGGACGCCAGCTTCTCGCGCTTTTCGCCTTCGTTGGCCTCCCGCGCGGCGGCGGCTTGCGCCGTCTTCGCCGCCCAGGCGGCGGGCACGACCACGACGCCGTCGTCATCAGCCACCACCGCGTCGCCGGGGTTGACGGCCGCCCCCGCGCAGACGATCGGAATATTGACCGAGCCCAGCGTCGCCTTCACCGTGCCTTTGGCGCTGATGCATTTGCTCCAGACGGGGAAACCCATTTCGGTCAGCGTTTTCAAATCGCGCACGCCGGCGTCGATGATGAGCGCGCGGGCGCCTCGCGCCATGAACGAGGTCGCGAGCAGATCGCCGAAATAGCCGTCCGTGCATTCCGCCGTGATCGCCGCCACGACGATATCGCCGGGCTGGATTTGCTCGGCTGCGACATGCATCATCCAGTTGTCGCCGGGATGCAGCAGCACAGTGACGGCCGTCCCCGATACGCTCGCGCCCGTATAGATCGGCCGCATGTAGGGCTTCATCAACCCAACGCGCCCCATCGCCTCATGCACGGTGGCGACGCCATATTTGGCCAAGGCGTCGGTCGCGGCGCGGTCGGCGCGCACGATGTTGCGTTTGACGATTCCGAGTTCGGTCATCTCAACGTCCTCGCGCCTTCAGCGCCGCGTCAAGCCGGGGATAGACGCGCCGCGCATTGAGTTCGTAGATCATGCGGCGTTCTTCCTCGTTGAGGTTGAGCGTCGCCTCGATATAGCGCTTGGTGTCGTCGTAGTTGTGGCCCGTCTCGGGGTCGATGCCGCGCACCGCGCCGATCATCTCGCTGGCGAACAACACGTTCTCGACCGGGATCACCTTGGTCAGCAGGTCGATGCCGGGTTGATGATAGACGCAGGTGTCGAAGTACACGTTCTTCAAGAGATGGTCCTTCAGCAGCGGCTTTTTCAGCTCCTGCGCCAATCCGCGATAGCGGCCCCAGTGATAGGGCGCGGCGCCGCCGCCGTGCGGAATGATGAAGCGCAGCGTCGGGAAATCCTTGAACAGATCGCCCTGGATCAGTTGCATCACGGCGGTCGTGTCGGCGTTGATGTAATGCGCGCCGGTGGTGTGGAAGCAGGCGTTGCAGCTGGTCGAGACATGAACCATCGCGGGGATGTCGTATTCGGCCATCTTCTCGTAGATCGGCCACCAATATTTGTCGGTCAGCGGCGGGCTGGTCCAATGTCCGCCGGAGGGGTCGGGGTTGAGATTGATCGCGACGAAACCGTAGTCGCGCACGCATTTTTCCAGTTCGGGGATACAGGTTTTCGGATCGACGCCGGGGCTCTGCGGCAGCATCGCGGCGCCGATGAAATGATCGGGAAACAGTTTTGTCACGCGGAAGATCAGCTCGTTGCAGATCGCCGCCCAGGTCGACGACACCTCGAAATCGCCGATATGATGCGCCATGAAGCTCGCGCGTGGGGAAAAGATCGTCAGATCGCTGCCGCGCTCGCGCATGAATTTGAGCTGGTTGGCCTCGATCGACTGACGCAGTTCCTCGTCCGAGATGTGGAGTTCGGCCGGCGAGGGTTTTTGCGCGGGATCCGTGATCGCCGCGATCTGCCGGTTGCGCCAATCCTCCAGCGCTTTCGGCGCCGTCGTGTAATGGCCGTGGCAGTCGATAATCATTGGGCGCATCCTGTGCGGGCGCGGCCGTTTCGCCGCTTCGTTGCCATGTTAGCCGACGCGCGGCCGCCCGCAAACTCCCGCGCGGGTTGACAGCCTTCGCGCGAAAAGGAAAGTGTCGCAGATTCATCGAACGCATGAGCGCATTCGATCAATCGCCTATGAGGAGCCGGACATGACCGACAGCTTGTCTTCGGCCGCGCAGGTCGTCGGCTTCTGGCGCGAGGCGGGCGCGGCTCTCTGGTACGCCAAGAACGCGGAATTCGATTCGCGCTGCCGCGCCGCCTGCCTCGATTTGCATTGGGAAGTCGCGGCGCGGCGGCACGACGATTGGCTTGGCGACACCGTCGGCGCGCTGGCGTTGGCGCTGCTGTGCGACCAGATACCGCGCAACGTGTTTCGCGGCACGGCGCATATGTTCGCCACCGACCCGCTCGCCCGCTTCTACGCCCGCCGCGCGCTTGACGCCGAGTTCGTCAGCGCGGTCGAGCCGGAAATGCGGGTGTTTTTCCTGCTGCCGTTGGAGCATTCCGAGCATCTTGCCGACCAGGAGCGCTCGGTCGCGCTGCATCGCCTTTGGGCGCCGGCCAATCAGCGTTATGCGGACGTGCATTGCGACATCGTGCGGCGGTTCGGCAGATTTCCCCATCGCAATGCGGCGCTCGGGCGCGAGACGACGCCCGAGGAGGCGGCGTTTCTCGCGGAAGGGGGCTTTTCGGGCTGAGCGTCGCGCTGATCCGAGCCGCGCCGCGATCCGTTTAAGTCAGACGGAAGCGGAGCGGCGGATGCGATCCCTTGTTTTGACCTATCTCGCGACATTGGTCGCGATGCTGGCGCCGGACGCGGTCTGGCTGGGGCTGATGGGGCCGCGGCTTTACCGGCCGGCGCTGGGCGATTTGCTCGCGCCCAGCTTTTCGCCGGTTCCGGCGATCATATTCTATCTGCTTTATGTCGCGGGGTTGACCATTCTCACGCCGGGCGACACGCTGGGGGCGTCGGCGGCGCGGGGCGCGCTGTTCGGACTCTGCGCCTATGCCACCTACGACCTCACCAATCAGGCGACGTTGCGCCATTGGCCGACCTATCTGTCGCTGGCGGATATGGCTTGGGGAACGGCGCTGTCGGCTTTCGCCGCGTTGGTTTCCGCCTGGATGCGGGCGCGGCTAGCGTGAGCGCGGCGGCGCGGGCCAGAAGGCGTTGACGCGCCGCGCGTAGTCGTCGAAGGCCGCGCCGCGCGAGCGCCGCATCGCCTGTTCGAGCGGCGGCAGGCCAGAAACGTGGACCAGCAGATAGTACATCCATGCCGGCGCGAGCAGCGCCAGCCAGCCCCAGCCATATCCCGCGTCGATCGCCAACAGGGGAAAGCCGAGCCAACCGATCCACTCGAAAAAATAGTTGGGATGGCGTGACCAGCCCCAGAGCCCGGCCTCGCAGATGCGGCCTTTGTTGGCGGGATTAGCCTTGAACGCCCACATCTGCCGGTCGGCCAGCGCCTCGCCCGCCAGCGCGATGAGAAACACAAGCGCCGCAAGCGCGTCGCGCGCGTCTGGGGCAGGGCGCGGCGAGGCGGCGGCGACATAGGCCGACAAAACCAGCGGCCAGGCCGCTAGCGCCTGGATTTGCAGGAACCGAAACATCCGGGAAGAGGCGTTTGCGCCCCATTCCGCCTTCAAGGCGGCGTAGCGCGGGTCATCGCCCTGTTCGGCGCGCTTCCAGAGATAGACGCCCAGCCGCAAAGACCAGATCGCGAGATAGGCCGCCGCGATTGCAGCCCGCGCCGGGCGATCCGCGCCGAGCGCGCCGGCGGCGAGGCAGGCCGCGCCGGCGGCGAAACTCCAGATCGCGTCCACCCGGCCGGAACGTCCGCTCGTCGCGCCGACGCGCCATGCGAGCGCCATCGCAAGCGAGAGAAACGCCGCGATGGCCAGTAACCCCATTCAGATGCCCAGCAGGGGCTGCAACAGGCGGCCGAAAAAGCCCTGTAGCCGCAAGCGGCCGTCAAACGCGGCGAGACAGATGCAATCCACATCCGAATCGACCAGCGGCTGATGCTCCACCTCGTCGTCGGCCTCGATGCAATCGCCGGCGACATAGCGCCCGAACTCGTCGTGGAAGGCGCCTTGCAGGATCTGCGTGTATTCCGTGCCGCGATGGGTGTGCTGCGGCAACTTCCCCCCTGGGGCCACCTTCAGCATGATGACATTGGCGTCCGGCGCATAGTCCAGCCTCACCCGCCGCCATTGGAGGCCGGAGCCGATCCCGCGCCAGGGCGGCAGAACGAGCGCGTCGAGCGGGGAGGCGGCGGGCGGCGGCGCGGGCGGCGCGGCGTCCTCGATGCGGCGTAAAGCAGCTGCGAACAGGTTCGGGCGCACTGTCGCGACGGGCGCGTCCTCCAGCAGCGCCCCGCCCGCCGCCTCGAACAGGCCGACGTGGGCGCGGCATTCGGCGCAACCGCCAAGATGGGTCGCGATCACGAGGCTCGGACCCGCGCCGAGCCGGCCGGCGGCATAGCGCGCCAGGGTGTCGTCATAGGGGTGATGCAATGTCACCGCTCGCTCTCCAGGAAGGGGCGGATCTTCGCCATGGCGAGACGCACACGAGATTTGACGGTCCCTAAGGGAATGCCGAGTTCGCGCGCGATTTCGGCGTGCGGCTTTTCCGAGAAGAACGATAGCCGCAGCACGGTCGCCTGTTCGCGCGAAAGCTGCGTCATCGCCTCGCGCACCTTGGCGTCGCGCTCGTCGGACAGGGTCGCGCTCTCCGCGCTTTCGGCCAGCGCGATCTCGGGGGCCCCAAGCGCGGCGACGCCGTTGCGTTGCCGGGCAACGCGGCGGGCGAGGTCGATCCGCAGATTGCGGGCGATCGTGAAAATCCACGTGCTGACCGCGGCCTGACGCGGATCGTACAGCTCAGCCTTGCGCCACACCGCCACCAGCGTGTCCTGCGCGATCTCCTCGGCGTCAGTCGCGCCGACGCCGGAGCGCAGCATGAAGCCGATCACGCGCGGCGCGAAATACTGGAACAGGCGGCCATAGGCGGCGCGGTCGCGCGCCTGCGCGACCTGGGCCATCAACGCCTTCAAATCTTCCGACGTCACAGGCGACCCTACTCCCACGCGATGGATATCGCGCGGGGACGAGCGCCGTACAAGTCCGATCGGCATAGCCCTCTCCGTGGGGTTCGTATCTGCTACGTCCTTCGCGACGCTTCGGATCAACGCGCATCCGGCGGCGAGGTTCATACGTATGAAATGCGGACGGAGAGATTTGTGACGAAACGGCCGGTTAAGCGCGTCGCGGTGATCGGATCGGGCATTGCCGGGCTAGCCGCCGCTTGGGCGCTGAGCCGCGTCTGCGAGGTGACGCTGTACGAAGCGCAGGGGCGGCTCGGCGGCCATAGCGACACCTTCGACTGGGAGGGGCTGGGCGTCGATTGCGGCTTCATCGTCTATAACGAGCGCACCTATCCCAACCTGACGGCGATGTTCCGCCATCTCGGCGTCGCCACCACCTCAAGCGAAATGTCGTTCGCGGTGTCGCTCGACGAGGGTGAATTCGAATATTCCGGCTCGGGTCTGCGCGGGCTGGCGGCGCAACCGGAAAATCTTCTCAAGCGCCGCTATTGGTCGATGCTTGCCGACATCCTGCGTTTCTTCCGTCAGGCGCCGCGCGATCTCGCGCGCGGCGATCTGGGGACGCTGCGGGAATATCTCGACGCGCGCGGTTACAACAGGGCGTTCCGCGACGATTATCTCTATCCCATGGCGGCGGCGATCTGGTCGACGCCGGCGCTTGAGGTCGCCGACTTCCCCGCCGCGAATTTCATCAGGTTCAACGCCAACCACGGCTTGCTCGATCTCACCAACCGGCCGGCCTGGCGCACGGTGGCGGGTGGCAGCCGAACTTACGTCAACACCCTTGCCGCCGGTTTGGCCGACATCCGGCTGAGCGCGCCGGCGCGGGCAGTGCGACGGGGCGCCGCCGGGGTGGAAGTCGTGCAGGCGGACGGATCGGCGCAGGTGTTCGACGAGGTCGTGATCGGCGCCCATGCCGACGATGCGCTGGCGCTGCTGGACGCGCCGACGGACGCCGAGCAGCGCGCGCTGGGCGCGTTCCGCTACCTCGACAATCACGCGGTTCTGCACACCGACGTCGCCGCCATGCCGAAGCGGCGGGCGGCGTGGTCAAGCTGGAACTATCTCAGCCGCGGCGAGGGCGCAGCGCGGCGGCTGTTCGTCAGCTATTGGATGAACCGGCTGCAACCCTTGCCCGGCCGCGAGGATGTGTTTCTGTCGCTGAACTGTCCGTGGGAAATCCCTGGGGACAAAACGCTGCGGCGCGTGACTTACCGGCATCCGCAGTTCGACACGGCGGCCTGCGCGGCGCAGCGGGAATTGTGGGCTTTGCAGGGGGTTGGCGGCGTATGGTTCTGCGGCGCTTATTTCGGCTATGGATTTCATGAGGACGGCTTGCAGGCGGGGCTGGCGGTGGCGGAGGCGATCGGCGGCGAAAAGCGCCCGTGGCGGGTCAAGGGCGAGAGCGACCGGCTGACGCTGACATGATCGCGCCGGGCCTCTATCTCGGCCGGGTGATGCACCGGCGGCTGCGGGCGCCGGCGCATCGGTTTTCCTATGGCGGGTTCTGGGTCGCGCTCGATCTCGACGCATTGCCGGAAACGGCGGCGCGGCTGCGGCTGTTCTCGTTCGACCGGCCGAACCTGTTCGCCTTCTACGGGCGCGATCACGCCGACGGCAAGCCCGGCGACCTCAAGGCGAAGATCGCGGCGAAGGCGGTAGGGCTCGACGTTTCCGGGCGGATGCTGATTTTGTGCATGCCCAGGCTGCTCGGCTTTGTTTTCAATCCCTTAAGTGTCTTTTTCTGTCACGATAGGGCGGGGCGGCCGAGCGCGGTCGCCTGGGAGGTTTCGAACACTTTCGGCGCGCGTCATACCTATGTAATCACAGTCAACCACACGCGGGGCGCGCTGCGGCAGAGTTGCGGCAAGCGCCTGCACGTGTCGCCGTTTCTCGACATGGCGCTGACCTACCAGTTCCGCGTCGAGGCCTCGGGCGATGCGTTCCGGATCGGCATCATCGACCAGGCGCAGGACGGTCCCGCGCTCTACGCGGCCTTTGCAGCGACGCGACGCGATTTGACCGACGCGGCGCTGCTGCGGCTGGCGCTCGGCGCGCCGTTCGCGACGATAAAGGTCGTGGCGGCGATCTATTGGGAGGCGTTGCGCTTGTGGGCCAAGGGGGGAAAATTCCGCCGCGCGCCGGCGGGCAGCGAGCGGCCGGTCGCCGACCATGCGGCGAGCGTTCACGGCGCGGCGGCGGAGTAGAGAGCCGCCGTGCGTGAGTTTACGTCGCGGCGGCGCAAACCATTGCCGGGGTAGGCGCGTATCAGGGAAGGGCGCCTGGGCGTGCGCGCGGAGGTCGGGTTGGGGTCGGAACCGCAAATGTCGATGCTGGCGCCAAGCGAGGCGCGACGCCGGGACTGGTCTTTTGATCCACGCGTCGCCGTCGTGCAGCGCCTGCTCGGCCGGATCGCACAAGGGCGGCTTACGGTGGTGACGCCGAGTGGCGAAAGGCTGGCCGGCGCCGGAACGACAGGCGAAGAGGCCGTGCTGCATCTGCATAACTGGCGCCCGCTCGCCCGCGTTTTGAGCGGGAGCGACGTCGGCTTCGCGCGCTCGGTCATCGCAGGCGATTGCTCGTCGCCGGATCTGGTGGCGCTGCTGGCGCTGTTCGACCGCAACATGGCCGCGCTCGGCGGCGCGGGCTCCTCCTTCGGGCCGGCGCGCTGGCTGCTGCGGCTCGGCCGCGCCGCGCGGGCCAATACGCGGGGCGGCTCCTCTCGCAACATCATGGCGCATTACGATCTCGGCAATGCGTTTTTCGCGCAATGGCTCGATGCGTCGATGAGTTATTCCTCGGCGATTTACGCACGGGAGGACGAATCGCTGGAGGCCGCGCAGCGACGCAAGCTCGACCGGATCGTCGAAATGTTGCGGCTTGAGGGCGGCGAGCGGGCGCTGGAGGTCGGCTGCGGCTGGGGCGCGCTGGCGGCTCGGCTGGCGGAGGCGGGCTTAAGCGAGATCGACGCGCTGACGATTTCGCCGGCGCAGGCGGAATATGCGCGAGGCGTCGTGGGCGCGCGCGCGCGGGTGCGGCTGCGCGATTATCGCGACATTGACGCGACTTACGATCGCATCGTTTCGATCGAAATGTGCGAGGCGGTGGGCGAGGCCTATCTGCCGGCCTATTTCGAGACGCTCGCGCGCGCGTTGCGGCGCGGCGGGCGCGCGGTCATCCAGGCGATCACGATTTCGCCAGCGCGCTTCGCCAACTATCGCAGCGGGGCTGATTTCATCCAGCAATTCGTGTTCCCCGGCGGGTTCCTACCGAGCGAGGCGCTGCTGCGGGAGGGTATGGCGCGGGCGCAGTTGAAGCTGGTGAAGGCCGAAACGTTCGGACAGTCCTACGCCTATACGCTGGCCGAGTGGCGGCGGCGTTTTCACGCCGCCTGGCCGGCCATTGCGGCGCAGGGGTTCGATGCGAGATTCCGGCGCCTGTGGGACTATTATCTCTGCTATTGCGAGGCGGGGTTCCGCGAAGGCACGGTCGATGTCGGGCTCTATGTCTTCGAGCGGGCCTGAACTTCCGCGCCCGCATCGCGCGCCAACCGGGCGTGACTGGCCATCACGGCCAGCATAGCCAGGCCCAGCGCGACGAAGGTGAAGCGAAAGGGGCCGACCGGCGCGGCGGTGACGAAGGCGCCGAGTTTCATCAGCGCCGCCGCCACGCCGACCCCGAAGGCGAAGGCGGCTTGGAACGAGGCGCTGTAGATCAGATTGGCCATGCCCATTTCTGACGCCGCCACCTCGGCGAAGGGCAGCGTCCCCAACGCGGTGAAATGCATCGAGCGCGAGGCGCCGGAGACGCACAGCAGCAACGCGACCAGCGGCCAGGGCGTTTGCGCGTCGAGCCCAGCGCAGGCGAACAAAGTCGCGGCCTGCAAACCGGCATTGACCACCAGCACGCGGCGGAAGCCGAAGCGGCGCAGGATCGCCGTCGTGAACGGCTTGATGCCGATATTGCCGACGAACAAAGGCGTCAATGTGAGGCCGGCACGGGCGGCGTCGAAGCCGAAGCCGAGTTGGAACATCAGCGGCAGCGCGAACGGCACGGCGCTGATGAACATGCGCGCGGCCGAGCCGCCGGTGAGGCTGAGGCGGAAGGTCTTGTGGCGGAACGGCGCGAAATCGATCAGCGGCGCGCTCTCGCGGCCGGCGTGGCCGATGTAGAGGGCGCCGGAAACTATCGCGAGCCCGGCCAGCGCCGGCGCCAGGGCGCCCTGCGCGTCGAGCGCCAACAAAGCCGCGCCGAGCGCGACGCCGGCGAGCAGAAAGCCTATGCCGTCGAAGCGTCGGCGCGCGCTCGGGTCCACCTGCGGCGTCCAGGCCCAGGCGAGGATGGCGCCGACGAGTCCCAGCGGCACATTGACGAAGAAGATGGCGCGCCACGACACCTGTTCGGCGAGAAAGCCGCCGAGCGCGGGGCCCAGCAGCGGCGCAGTGAGGCCGGGCCAGGTGAGCAGCGCGGTCGCGCGTAAAAGGCCGCTTTTCGGCGTCGTTCGCAACACGACGAGGCGGCCGACCGGCACCATGAACGCGCCGCCAACGCCTTGCAGCGCGCGGGCGGCGAAGAAGGCCCACGGCGCAGTGGCGAGGCCGCACAGGACGGAGCTGAGCGTGAACAGGGCGATGGCGCCGGTGAACACGGCGCGGGCGCCGAAGCGCTCCACCACCCAGCCGCTCGGCAGGATGAAAACGGCCAGCGTCAGCGCGTAGATCGACACGCCGACGCTGAGATCGATCGCGCGCGCGTGAAAGCTCTCGGCCATTTTCGGCAGCGCGGTGGTGAGGATCGTCGCGTCGAGGAATTCCATGAAAAAGGCGGCCGCGACCAGCAACGCAAGGCGGGTCACGGGCGAAGTTACTGCGCGATTTTCGCCCGCCGTTTGGCCAGCGTCCGCAACCTGAGCGCGTTCAGCTTGATGAAGCCGCCCGCGTCGCGATGATCATACGCCACGGCGCCTTCCTCGAAAGTGACGAGATCCTGATCGTACAACGAATAAGGGCTCTCGCGGCCGATGGTCCAGGCGGAGCCCTTATAGACCTTCAACCGCACCTTGCCGGTGACCAGTTCCTGGCTTTTGTCGATCAGGGTCTGCAACAGTTCCCGCTCGGGCGCGAACCAGAAGCCGTTGTAGATCATCTCGGCGTAGCGCGGCATCAACTCGTCCTTGAGATGGGCGGCGCCGCGGTCGAGCGTGATCGATTCGATGGCGCGATGGGCGGTCAGCAGGATCGTGCCGCCGGGCGTCTCGTACATGCCGCGCGACTTCATGCCGACGAAGCGGTTCTCGACCAGATCGAGCCGCCCGACGCCGTTGTCGTGGCCGATTTTGTTGAGCGCGGTCAGCAGCGCGGCGGGCGAGAGCTTTTCGCCGTTGACCGACACCGGATCGCCGCGTTCGAAGCCGATCTCGACGATAGTCGGCTGATCGGGCGCGGATTCGGGATCGACGGTGCGGGAATAGACGTAAGCCGGCGTTTCCTGCGCCGGGTCTTCCAGCACCTTGCCCTCGGAGGAGACGTGCAAGAGGTTGGCGTCGGTCGAGAACGGCGCATCGCCGCGCTTGTCCTTGGATATGGGAATCTGGTGCTGCTCGGCGAAGGCCAGCAGCGCGTTGCGGGAGGGGAAATCCCACTCGCGCCATGGCGCGATGATTTTTATCGCCGGGTTCAGCGCATAGGCCGAAAGCTCGAACCGAACCTGATCGTTGCCCTTGCCAGTCGAGCCATGCGCCACGGCGTCGGCGCCGACCTTATGGGCGATCTCGACGAGATGCTTGGCGATCAAGGGCCGCGCGATCGAGGTGCCGAGCAGGTACTGGCCCTCATAGACCGCATTGGCGCGGAACATCGGGAACACAAAATCGCGCACGAATTCCTCGCGCACGTCCTCGATGTAGATGTTCTCCGGCTTGACGCCCATCATCAGCGCCTTGGCGCGCGCCGGCTCCAGCTCCTCGCCCTGGCCGAGATCGGCGGTGAAGGTGACGACCTCGCAGCCGTAAGTCGTTTGCAGCCACTTGACGATGATCGACGTGTCGAGCCCGCCGGAATAGGCGAGGACGACTTTTTTGATGTCGGACATGGTGGATCTCCGCGGGGCCAATGGGGCGGGGGCGCGGCTAGCAGGGGAGGGGGGATAGGGCAAGGTGGGGGTGTAGGGCGGCCGCATGAGCGACCGCCCTGGGCGTGTTCAGATCTGGCAGGTCGTCGGTCCTGGAGAAGTGAAGTCCGACACGGGCGCAAGGTCCGGGCGAATAATC
>JANLPL010000167.1:0-3025 GCA_031367195.1 Bradyrhizobium sp.
AAATCAAAGCGTGAAAATCTTCACACACCTTATGGAATGATCGCAAAATACTTAAATGATGACCCTAACGAATTCCAGAAGATTGGCTGGCTCGACTGGTGGTGCGAATTTGCCGCCAAGAGTGTATTTTCGCAAAAAACGAAACACGGAATCTTCTTTGGTATATATCCAGGTAGTGACAAGGAATACGAAAGTGCGGGTAAAATAGTGTATATTGACGAAAGAACAAAAAAAATAAAAATGAAAGATTCTAAGCCTGTTCTTCACGCGCAATGCTTTCGGTAAGGTGCATTGCGCAAGCGAAGGCGAAATATCCAAATATTTATTCTAACTCAGGTCGGATTTTCGTAACTGAACGTCTGCGCGTCCTCGTCATAGGCGAACAATTCGCCATAGCGGCCGAGATTGATGATCGAGCGCAGCGTCCGCTCGGCGTAATCCTCGGACATGAAATCCTCCAGCTCCTCGCGAAACCTTGTCGCGGGCGCGCGGTGGCTCGGGCGTTCGTCGAGCACCCGCTTGATATGGGCGGCGATCGGGATATTGGCCAGCAGCTGCTCGCCCATCACCTTCTTGCGCTGATCGACGTCCATGTCGGCGAAGCGCCGCCCCAGCGGGGTCAGCTTGATGTCGGCGTCGGCGAATTCGGCGAGTTTCAGGAGTTGCAGCGTCTCGCCCAGGGGGAACAGATCGTCGATCTCCAGTTGCAGGGAATCGGCGAGATGCGGCAGGTCGGCGACGCCGTGGTAAGGCGGCGCGGCGATCTCCTCGATCATGCCGGCGATCGAGTTCGTGCTCACGCGCGGCAGCGCCACGCCGAGATAAGGGGCCGACGCCGTCCCGGTCTGCAACGGCTTGGGCTCCGGCCGCTGCGTCATTAGCGCGTAGATCTTCTCGACCAGATTGCGGAAGTCCGGATCGAGCCGGTCGCGCGGATGCGGCAGCGGATTGGCGATCTCGGCGGAGATGCGGCCGGGATGGGAAGCGAGCACGAGAATGCGGTCGCACATCAACACCGCCTCCTCGATGTTATGCGTCACCATCAGGATCGACTTTATGGCGAGCCGCCCGTCGTGCCAGAGGTCGAGCAGATCGGTGCGTAAAGTTTCCGCCGTCAGCACGTCGAGCGCGGAGAACGGCTCGTCCATCAGCAGGATTTTGGGCTGCACCACCAGCGCGCGGGCAAAGCCGACGCGCTGCCGCATACCGCCGGAAAGCTCCTTCGGATAGGCGGATTCGAACCCGTCGAGGCCGATCGTGTCGATCGCTTTCAGCGCGCGCTTGCGCGTTTCGATCTCGCCCACCCCGATCGCGCGCGGGCCGATCTCCACATTGTCGAGCACGGTCAGCCAGGGAAACAACGCAAAGCTCTGGAACACCATGGCGACGCCTTCGGCCGGCCCGTCGATGGTCTTGCCGTCGAGCGTCACCGAGCCCTCGGTCGGCCGCGTCAGGCCGGAGATCAACCGCAGCAGCGTGGACTTGCCGCAACCCGAACGACCCAAAAGCCCGACGATTTCGCCCGCCCGCAGGGTTAGCGACACGTCTTTCAGGATCGGCGCCCCCATCTCGCCCGAGCCCTTGGAAAAACTTTGGCTGACGTGTTTGACGTCGAGCAGCGGCGGCGCGGTCAGGTCGAGCATGGGCGTTTCTCAAAGAGCCAGGCGACGCTCGGCATAGGCGTAAAGCCGGCGCCAGAACAAGCGGTTGAACAAGGTGACGACGATCGCCATGACGGCGATGCCGAGCACGATGCGCGGGAAATCGCCTTTCTCGGTGGCTTGCGCGATATAGGCGCCGACGCCATGCGCCGCCACGGTCTTATCCTTCCAGCGCACATATTCGGCCACGATCGAGGCGTTCCACGAGCCGCCCGAGGCGGTGATCGCGCCGGTGAGATAATAGGGCGCGACGCCGGGCAGCATCACGTCGCGCCACCACGCCCAGCCGCGCACGCGCAAATTCGCCGCCGCCTCGCGCAGATCGTTGGGAAACGCCGCCGCCCCGCCGATCGTGTTGAACACGATGTACCATTGCGTGCCGAATACGATGAGGAAGCTCAGCCAGATGTCCGGGTTGAGGTGGAAGGTCAGCACCAGACTGACCGCCACGCCGAACAGGAGGTTCACCGGGAAGGCGGCCAGAAACTGCGCCAACGGCTGGATCGCTTCCGCCCAGCGCGGCCGCAGCCCGACCCAGACGCTGATCGGCACCCAAATTAGGCTCGCCAGCGCCATCAGCACGACCACGCGGGCCAGCGTATAGAAGGTCAGCACGAACACCTCAGCCACGTCGGACCAGCCAAGCTCGGTCGCGATGAAGGCGACGACGCTATAGAGCCCATAAAGCGCCACCGCCGCGATGCCGGCGTACCACACCACATCGAGCCCACGCCGCGCCGCGCGCGTGTTGACCAGCCTTTTCACCTTGGGCGCTGGCGGCATTCCAATCCGCAGCAGCGAAAGGGTCCGCAGAAAGTGGAACACCGGCTGCGCCGCGCCGCGCACCCAGCGCGTGCGCTGCAACAGCCGCAGCACCCAGGATTCCTCGACCTCCTGCGCCGACGAAAGCTCGACGCGGAATTTCACCGCCCAGGCGATCACCGGCCGGAACAGCAATTGATCGTACAGCAGAATCACTACGCCCATCGTCAGCACCGCCATGCCGACCGCCGGCCAGTCGCCCGAATCATTGGCCCTGGCGATGAACGAGCCGACGCCCGGCAGCGTGACCGTGGTGTCGCCGACCGTGATCGCCTCGGAGGCGACGACGAAGAACCAGCCGCCCGACATCGACATCATCGTGTTCCAGATGAGCCCGGGCACGGCGTAGGGCGCCTCCAGCGCCCAGAATTTCTGCCAGCCGGTGAAGCGATAGCCGCGCGCGACCTCGTCGAGATCCTTGGGCACAGTCCGCAGCGACTGGTAGAACGAAAACGCCATGTTCCAGGCCTGGCTGGTGAAGATCGCGAACACCGCCGCGCATTCCGCCCCCAGCACGTTGCCGGGAAACAGGCCCATGAAAA
>JANLPL010000170.1:0-2782 GCA_031367195.1 Bradyrhizobium sp.
TTCTGCGTCGAGGCGCTGGAGGAGGCGCTGGCCAGATATGGGAAGCCCGACATTTCAGCGCAATGCGACGCATTGCGCGACAACACCGACCAAGGCAGCCTCCCCGGGCTTGACCCGGGGATCACCAGCGAAGCTTTCACCAGCGTTCTGATCGCCAACAAAATCGCTATCAGCAGGGACGGAAAGGGCGCTCAGGCAGCGACAATGTCTTCGTCGAGCGCATCTGGAAATCGGTCAAATACGAGGAGGTGTATCTTCACGCCTACGACAGCGTCGGCGTCGCGCGGGCTTCCATCGGCCGCTATCTGAATTTCTACAATGGCCTGCGGCCACATTCGAGCCTTGACCGAATGACGCCGGACGAGGCTTACTTCCACCTGTCACCCCTCACGGTGGCGGCATGAAATTTTCCGCCGCCGATGGTCGGTCGCAACTTCGGTCGGGCTACGCCCTCCCTACGTCGCAAGCGACCATCGGCGATCCCTAACGACCAACCCCGGCGGAACGCCACTTATCATTCGCGGGAAACTGTTCAGACAACCGGAGCCAGCTCTCTGCATTATGCAGCGCCGACAGGACGGCAATGAAAATGTCAGCGATTGCCTGAGTTCCTGAAAACGGCCTGAAAAACGGCGCTTCAAACACAACACTTGTCTAAGGCATTGATATAACGTGCGAATGGTCGTTTTTGCCGCGAGCGCGTGAATACTGCGGGCTAGCGCGCCCGCCTCACTTCGTCCCGAACATGCGGTCGCCGGCGTCGCCCAGGCCTGGCACGATATAGCCGTGGTCGTTGAGCTTCTGGTCGATCGCGGCGGTCCAGATCTCCACATCGGGATGCGCCGTGGTCAAGCGCGCGATTCCCTCGGGCGCCGCCAGCAGGCAAACGAACCGTATGTCCTTCACGTCGCGCGCCTTCAGCCTATCTATCGCCGCCACCGCGGAATTGGCGGTCGCCAGCATCGGGTCCATCACGATGACGAGGCGCTCGGCGATGTCGGTCGGCGCCTTGAAATAATATTCGACCGCCTCCAGCGTCTCGGGATTGCGATAGAGGCCGATATGGGCCACGCGGGCGCTTGGAACGAGATTGAGCATCCCGTCGAGAAAGCCCACGCCCGCACGCAGGATCGGCGCGAACACCAGTTTCTTGCCCGAAATCGAGGGCGCCTTCATCCGCGCCAGCGGCGTCTCGACATCGACCATTTCGATCGGCAGGTCGCGCGTCACCTCATAGCAGAGCAACATGCCGATCTCGTTGAGCAACTGACGAAAGCCCTTGGTGGAGACCTCCTTGTCGCGCATCAAAGTGAGCTTGTGCTGCACCAGGGGGTGATCGACGACGTGAACGTTCGACATGGGACTGTCTCCTTTGGCGGCGACTCTAGCGCAATCGGCGCGGACCCGGCGTCGCCTATCCCCAGCTTTCGCGCAAAGGCCGCCGCTCTATTGACGCGCCGGGGGGTAAACTGTCACTTGAGGCGCCATGGCCGATATGAAAACGCCCGCCCGCAGCGCCTGGAACCTGCCGAACATCCTGACCTATGGCCGCGTCGCCGCCGTGCCCGTGGTCGTGGCTCTATTGTTCTGGCCCGACGAGGACTGGGCGCGCTGGAGCGCGCTCGGCGTCTATGTCGTGGCGGCGATCACCGATTTCTTCGACGGTTATCTCGCCCGCGCCTGGTCGCAGCAATCCTCGCTCGGGCGGATGCTCGACCCAATCGCCGACAAGTTGCTGGTCGCGGCCGCGCTGCTGATGCTGTCGGCGGATGGCGCGATAGCGGGGGCGAGCCTGTGGGCGGCGATCGTGATTCTCTGCCGCGAGATTCTCGTCTCGGGCTTACGTGAATATCTGGCCGAACTACGCGTGTCGGTGCCGGTGACGGCGGTGGCGAAATGGAAGACGACGGTGCAACTGGTGGCGCTGGGCTTCCTGATCGTCGGGCCGGCCGGCGAAAGCATCATACCGGGCGTCCATATCGTCGGCATCGGCTTGTTGTGGATCGCGGCCATGCTGACGCTTTACACCGGCTGGGACTATATGAAGGCGAGCTACCAGCACGTCGGCGGAGTTTAGGTCGCATGAAAGCCGTGTATTTCGCCTGGGTGCGCGAGCGCATCGGCAAGGCCGAGGAGGAGATCGACCCGCCGGCCGAGGTCGTCACCGTCGCCGACCTGATCGGCTGGCTCAGCGCGCGTGACGAAGGTTACGCCCATGCGTTCGAGCACCCGCGCACCATTCGCGCCGCGCTCGACCGCGCGCATGTGAAGCCCGACGCGCCGCTGGGGCAGGCCCGCGAGATCGCGTTCTTCCCGCCGATGACGGGGGGCTGAGTGGAGATCCGCGTTCAGGCCGAAGATTTCGACGCCGGCGTGGAGGCGCGGGCGCTGTCACAAGACCGCGCCGACGTCGGCGCCGTGGTCAGCTTCGTCGGCCTCTGCCGCGACGAGGGCGGGCGCCTCGCCGCGCTGGAGATCGAGCATTATCCCGGCATGGCGGAAGCCGAGATCGCGCGCGTGGTCGAAGAAGCGCGCCAACGTTGGCCGCTGCTGGGCTTGCGCGTCATTCACCGCTACGGGCGCCTCGCGCCGGGCGACCAGATCGTCATGGTGGCGACCGCGTCGAGCCATCGCGGCGCCGCCTTCGCCGCCGCGGAATTCCTGATGGATTACATGAAGACCCGAGCGCCGTTCTGGAAACGCGCCCAGAGCGTGGATGGAAGCAGCGAAGGCTGGGTCGAGGCGAAGGACGCCGATGAGGCCTCCGCCGACCGCTGGCGGC
>JANLPL010000317.1:0-3229 GCA_031367195.1 Bradyrhizobium sp.
CTCATGCTGACAGGTTATGTCGTCTTTCCCTCCTGGCGCGTCCTAATCGAAGCCCTCACAAATTCCACCATCCCGCCAGAACTCGTGAATATCCGCGATGGCCCATAAACCGAACGCGATGCGCTACTTTTGGAATTGCTGGTGAAGAGCGGCAAGGCCTCCCAATAGATCGCCGATGTGTTATTGTCGCCGCGAACGGAATGGATCCGGTAGTCCTTGAGCAGCGTGCGGACTTCGGCCGTCGCCTGTGTCGTATTGACCGGCGCGCCAACCCGCGCGCCGACGTCAACAGCTGACTGACTCAAGTCCCGCGAGTTGAAGGCTTCGAGATCGGACCTGAAGTGGTCCGGATATGCCGCCGACGCCGCCCGGGGGTCGTACGCCAACGCGCGATTGACGACCGACTGCGGCAGCGATGGGTTGAAGCCGCGGCTTGCGCCTTGCGCCACGAGAAGGGGGGGCGGCGGCCAGCATCCCGTTCGTGCGCGCACAACTCACTCAGGACGCCGCCGGCGAGCCGTGGCGTCAGGTCGCCGGCCCGTTGCGGGCTAAGCTGCCCAAGCTGGCCGCTCTGCTCGAGGAGGCCGAGGTCGATGTACTCGCTTGCACGAACTTTCCCAGGGAGCATTGGGACAAGATCAGTTCGACCAACCCGATCGCGCGCATCAAGGGCAAGATCAAACGCCGAGCCAACTCGTCGGCGTCTTCCCCAACGAAGACGCCATCTTCCGCCTTGTCGGCGCCATCCACTTGGCGCAGAATGACGAATGGGCTGTTCAGCGCGCCCGATACAAGACACGGGAATCTGTCGCTCCCGGGCGCTCTAACCGAACGTCATCCTGCCCGCCGTGGCAGGCTGACCAATCCGGCCGGCCGGAGATCGGCGGCGACCAAACTCCTACACCACGCCTGGGGAAACGATCTGACGCCGCTTCCGCCATAAATCCATATCTGTCATTGCAATGATTGATCTTGGACAAGAGCCGCCGCGCGTTTTGACCGTCGCGACCGCGCGAGCCTACCGCGTCGCGGTTGAGGCGTCGGAACTTTGCGTATTGACCGACCAGTCGGTATAGTCGCCAGGATGGAATCGAGTCCGAAGCGCGCCCCCGCGCGCGAAAAGCTTCTCGCCGCGGCGGTCCAGTTGATCCGCGCGCGGGGCTATGCCGCCACTTCGATCGACGCGATTTGCCGGCAAGCCGGCGTCGCCAAAGGCGCATTCTTCCACCACTTCGAAAGCAAGGACGCCCTGGCGATCGCCGCCGCCGAACATTGGTCGACAACGACCTCCGCGCTATTCGCTGAGGCGCCGTATCATGCGCCCGCGGACCCGCTCGCCCGGGTGCTGGGCTATCTCGATTTCCGCCAATCGCTGCTGGCGGGAGCGCCCGAGACGTTCACCTGCCTCGTCGGGACGATGGTGCAGGAAACCTTCGCCAGCGCACCGTCGATCCGCGACGCCTGCGAGGCCAGCATCAGCGGCCACGCGCAGACGCTGGAAGCCGACATCGCCGCGGCGATGTCGCTTTACGGCGTCCAAGACGCGGGCTGCCCGCGAAGCCTTGCATTGCACTTTCAGGCGGTGCTGCAGGGCGGATTCATTCTCGCCAAGGCGAAAAACGATGGCGCCGTGGCCATCAAATCGATCGAGCATCTGAAACGCTATGTCGGATTGCTGTTTGCGCCCGGGCGGGCGCGGACTACGCAAGAATGAACCGGCGCAGCCGCTGTTCGCCGGGGCAGACGACTTCGCGGCCGCGGCGAACAGAACTTGCGCGCGGCCGCCAGGTCGTTTATGGCGTTGCCGCTGCGCGTTGGGGGATAGTTCAACGGTAGAACTGCGGACTCTGACTCCGTCAATCTTGGTTCGAATCCAGGTCCCCCAGCCACGTAACCACTTGATTTTACTATCTTCTAATAAACCGTGTCACGATGAATTTCCTTCGTGTCACGACCGTGTCACGGTCTGCAGCGGCGAAGCGGCTTTTGCGACGTGCCCTCCCAAGCGCGCCAATTTGAATATGCGCCGGCCTCGAAAGGTCGGCGCGCGCGCCAGGTCGGCGACGATGTCGGCGGTGAGCTCGCCGAGCGCGAGCCAGGTATCGGGCTCCGCGGCGATCGGCGTCGGCGTAGCGGGAGCCGGTACGGCGGCGGCGCTCGACGTCATGGCGCGACAAGTTCAAGCGCGGCGCGCGTCGATGCCAGGACATCTCCGAACGCCGCCGCGCCATCGACCAGGGCGGCGGCGTCGAGGGCGGCGGCGGCGAAGACGAACTCGATTTGCGTGATGTCCGCGAATTCGTCGACGAAAGTTGCGACGTCGGGGACCGCGACCGACAGTTTCGCGGCGAGCCCGGCGAGCGTGCGCGCGGGCGTGCGGCCGATCGCGGCGTACAGCGCGAACTTCTCCGATTTGAGCGCCAGCAGGCGCCGCTCCGCCTTTGTAACCCCCGCCTGGCGCGCCGCGGCTTTTTTCGCTCGCGCCCACGATCGCGAGGCGTTGACGAGCTCGACGAGTCGAGCGCGAAGGCGCCGTCCGCGTTCGTCTCGGAATGTCGAGCGCCGCCTCCGCCCGTGCGCAAGAAACTGCCGCCCCCGTTCCAGTACGTCGGCGTCGATCACGTCGCCGACTTCTGCCGCCGCCAGGACCATCGTCAGAGCGTGATCGTCCGCTGTGATCATCAGCGCGGCTGGCGCCGGCGGCGCCTCGTATCTTGCGTACGCCGCGGACGCTTCCTCGTCGGCGAGGCGGTGGCGGCGGGCGTAGCGGCGGTGGCGGGCGACCAGGGCGAAAAGGTCGGCGTCGGCGGACGGCATTGCCGCAGCGTCCGGCTTAGGCTTCATACGCGTCGTCGCGAGGGCGTCGCCGCATGTTGCGTTGTGGACCTTGGCGGCGGCGTCGAGAACGGCGGCGTTCATGTCGCGGCCAGACCCAACGCCTCGCGGATCGCGGCCAGGTGCGCTTGGTCCTGCTCGCCTTCCCCGGCGAGCGCGAGCGCGTCTGCGAACGCCGACGCGGGGATGGGGTGAATTTCCCATTAGGCGCGGCGTCATGGCATCGACAGGCCGACGCTGAGGCCTGCCGCGCCAAGGACGACGGCGGCTCGCGCAGAGGCGCGGGCGCGCGTGACTAAGCGATCAACGTCATGGTCGGCCGGGATTTCGGTCCACCAGGCGCCGGCCCTCCAGGTCCGCGAATCAGTGAGTGAATAGCCCTCGCGCTCGAAGA
>JANLPL010000183.1:0-7730 GCA_031367195.1 Bradyrhizobium sp.
CTGCGCGCCGCGCGGGCGGGAGTCGGGCTGTTCGTCGATCTCGGTCTCGACACCTATGCCGACGAGGCCCGCTTCTTCAGCTATCGCCGCAAGACGCATCGCGGCGAGGCCGACTATGGCCGCCTGGTCTCCGCCATCGCGTTAATCTGAGCGCAACCGCGCGCCGCATTCCCCCCATCGTCGCAACTCGACTGCGTGGTCGCCAGGGCGCCGTCGCGTTGCAAAGCCGCGATGCGATTTGCATCATGGCGACAACCGGAGCGTGCCAAGATCGCGGCAAGTTGCGGCCGCGTAAGCGCATTTTCTCGCAACGTAACGCGATTGAGATTGGACTTGTTTGAATAGCTGTTTATGTTGCCTACAAACAACTACTGCCTGGGAGGCTGATCGTGGACTTCATAGAGACGATTTTCGGCGTTTCGCCCGACGGCGGTTCAGGGGCGACCGAATTGCTATTCGTGGCCGCTGTGATCGCCATTGTCGCGGCCTTGGCGATGCGGCGGCGTTTGTGGCGCGGCTTGTTCGCCCGGGTGGGCTGACTGAAGGTTCCTTTAACGTAACCAGGCTCGCCTTCGGCGCCGTCGTGGCTCGCGCCGAGGTTGGAAACGATTGTACAGGAGGCGGAAAATGGCTGAGAAGTCGCATGAAGCGAAGGCCGGCGCGCCCAAGACGATGAAGGCGGCGGGCGGCGCGAAGACGGCGTCGGCGCGCGCCGCTCTCCCGACCGAGGCCCAGCTCGACGACCGCGATTGGCACAAGGCCGGCCCGCGCCGTATGGCGGGTCCGCCGCTTGGCCTCGGCGCCCCCGGCCCCGCGGCGGAGGCGCTCGCCGCGCCGGGGACACCGGCGCCGACCGACCCGAAATGACGAATAATATCAACTAAGTTTATGGGAGGCAGCGATGGTTGCGCTGGTTAAAAACTTGGCGCTTGGCGCGGGAGCAACGGCTTCGTTCACCTCTACCGTCGATGAGCCGACGGCGGCGGCGAACGGTCAACATCTGATGATGACGGGCAATTGGTTCGCGGCGACTTCCGTCAATGGCGGCGCCGCCTTCACTCATGTCGATCCCTTCACTCTGTTTCCGGCGTCAGTCGGCGGCTTCTGCTGCGATCAGATTGTGGTTTACAATCCAAAAAACAAGATCTGGATATGGCTGCTGCAATATAGTTCAACGCCGGCGGGGAACAATATATTCAGACTTGCGGTATCGCGCGATGCGACGTTCGGAAGCTGGTACTATTGGGACTTTGCCCCGACGAACCTCAACGCGGCGTGGACGACGATGTGGTTTGACTACCCCGACATGGCGTTTACCGACAATAATCTGTTTGTCACCACGAATGCGTTCGTTGGCAATGCGTGGCAGCGCGCCTTCGTGTTTCGCTTTCCGCTCGCCACTTTGGCTTCGGGCGCGGCGTTGGGATATAATTGGTGGTCGACGACGACCAACGGTTCGCTGCGCCTATGCCAGGGGGCGGGCGCGACCATGCATATCGGCAGCCATAATTCGCTGAGTCAATTCAAAGTGATCGACTGGGCCGACGCCTCGGCCGGCCTGACGACGGCCGATGTCAACGTGCGCGCCTGGACTGCGGGGCCGTATTCTTCGAGCCCCTCCGCCGGAGGCGTCAATTGGCTGGGCCGCGCCGATCAACGCATCACCGGGGCGTGCGTCGGCAAAGGCCAGATTGCTTTCATGTGGACGGCCGGAGCAGACGCGGCCCATCCCTTCCCCTATATTCGCGTCGTTCGCATCAACGAGACAACCAAGGCGTTGGCGGACGAGCCGGATATCTGGAGCAAAGCCGGCGCGTGGGCCTATCCCGCGGCGGCGGTCAACAGCGAGGGACAGATCGGGATCAGCGCCTTCTACGGCGGTGGAGCCAACCATCATCCCGGACATGTCGTCGGCGTGCGCACGGCGACGGCCTGGGACACCGTGCTGAGCGCGACCAGCTCGAACGATCCCGGGACGCCTGCATGGGGCGACTATCTCTGGTGCGTCCCGCACAGCCCCACGACGGCCCATTGGGTGGCGTCCGGCTATACGATTAACGGCGGCACGGCGCGCACGAACATCGTTCCGCGCTATATAGAGTTCCAGGCTTGACGGAACCGGCGGCGCGGTCGGCGCGTATGACCCACGGCGGTCGCCGGTTCGGCGGAGCGTCGGCGACAGTGGCCGCTTCGGCGGCCATCGCGCTTGTGGGGAATTGGGCGGGCCGAGCCCATCGGTCGCCGCCGCCGGGAGAAGTGATCATGGTCAGCAACAATCGTCCGACCGATTCGGGCAAGGAGAAAGCCGGAGCCGCGCCTACGGCGAAGGATCTCGATGAACGGGAGCGCGCGTTGACGCAGTCACGCCGCCCGTCCGGGCCGCCCTTGCCGGGGGCCACGCGCGACGCTTCTCCGTCAAAGGCGCAACCGCCCGGCGGCGCGCCGCCGCCTTCCGATCCCGCGCGCAAGCCTTAGCCGCGCACAAGCTCGGCTCGGCGACGCGCGTCGCCGGGTCATAATCATTCGGCGATCCCGGCAATAGCCGATCCTTGCAGCACGGCCGTCAGAATTTCGTCGGACAGTGCGGGATCGCTTGAGGCCACGCTGCGCGCCAGCGTCAGCGCGCCAACCAACTCCGCGAATGCGCGGAGCGCGTGGCCGCGCGACGCGCCGCTGGCTTTGACGAATTCCTGCAAGTATGCGGCAAGACCCTTCGCATAAGCCTCGCGGACGCCCTCGCTCTGGCGCGACACGTCGCCGGCGAAGGCGACCATGGGACAACTTGCGGCGCTTGCGTCGCGCGCTTGCGCCGAGACGTAGCGCGCGCAATAGGCGGCGAAGGCGCGGTCGTCGCGCGCCTCGGCGATGGCTGAGATTTTCGCCACCGACCTGTCGAACACATGCGCGCAGGCGGCGGCCTCGACTTGCGCTTTCGAGCTGAAATGATTGTAGAAACCGCCATGCGTCAGCCCCGCCGCCGCCATCAGTTCGGCGACGCCGACGCCGTCAAAGCCCTTTTCGCGGAACAGCCGGGCGGCCTCCTCGACGACGCGTTCGCGGTTGTCGGCGGCTCGCTGCTTCGTGATGCGCATTTCGCTTGGCCCGCTTGACTAATGATGACGTTTATCATCATAAGGCCATCGCTGCAAGGGAGTCCGCATGTTCGCCTCGTCACTGTCGCGCCGCCTGTCGGCGCGGGGACTGCACTACGGTTGGGTCGTGGTGGCGGTCACGTTTCTGGTGGCGCTGACGACCGCCGGCGCGATGGGGCTGCCCGGCGCGCTGCTAAAACCGCTGGAGCGCGAATTCGGCTGGAGCGCGGCCGATATTTCCAGCGCGCTGGCCCTGCGTATCCTGCTGTTCGGGCTGATGGCGCCGTTCGCCGCCGCCCTGATGGAGCGATACGGGCTCAAGCGTGTGATCCTTTCGGCCATCGCCCTGATCGCCGCCGGACTGATCGCGGCGATGTTCATGACGCAGTTGTGGCAACTCGTCGTGCTGTGGGGGATCGTGGTTGGCCTCGGCACCGGAATGACGGCTCTGGTGATGGCCGCGATTGTTTCGACGCGCTGGTTTGCCGAGCGGCGTGGGCTGGTGGTCGGCATCCTCAGCGCGAGTTCGGCGACCGGGCAGCTCGTGTTTCTCCCGCTCGCGGCGGCGATCGAGGCGCGCTGGGGCTGGCGCGCGGCCGTGTTCCCGACGCTGGGCGGGCTCGTTGTGGCCGCCGCCGGCGTCGCGCTGCTGATGGCCGATCGGCCGAGCGATCTGGGTCTGGCGCCCTATGGCTCAAACCAAATGGCGCCGCCGCCGCCGCCGGGCCCCGCGCCTGCCTTCTCGACGCCGTTCCGGGTGCTAGCGGAGATTTCCGCCATTCCGACCTTCTGGGTTCTCGCCGGCACGTTCTTCATCTGCGGCTTCTCCACCAACGGGCTGATTCAGACCCATTTTATCTCCTTTTGCGGCGACTACGGCGTCGTGGCGGTGACGGCGGCTTCCATGCTGGCTCTGATGGGCGTGTTCGACTTCATCGGCACCATCGGCTCGGGCTGGCTGTCGGATCGGGTCGACAATCGCGCGCTGCTGTTCATGTATTACGGCCTGCGCGGGCTGGCGCTGCTCTATCTCCCCGCCTCGCCGTTCTCCATATCCAGCCTGTCGCTGTTCGCGGTGTTCTACGGCCTCGACTGGATCGCGACCGTGCCGCCGACGGTGCGCCTGTCAGCCGAGGCCTTCGGGCCGAACCGCGCCGGCGTCGCGTTCGGCTGGATTTTCGCTTCCCATATGGTGGGCGCTTCGTTGGCGGCCTATGCCGCGGGCGTCGCGCGGACCTCGTATGGCGCCTATGCGCCGGCGTTCTATGTCGCGGGCGCCGCCTGCATCGTCGCCGCGCTGTCGGTCTGGTTGATCGGGGCGAAGCCGAAGCCGGCGCTGAAGCCGGCGATGGCCTAGACGAGCCGCTGCTTGGCGGCCGCATATTCGCGGCCGAGCTTCTCGATGAACTCTGCCGCGGGGCCGATCCGCTTGACCGCGCCGATGCCCTGGCCCGAGCCCCAGATGTCGCGCCACGCCTTCGCTTTCGAGCCGCCCGCGCTCTCGAAATTCATCGTCGTGACGTCTCCCTTGGGCAGATTATCGGGATCGAGCCCCGCGCTCACGATCGAAGGGCGCAGGTAATTGCCATAGACGCCGGTGAATAGATCCGAGCCGACGATGTCGGCGGCCGAGCCCCCGACCACGGCCTGCTTGTATTCCGGCGCGGCGCGCGCCTCGTCGGTGGCGATGAAGGCCGAGCCGATATAGGCGAAATCCGCGCCCATCGCTTGGCACCCCAATATCCCGCCCCCGGTCGCGATGGCGCCCGACAGAGCGAGCGGCCCGTCGAACCATTCGCGCGTCTCAGCCACGAAAGCGAACGGGGAGAACGCGCCGGCGTGGCCGCCTGCGCCCGCCGAGACGCAGATCAGGCCGGTCGCGCCCTTCTCGATCGCCTTGCGCGCGAATTTCTGGTTGATGACGTCGTGCAGCACAACGCCGCCGTAGCCGACGACCGCCTGATTGACGTCCTCGCGCGCGCCCAGCGACGTAATGACGACAGGGGCCTTCCACTTCACCGTCAGCGCAAGGTCTTGCTCCAGCCGGGTGTTGGAGCGATGCACGATCTGGTTGACGGCGAAGGGGGCGGCGGGCGCTTCGGGATGCGTCTTGTCATGCGCGGCGAGCGCCTCGGTGATCTCGTGCAGCCATTCGTCCAACTGCGACGCCGGCCTCGCGTTGAGCGCGGGAAACGCGCCGATGATCCCCGCCTTGCATTGCGCGATCACCAGCGCAGGGTTGGAGATGATGAACAAGGGCGCGCCGATGACGGGCAGCGCTAAGCGACCTTGCAGGGCTGCGGGCAGGGACATGAGAACTCGCTGGGTAGTTATGGTTTATGTGTAGACGAAAGCGGCGTTGGTGCGCAAACGCGGCGGTCTTTTCACAGCGGCGCCGTGACCCAATCGACCACGAATTCGCCCTGTCCACCGCGCGTCAGCAGCTTGGTCAGATAGGGCATCAGGACGCGCGCCTCCTCCGCCAGCCCAAAGGGCGGGTTGACGATCAGCAGGCCGATGCGGCGCAGCGGCGCCGGCGAATGCGGGCCGGGCGCGACCGGGCCGACGTCGAGTTCAAGACCCAGCACGTTCGGCGCGCCGAGCGCGCGGATCGCGTTGAGAAAATGCGCGTCCTCCAGCCCGCTCTTGATCGGGCGCCAGGTCATGTAAACGCCGCGCGGCCATTTCGCGAGAGCCTTCCCGAGCGCGCTTTCCACTCGGGCGGCTTCCTCCGGCTGCTCGTAGGGCGGGTCGATCAGCACGAGGCCGCGCCGCTCGACCGGCGGCAGATAGGCGTTGAGGCTGAGATAGCCGTCGGCGCTGGTGATGCGGAGCCGCCGGTCGCGCCCAAGCGCCACCATCAGCCGCTCGTATTCGCGCACGTTGGCCTCGCACAGCGCGATTTTGTCGTCGGCGCGCAGCAGATATTGCGCGATCGCGGGCGAGCCGGGATAGGATTGCGGCCGGCCCGTATCTGGGTCGAACGGCCCTACCGCGTCGAGATACGGCTTGAGCAACTCGGCGATCTCCGTCGGCGGCTTGGCCTTGAGCAGCCGCGCGATCCCGTCGCGCCATTCCGGCGAGCGCCGCCCCGCCTCGTCGTCGAGATCATAGGCGCCCGCGCCGGCGTGGGTGTCGATGAAGCGTAAGGGCGCCGGCTTCTTGAGCAGATAGACCAGCGCGCGGGTGAGAAACACATGTTTGAACACGTCGGCGAAATTGCCGGCGTGGAACCCGTGGGCGTAGTTCATCGCACCGGCGCGACGCTGACGGAACTGGCCCGGCAGGAGCGGCGCGCGACTTTCGGGCAAAGCGCGAAGGCGCTTAAGGTTTTGGTCAGGCAGAAGCGCACGTCGACCAGTTCGCCGTGGCCGCAGGTCACCGCCATGCTGTCTTGCGTCAGATTCGCGTTGGCGGCGGCGAATTGCTTCACGATCTCGTCGGGCGACAGCGAAAAGCGCGCGCGCGGCCGCGCGAAAGCCTCGGGGATTTTGAACGCGCCGCGCGCCAACTGAACGGCGCGGAAATAATGCGCGGCGTCGAGCCCGGTGCAGGTTCCGTGCGTCTTCCACTCATGGATCGCCAGCCCGCGCGAGGGATATACGCTGGCGCCGAGGCCAAGTACGCCGCCGGGGACGTAATCAGGCTGGAGGCCGCAGGAACTGGGGTCGTCCCGGTGGGAATTGTCGGGCCACAATCCATGCACGACGAAGCCGGAGGCGGCGCCGACCCGGCATTGCTCGGGCGACCGGTCCGCGCCGCCCGATTCGCAGAATTCAGGCGACCAGGACAGGGTCAGCACATAGAAATCGAACTCGGCGGTCGCCACGAGGTCGATCGGCGTCGCCGCGCTCGCCGCGACCGCCCACAGGGCCGCCAGCGCCGCCAGCAAATGCGTCCAACGCGACATCAATAGCGCTCCACCAGAGCCTTCGAGCCGAGCGAACGCTCGGCGTAGGGCCGCAGCGAACTGCACGCCGGCGAAAAAGCGAACATCCGGTCGAGCCCGACCACGCACCATTCGACGCCGTCGCCGACCCCGATGACGCCCTGGCTCTCCTCAATGTCGTAGATCACGGTATGCACGCTTCTGTCGCTGAGATGGCCGCGCGCGATGCAATAGCGGCGCGGGATGTATTCCGTCCCGTTGCCGCGCAGGCTGATCTCGCGCACGCGGTCGAACCTGTCGATCTGAAGGTCTTCTTTCCAGTAGGCGTTCTGCGTCGTGCGGAACACGCCCTGGATGCGGGACAGAATGTGCTCGTCGTCGCATTTGTCGACATTGCCGACATAGGGCGAGAATCGCCGCTCGGCCGGATCGGAATATTGGCTGTCCGCCCGCGCCGTCGCCGACAGGCCGAGCAAGGCCAAACATAGGAGCGCGCGCCGCATCGCCATCACCTCAACCGATTCTGCGCTTAGCATCAAACGCGAAGCGCCGCGCCGGTCAAGCCGGGCGCGGCGCGAATTCGCGAATTCGCGGCGCGGGCGCCACAGAGGCGCGCTCCGCTAGTCCCGGGGTCAGTTGAGGCGTCCCTTGAGCGCGCCGATCTCGCGCGACACCAGATCCGCCCCGGCCGCGCCCTTGGCTTCGCCGCGCAGCACGATCCCGGCGGCGCGCGTGGCGTGATCGGCGGC
>JANLPL010000207.1:0-4537 GCA_031367195.1 Bradyrhizobium sp.
CGACATAGGGTTAGGCGGCGCAAGCAAGGTCTCGCTCGCCCTTGCCCGCGACCGCGCCGGGATTGTCCGTTCGCAGGTCGAAGTCGGGATCAACCCGGTTGCCGAGCGGCGCAAGGCGAGTAGCGTTCCCACGTTCCGGGAAGCGGCGGCGTTGGTCCATGCCGAGCACAAGCGCGGCTGGCGCAACGCGAAGCACGGCGCTCAATGGCTGGCGACGCTGACCGCATACGCCTTCCCGACATTGGGCGACGTGTCAGTCTCGCGGGTCGAAGCGCCAGCCGTCCGCGACGCGCTCGCGGCAATCTGGCTGACGAAGCCGGAAACCGCGCGCCGCTTGCGCCAGCGGATTGCGACGGTGATCGATTGGGCGGTAGCAAAAGGCTACCGCGACGGGCCGCTCGCGATGGCGGTGATCGACAAGGCGCTCCCCCGCCAACGCCAAGCGGTGAAGCATCACGCCGCGCTCCCCCACGCGGCCATGCCCGAATTCATGGCGAGATTGCGGTCGAAGGAAACCATGGGGCGGCTGGCGCTGGAAGCGGTGATATGGACAGCGGCGCGTTCCGGTGAGGTCCGGTTGGCGACATGGGGCGAGCTGGACCTTGAAGCGGCCTTGTGGACCATCCCCGCCGACCGGATGAAGGCTAACCGCCCGCACGTCGTCCCGTTGTCCGCTCCAGCCGTTGCGCTGTTCGAACGCATGAAGGAACATCGTCGCGGCGACGCCAATCTAGTCTTTCCCGGCGCGGCTCGCGGCAAGCCGCTAAGCGATATGACCTTGACGAAGGCGCTGCGTGACATGGCGGTCGATGCCGTCCCGCACGGCTTTCGATCGACCTTCCGCGATTGGGTTGCCGAACAAACCAACTGGCCAGCCGAGTTGGCCGAAGCGGCCTTGGCGCACGTCGTCGCCGACAAGACGGTCGCCGCCTATCAGCGCGGGTCAATGCTCGACAAGCGCCGGGCGATGATGACAGCATGGGCGGAGTTTTGTGAGGCGGTCACGCGTGACAACGTTGTCCAACTGGTTGTCGGCTAGTGGAACTCACCGAGCGCCAGCGAAGATGCGACCCGACCGTGCCCCCGCCGAGGGATGACCCGGAGATTGAATCGGCCCTTGATCAAATTCGCTATAGCCTACGGTGGGCGAGGGAGGAGGAGTTGGGGAGCGATGATGCTCTAGCGCAATTCGCGGTCGCCCTTGCGACATTGGCGAGGTTGTTCCGCAATCACCTCCAAGCGGCTTTCCCGAGACCTATCGAGGGTCCGCATTTCCAAGCCGACGCCGAGCGGGCGTTGAGTCTCTTTGTGGCTGCCGAAGGATTTCTCGGCGCGATGGCACTTGAATTGTCATATTCGCTGGCGGGATTGCAGGTTGGGGAGGTGAGACCGTCAGTCAAGCCACGCTCACGTCGCGGGGGTGTTTCACAGCTTGAAGACTTGACTCTGAAAGGCATCATCGTCGGCGCGGCGGATAGGTTGAAAGCTCGTGGCGGCGGCGACGCTGCATACCGATGTGAGCTGAAAGAGCGGGGCCTAAACAGTCGGTCCGTCGAGACCTATCGTCGCCAGATTGCACGCACCCAAGTCACGAAACGGCCGATCAAGTTTGTGAGCGACGAGCTAATGGACGTGCTCATCGTGTGGGCACGCGATAGGTTGCGGAAAAGCAAAAAACCTCAAGGAATCCGTAAATTAACGGAAGTTGGCCCCTAACTCTCCGGCGCAATATCCGTGCAAACCGCACCCTCCCTCGCCAACCCTTCGAATGTCTGCGGAAGCCCGCCACATTTGGAGACGACACTATGGACGACGCACCGGACTTGATGACGCTGGCAGAATTTCGTCGCCGTTACAGTATCAGCAACACTCAGACTTATCGTGAAATCGCGGCCGGAAGGCTTGCCCTTCGCAAGATGGGGACCGCCAGCCGGATTGCCCGCGATGACGCGGAAGCATGGGCGGCGTCGCTACCCGTCCGCCAAGGCGCGGTCGCATGAGCGCCCCGGACATGGAAAGCCCCCCGGCCTTGGGAGCCGAGGGGCGCGCAATCGCTGTGGGAGCAAATGCCGAGCCGATCTACACTATCCGGGCAATTCGCGCCATCATCCAAGCGACGGTCTCGCCGCTGATCGACGTGCTCGACACACTCGACCTGATCGACGGCGACGCGGACCTGGAGGACGCGACCGACGCCGAAGACGAAGGAGTTAGGCCGAGCGCGTGGGATGGTCCGGGCTGTCCCGCTTCCGATACCGACGACCGGGCATGGCCGGAGTGGCATGGCCGAGGTCGTCACAAGGAAGCGTGCCTCGCGAGCTGGAGCCGTGTCGCCAGCGAAGACGCCGAAGTGGATGACGACGATCGGGGGAATGATGAGGGTGAGCCGGATTATGCTCGCGCTGCGGCTGGCCAAGGGCCGGGCTGCATCATCGCGGACCCCGACGCCGAACATGACGGCTGCGAGCATGGGGACGGGCTGTGAGCGCGCCCGCCGTCCAATCCGCCCCGGATGCCAGCCGCGTCACGTTTCGCGCGCTGACGGGCGGCATATGGCGCTACAGCGGCAAACGCGCCCGCGTTCTCGTTATGCTCGCGGCTGGCCGGACGATGACCCAATGGGACACGTGGCCTTGGCACACCCGACTAGGCGGGACGATCCACGCGCTGCGCGATGACGGGTTGCTGATCGAGACGGTGCGCGAAGGCCGCTACCGCCACGCCCGCTACCGCCTGTTGACGCCGGGCATGATCGAGGACGCGGCGTGACAGCGGCGGTCCTATTCGAGCGCGACTATCGCGGGCACCGCTGGCGCCTGGAGGTCGCCGACCATGAAGGCCGGACCTTCTGCAACTGGCGCAAATGGTATGACGACGGCGGGACATGGAAGCCGACTCGTGACGGCTGCACTTTCCCGCTGGACGCGCTGTGGGAGCTGACCGCGACCCTCATGGAGCATCATGGCCTTGTCGTCCCGGACCCGACTATCAGTGGCGGCAAGCGACGTTAGGTGCGAGCACCGGACGCACCTGACCGCCTTCGCATAACCGCAACTTGAAACTGCGACACCATGGCCGAAAAGCCGGTAATCCGCATCCGCGCCAGCCGTCCAAAATCGGCAAAAAGCCGATGGTCTGCCGAAACTGGCACGGCCTTTGCTCTTATAGATTATTCTTCATGTTACGTGGTCGCTTTTCAGTCTCGCCCTGCCAAGGGAACGTGGGGCGGCGCTCGCAACCGGGCGGATCGAGAGAGTTTCGACATGGCGGACCACAAGGTTAATTCCCTTTTGGACGCGGCCCGATTTGCGCTCGCTACCGGGCGAACATTTCAGCGGCATTGGATTGTTCACTATGGCCGGGCCGGTATTGGCGAACATGCGGCGGCTGGCTTCATACGCAAGCTGCTCGATCAAGTCAGTCGGCTGGCGCGGCGGGCGGGCGGCGAGCTGACTGCCTTATGGGTCCGCGAGCACGCCAGCACCTACGGCGAACACGTCCATATCCTGCTTCACATCCCGACCGGCCTTTCGTTGCGAAATCGGACGCGGCGATGGATCGAGACGGCTGGCGGCACCTATCAACCGGGCGTCAGCATGGTGAAGAGCGTCGGCGGCCGGCTGGTTAAACAAACCGCAAAAAACGGTTCGAATACGGGCGAGCATCATCGTGCCAACGCGGCCAACGTGGTCCGTTACCTGCTGAAATCGGCGAGCACGGAAATGGGCGGTCAACTTGGCTTGACCCGTCATGGTCGCGGCGGTCGCATCATCGGCAAGCGGTGTGGGTGGACGCAGAACATCGGCGAGGCCGCGCGGATTGCCCACCGCCTTTTGCCCGAAGAATCGCAGTGATGACTCCCGCGTCGCCGAACGGTAGGTTGCGGGCATGACCGATCTAAAAACCGCGCTCGACAATCTCAAAAAAGCCCATTTGACCTGGTGGGATTATAAGGCCGTCAAGCTGCAGGAGGACCTCATCGCTTCCGACGAAAGGGACAATGCGGCACCGGGGTTTGAGGTGCCGGTCACCTCGTTTCAGGTGAGGAAGGCCATACTGCACACGAGGCATGACATAGTGCTACTTTGGTCGTCCCTGTCATCGGTCAACGCCCAGCTTCAAACAATAAAACGGCTTCTAATCGCCGTCGTGGTTTTATTGGCTTACCTCGCTAGTCGAGCATAGGTTCGTAATAGGCATGGTCGCCCCTAAAGTAGTGAAAAGTAGCAACGCCCGCCTCGCCGTGATCGACGGTTCGACGCTGAATTTTCCGGCACTATAAAAAGACGAAATCCGAAGTGACGGCCCCTTCCCGTGGGAAAAAATGTGGGAGCGCGCGATAAGTCAGCCGAATTTCTATAATAGAAATAAATAGATATACGGGTTTTGCGGCGGACTCCCGCTCCGCCACACCCCCATGCCGCTGGCTGCTCGGTCGACATTTCTCGATAAGGCTAAAGAGAGTTAGAGCTCCCTCAGACCCACCCTCTTGGCCGTCGTCATTTCCTTGAGCGGGCGATCGGCATTCGCGAGGTCG
>JANLPL010000232.1:0-3103 GCA_031367195.1 Bradyrhizobium sp.
CATGAACCCGATCGAAAAGGCCTATTCCAAACTGAAAGCCTTCCTACGCAAGCTCGCCGAGCGGACCGTCGCAGGCCTGATGAACGCCCTCGAAACCTGCGCCGAAATCTTCAAACCCAACGAATGTGCAAATTATTTCAAAGCCTGCGGAAATGATACAGATTGATCGGAGGATGCTCTAGTCGCGTCGATGCGGCGCAATCGAACCTCGCGAAGGCGGTCGATCAGCGAGCCCGCGTGACGCTGACCCGCCGCCTCAATCCCGACGCAAGCTCTCCGCAGTCTGATGCGGGGGGACGCGCGAAAGGACGAGGCTTATGCTTCCGGCCGACGAGGATTATGCGATGGGCCTTCTGACCATCTTCACCGCCCACGCGGTGCGGCCGGGCCAGAGCCTGCGCGCGAGCGAGGTGAGCCGCGAGTTCCTGCGGCGCAATCTCGGCCGCCCCTATGATTATCAGGCGGCGCTCGCCTATTCCGAGGCGCGCGGTTGGCTGCGCCGGGAATGGGACTGGCTGCGGCTGACGGGCGGCGGCTTCGACGAGATGTAACGCGCTCTCAGGCTGCTGGCGGCTCGCGATCTGCGATTTCGCCCGAGTGTTGCGACAGTTCGCGCGCCCGCCAGGACGTGCGCCATTGCGGGCCTTCGCGGCTGAGGTCGATCAGATAAAAGCAGGCGCGATGCAAGGCGTCGGGCGCGGCGGCGGAAATCGAGGGCGCGCCGAGCACGGGGACGAAGCCTGCGGCGTTGCGGGCTTCGCGCGAGGGCAGCCGGTTCGCCATCACGCGATGGGTGTGGCCATGCAGGATCAATTCGGCCCCGTGTTCGGCGACAACCGCCTCGAACGCGTGCGCGTCGTCGAGACCGCGCAGTTTTGGCGCGCGACCGCCTTGCATCGGCGGGTGGTGGATCATCACGACGCGGGCGAGGCCGGCGGTCTCGCGCAGCAGCGCCGCGAAGGCGTCGAGCTGGGCCGACCCCAGCCGCCCGGTGGCCAGGAACGGCGCGGTCGGCACGCCGCTGTTGAGGCCGATCAGCGCGACCTCGCCGCGTCGGCGCAGATAGGGAAAGCGATAGCCCTCGGTCCACGGCGCGAAGGTTTGCGCCAGCGTCGGCAGCGTGTCGCTGACATAGGCGTCGTGATTGCCTGGGGTGAAGGAGACGTCCTGCGCCGCGCCCAATCCCCTCATCCATTCCGCCGCGCGTCGGAATTCGCTAGGTAGCGCAAGATTGACTGCGTCGCCCGTCATGGCGATGTGGTCGGGGCCTTGAGCGCGCGCGTCGGCGACCAGACGGGCGAGCATATTCATGTCGTTGAGCCGCTCGCGCGTCCGCTTCCAGTTGACCCAGCCGAGGAATCGCTTCAACCGCAGTTCGCGGCCTGCCGGAAACGGGGTCGGGCTCAGATGCGGGTCGGAGAAATGGGCGATTCGAAAACGCATGACGGGTCCGCTGTGGGCGCGTCTCCGACTAGCGCGGTCGCAGCGACGGCGCAAAGGCGCAAAAGCTGGCGCGACGCGATCATGCACGGCGCCTTCCTGCTGCTGCGGCCGATGACGCTGGGCGTGCGCGGAATCGCCATCGACGGCGATGGGCGCGTGCTGCTGGTCAAGCACGGCTATATCAAGGGCTGGCATTTCCCCGGCGGCGGGGTCGAGCGCGGCGAGACCTGCGAGCAGGCGCTCGCGCGCGAGATGGCGGAGGAGGCTTGTCTGAAAGTCGTGCCGCCGATGCAGTTGCACGGCCTGTTCCACAACATCAACATGTCGCCGCGCGACCATGTCGCGGTCTATGTCACGCGCACCTTCCGTGTCACTGGGGTTCGCCAGCCAGATCGGGAAATCCTCGAAGCGCGCTTTTTCGCCCCCGACGCTTTGCCGCAGGACGCCACGCGGGCGACGCGGGCGCGCTTGAGCGAAATTCTGCACGGACGCCCGCTGTCGCCGACGTGGTGAGGCGTGCTAGAGGGCGGCGCCATGTCCGACATGACCTTTACGCTCACCCCCGAGACGCCCGACGACGAAGCGGCGATCCTGCGCCTCAACGAGCGCGTGTTCGGCCCCGGCCGCTTCGCCCGCACCGCCTATCGCGTGCGCGAGACGACGCCGCCCGATCTCTCCTTGAGCTTCGTCGCCCGCGTCGGGCCGCTGCTGGTGGGGGCCAATGCGATGACGCCGATCCTTATCGGGGCGACGCCGGCCTATCTCCTCGGGCCGCTGATCGTCGAGCCGGTGTTCCGCAGCCGGGGAATCGGCGAGGCGCTGGTCAAAGCCTCGCTGGAGGCGGCGAAGGCGGCGGGCGGTCGGCTCGCGCTGCTGGTCGGCGATGCGCCCTATTACGCCCGCATGGGTTTTGCGCCGACCCCGCCGGGCCGGATCGTCCTGCCCGGCCCGGTCGATCCGGCCCGGCTGCTGCATTGCGAGTTGGAGGCGGGGGCGCTGGAGGGGGTGAGCGGGCGGGTAAGGGGGGCGTGAGGTGGCCGGGACAGACCGAGGGGAGGGGATTTCAGGGGGTTGGGTGTGATTTGGTGTCCCCCGGTAACTCCCAAGCCGTCCCCGTTTTGGACGTCAAAATCGGCATCGGTCGCCATTATCGTGGCTGCGGGCTCGGGTTTGTTCGTGATGCGATTCATCTTTGTTCTCGCGTCACCGCAATTCAGTGCTGGTAGCGCACTGTCCGGCCACTCAAAATGGGGGACGGCTTGGGAGTTACGTCCCCCGGAAGCTAACAGGGCGGTCTCAAATTTGAAGTGCAACACCCGGCCTCTGGATTTCATTGTAGAAGACTTCCTTGGGAGTTTGAAATCCGAGGCATGCGCGCGGCCTCGTGTTGTGGCTGTCGGCGATTTTTTCGAGATCGCGGTGTGAGTATGGGCTCAGATCGACGCCCTTGGGCAGATACTGCCTTACGAGGCCGTTTGTGTTTTCGTTGGTCGGGCGCTGCCACGGGCTGTGCGGATCACAGAAATAGACCTTGATTTTCAGTTGCTTGGCGAGTTCGGCGTGGCGCGCCATTTCCTTGCACTGGTCGTAGGCGAGGCTCGTTCGCATCGCCTCCGGCACTTTGCGGAGCGCCCTCTGGAAGCCATCGAGCGCCGCATCC